>JAKSIS010000001.1 GCA_024398665.1 Bacteroidaceae bacterium
ATCGAGACCGACGACTGGCTGACGTCAAATGGGTGACGCATTGATAAAGTCAGGATAGGCTGGCGGCCCGACAGGGTCTGCCTGATCCGTTACCTTGGCGACAGCATGTTCGAGACTCTGGAATCGGTCAATGCCAAGCTTGCTCCGCACGATACTTTTTCGTGCAACTATCTACAGTTAGGCCGAGAACTGGTTATAGACAACCTGATGCGGGACGGCAGGGAGATGAGCTACATTGCAGGAAGCCGCAACGGGCTCACCCTGCTGGAGATTGTCGAATGAAATGAGAAATCAAGTGTTAAGTGGCAAATGAGTCGTTTTACCCGGTTTTATGTAGTACAGAATAAGATCGCCGATATGCATTCCGCCATATGAACCTTCAATAGGGAGCGTGATAGCTTTAGCGACTCCCGCCCTTCCCATTTTTTTTGTACCTTTGCCCCAAGAACCAAATCAATATGGGAGCAGGCAAATGGATAGGAGGTTTTCTGGGGCTGCTGGCAGGCGGCCCTCTGGGAGCGCTGGCGGGCTTTGCGCTGGGTTCCCTGGCCGAACGTGTCCTCAGCTCTGACATCACTACATCAACAGCCCGTCCCACAGTATCAGACAGCCGTCAGGGTGAACGCAACGGCTTTCTGTTCGCGCTGATGGTCCTTTCAGCCGATGTCATTCAGGCTGACGGGCGTATCATGCACAGCGAGATGGAGGCCATGCGCCGTTTCCTGCGCTCCAGTTTCGGACAGGATGCCGAAACCCAGGGCGATGAAATAATACGCCGCCTTTTCGAACGCCGCAAGCAGATGGGCGAATCGTGGTGGCGCAGTCAGATACAGGACTGCTGCCGTCAGATTGCATCGGTCATGACTGTCGGACAGCGTCTCCAACTCATCTCCTATCTGATTACGCTCGCCAAAGCCGACGGCAACGCCGATGCATCGGAAATAAATGTCATAAAATCCGATGCCCTGGCCATGGGACTGTCCGAAAACGATGTTGACCAGATGCTTGGTCTTGGCGGAAGTTCACTTGACGATGCATACCGTGTGCTTGGCGTCAGTCCCGATGCAAGCGATGACGAACTGCGCAAGGCCTACCGCCAGCTGGCTCTGAAACATCATCCGGACCGGGTGCAGGCGCTTGGTGAGGATGTGCGTAAGGCTGCTGAAGAGAAGTTTCAGGAAATCAATGACGCCAAGGACCGCATATGGAAAGCCCGCGGCATGAAATAACTGAAGTTTCGCGTGAAACTTCAGTTCCAGCCGCTCGCGGCTGGGTCCTCCCCTGAGGGGAGGATGTAGGTGGGGGTCAGAAAAGGATATAATTTATTCAAGTTTCGCCTTGATGAACCCTGAATGACAGTAATTTGGAACATGCGAAACTTGAATAATTATGAAACTGGTATATTTCCACGGATTCATGTCTTCAGGTGCCAGCGGCACAGTCGCGAGCTTGAGACGCATGCTGCCTGAACTGGAGGTCATAGCTCCCGATATTCCGGTGGATCCCGCGCAGGCTCTTCCTTATCTTCAGGAATATGTGAAACTTGAACAGCCTGATATCATTGTGGGCACGTCAATGGGCGGGATGTATGCGCAGCAGATGTTCGGATACCGCAAAATCTGCGTCAACCCGGCCTTCAACATGTCAACCATGTCAAAAGTCATGAGGGCAAACAAGACCTATCCCTTCCAGAACGGGCGCAAGGACGGAGCCAGGACATTCACAATCACCGGACAGATAGTCCGTAACTTCAATATGATGGAGCGCCAGCAGTTCAAGGGAATAACTGACTTTGACCGCGAAAACACTTTCGGTCTGTTCGGCATTCATGACACCACAGTCAATACATATGACCTGTTCCAGAAACATTATCCAGGTCATGCCATGCGTTTTGACGGGGAGCACCGTCTCAATGACAAATCGCTGAAAGCGGCCGTCGTGCCTCTGGTCCGCAGTATTCTGGGCCTTTGATTCATTTGCAGCAGTTACAGCACTGCTTTAATCCGCGCAGTACAATTGCCTGACTTGCAGCAGGGAAACTTATCAACACCCTGTTGAAAACTTTGTGGAAATAAAGTGGGGCAAAGTGGGGCAAAGTGGAGTGAAAAGGTGTAATTTTGGGGTCGAATATCAATTGTCAGCAGAAAATGAGCTTTATCGGACAGTTCCCAGCGCGTCTGGACACCAAAAACAGGGTGTTCATGCCGGCGCAGTTCCGCCGCACATTGCAGCAGAACGGCCAGCAGACACTGGTTGTCCGTAAGGACTTCTTCGAGAACTGTCTGGTGGTATATCCCGAATCCCAGTGGCAGGAGGAAATTGCCAGAGTGCGCTCCCGCCTGAACCGTTTTGACGGAAACCAGCAGATGGTTTACAGAAAACTGGTTTCCGAGGCACAGGAACTGCAGCTTGACGGCAACGGCCGCCTGCTTCTTCCCAAGGCTCTGCTTGAAAAGGCCGGAATTGGTCAGGATGTGCTGTTCGTGGGTATGGAACAGACCATAGAGATATGGAACCCGCAGTCAGCTCAGGTACGGCAGGATGAGGCATTCATGACCGATGCGGATTTTGCTGAAGGATTGACGAAATTCATGACAGAGTGATTGATAACAGTTACATAAAAGGTAAGTGGACAACAGCGGGACTACATATCACGTACCGGTCCTTCTCACACAAAGTGTAGAGGGACTGGTCGTTGACCCCGACGGGATTTATGCCGATGCCACGTTTGGCGGAGGCGGACACTCCCGCGAAATTGTTTCCCGACTCAGTCCGAAAGGGCATCTTTACGGTTTTGACCAGGATGCCGATGCCATGAAAAACACCATAAATGACCCCCGTTTCACATTCGTATATTCAAATTTCCGTTACATGCGCAATTTCATGCGCTGGTACGGACATGATCAGGTAGACGGCATTCTTGCCGACCTGGGTGTTTCATGGCATCATTTCGATGACAGCAGCCGCGGTTTCTCTTTCCGCTTTGACGGTCCCATAGACATGCGCATGAACTGCAGGGAGGGCATGAACGCCGCCGATGTGCTGAACGACTATCCTGAGGAGAAGCTGGCACACATTTTCTATCTGTACGGTGAACTGCAGTGCGGGCGCCAGCTGGCCGCCGCCATTGCACGCTGCCGCCGCAATATACGCATTGAAACCGTTCCGCAGCTTATTGACGCGGTGCGGCCGGTTCTGGGCCGCGAACGCGAAAAGAAGGAAATGGCCAAACTGTTCCAGGCGTTGCGCATGGAGGTGAACCATGAAGTTGACGCGCTGCAGGAAATGCTGGCGGCGACTGTCGGACTTCTGAAACCCGGCGGCCGTCTGGCAGTCATAACGTACCATTCGATTGAAGACCGTATGGTCAAGAACCTGATGAAAAGCGGAAACGTTGACGGAGTGGTCGAGACCGACTTCTACGGTAACCGTCTTGTCCCGTTCAGGTGTATAGGCAAGCCTCAAGTTCCTGATTCCAGGGAGCAGGCTGACAATCCACGTTCACGCAGCGCCAAACTGCGAATTGCTGAAAGAGTGTAGTATGGAGCAGGAAGAGAAGAGGAAGATTGGCGTGCAGCACGTGACAAATCAGGCGCTGACAGAATTCCTGCGCCGTCAGATACCGCTGCTGCTTGAGATACTTGTATGCGTGATTGTCTACATTGGCAACAGGTATGCATACCAGCGTGACCAGGTCCTGGCTGAAAGGCTGCGCCGCGAACTGGTGGATCTTGAGTATCAGGCTTTGAATACCACCAGTGACGTGTCAGCAAAGAGCAAGCCTTCATACATTGAAGAGGTGGTGACAGCCAACGGGTCAGGCCTTGGTACCACCACTGAACCCCCGTTCCGCCTTAAATGAGAGAAAAGGTCATGGAAAAGGATAATAATGACAGGGGGCAGGAGAAGAGGAAGGTGTCACGCCGATATGTGACGCTGTTCCTTGTCATGGCGGCATGGGGTATTGTCATAATCGTCAAGATGGGCTTTGTCATGTTCGGTGAACGCCAGTACTGGAATGACGTGTCAAAACACCTGACTGCCGTGACCAGGGTCATCGAACCCCGCCGTGGCAACATACTCAGCGATGAGGGGCTGCTTCTGGCAAGCAGTATGAAGCAGTACCGTATTTTCCTGGATTTCAGGACTGCGGAAAAGGATGAGAAGCGCGCCAAATCAGACCAGACAAGAAAGGACACTCTCTTTGAGCGGCATATTGACGAGTTCGCGGAGAGCATGCATCAGATTTTCCCCAAGTATTCGGCTCAGGAACTGAAGGCCCATTACCGCAAGGGCAAGGATGCCAAATCCCATTCGTGGCTGCTGTTGCCCGGAACATCAAGGAATTCATACCCTATAACATATAACCAGTACAAGTCCCTGGCGCGCCTGGTATGGCTTAAACCCAAGTATGAGGGCTGGTTCTTCAGCGCCGAATCGAAGATATCGCGACAGCAGCCTTTCGGACAGTTGGCCGCAAGGACATTGGGTGACATGTATGTGGCGAAGGATTCGGCAAGATACGGTCTGGAACTGTCGTTTGATTCGCTTCTGCGCGGCATACCCGGCAAGGGTCATATGGAGAAGGTACAGAACGTGTCGCGCCTGGTGGCGGACCTGCCTGCCGTTGACGGCTGCGACATTGTCACAACGCTGAATGTCGACATGCAGGACATTACCGAATGTGCCCTGCGCCGTGAACTGGAGCAGGTCAATGCGGTATCCGGCATTGCTGTTCTCATGGAGGTCAGCACCGGTGACATCAAGGCCATGGCCAGCATGACCAGAACAGAAAACGGTTACCGTGAAATCCAGAACAACGCCGTGAAGGAGATTTTCGAACCGGGTTCGACTTTCAAGCCCGTATCGTTCATGGTCGCCCTGGATGACGGAAAAGTGTCACTGACCGACAGCGTTTTCTGCGAGAACGGCCTGTACACCGGATTTGGCGGTGCGCGCATGACCGATGCCGGAAAAGGCTACGGTTGGCTTACCGTACCCGGAATCATCATGAACTCATGCAATATAGGAACGTCAAAACTGATAAATGCCGCATACAAGGACAATCCGCAGGCATTTGTAGACGGCGTTTACCGTACCGGCATAAACACCCATTTCGACCTGCAGCTGGTGGGTACTGCCGCTCCTGTGATAAGGCGTGACGGATACTGGGACGCAACCCGCCTGCCGTGGATGTCAATAGGATACAACACGCAGCTGCCGGTCATCAACACCCTGGCCTTCTACAACGGCATTGCCAATGGCGGATGCATGGTTGCGCCGCGTCTGGTGCGTGAAGTCCGCAATGATGAGGGTGAGGTGGTTCAGGAGTTTCCGGTCAGGGTAGTGCGTGAACATATGTGCAAGGACAGCACTCTGGCCAAAATCCGATATATGCTTGAACTTGTGACTTCACCGCAGGGGTCAGGCAAGAGGGCCGCATCGGACTACTTCAGGGTGGCGGGTAAAACCGGCACAGCACAGCTCTCACAGGGTACCGCGGGCTATACCGCAGGAAGACGTACGCATATGGTTTCATTCTGCGGATTCTTCCCGGCCGATGCCCCGCAGTACACATGCATAGTGTCAATACGGACATCGGGCGGCGCTGCAGGCGGCGGAACGATGGCCGCTCCGGTATTTCACGAGATATCGGAAAAGGTCATGGCCAGCCGTAATCTGAGAAGCGTGGACGAGGCGGCCGACACAGTGGGGCAGTTCCTGCCTAAGGTCCTGCCCGGCAATCTGGCAAAGGCCCGGACGGTACTGAAGGGACTTGGGCACAAGCCTGAATGGGACAGCAGGGCACAGGCCCGGATGGACAGCATCTGGGGCGTTGTCAGGACTGATTCGGGGCGCTTTGACATGAAGGTGGTCGATATTGACCGCAGTCTTGTGCCTGATGTGACGGGTATGGGGGCCCGGGACGCCATATACCTTCTTGAAAGTATGGGATTGAGGGTGGACATTACAGGCGTTGGAAAGGTGCGCAGGCAGAGCCTGGCCAGAAACACCCGTTTCAAAAAGGGTGACAGGATAGAGTTGGAATTGTCAGTCAGATGATATGGAAATGATACTTGGACAGCTTATAGCGGGAATACAAGTCGAGAATCTGGTAGGGGATGTGAATACTGCAGTCGGTGATATCCAGCTGGATTCCCAGAAAATCACTCCGGGCGCCATGTTTGTGGCAATGCGCGGAACACGTGTTGACGGTCACACGTACATAGGCAAGGCGGTTGAGCAGGGTGCGTGTGCGGTTGTGTGTGAAAAGTTGCCGGACAGCATTGCACCGGGCGTCGCATATGTTCAGGTGCATGACTGCGAGGATGTTGTGGGGCGCATTGCCACGACATTCTTTGGCGATCCGTCAAAAAAGGTCAGACTTGTGGGTGTTACCGGAACAAACGGTAAGACCACAATAGCCACACTGCTGTACAACATGTTCCGCAAGCTTGGATACCGCTGCGGCCTGCTTTCGACAGTATGCAACTACATTGACGGGAATCCTGTTCCGGCAGACCATACCACACCTGATGCCGTGACGCTTAACCGCCTGCTGGGCCGTATGGCCGATGAAGGCTGCAAGTATGTCTTCATGGAGTGCAGTTCACATGCAATCTGGCAGAAGAGGATAGGCGGACTTGAATATGCCGGAGGCATCTTCACAAATCTGACACGTGACCATCTGGATTACCACGGTACGTTTGAAAACTACCTGAAGGCCAAGAAACTGTTCTTTGACTCACTGGGCAGGGACGCCTTCATGGTCACCAACCTTGATGACAGGAACGGACTGGTCATGGCCCAGAACACCAGGGCCAGGGTGAAGACATATTCACTGCGCAGCATGAGTGATTTCAAGGGCCGTCTGCTGGAATCGGGCTTTGACGGCATGCTGCTGGAAATTAACGGCCAGGAGGCATTCATGCGTTTCATAGGCCGGTTCAACGCCAGCAACCTGCTGGCTGTATACGGTGCGGCAGTCATGCTGGGCCGTGACCCCCGTGAAGTCCTGACTGTCATGAGCACTCTGATTCCGGTCAACGGGCGTTTTGATGCGATACATTCCCCAAAGGGTTTCACGGCCATTGTGGATTACGCCCATACACCCGACGCACTGACCAATGTGCTTACGACCATTGCCGATGTCATGGACGGAAAGGGACAGGTCATCACGGTGGTCGGTGCCGGAGGAAACCGCGACAGGGGCAAGCGTCCCATCATGGCACGTGAAAGTGTGAAATACAGTGACAGGGTTATAATCACAAGTGACAATCCGCGCAACGAGGAACCGCAGGACATCATTAATGACATGCTTGAGGGACTTGACAGCAGTGACATGAAGAAGGTCCTGACAATTGTTGACAGGCGTGAGGCCATACGTACTGCCTGCATGTTGGCACAGGAGGGTGATGTGGTGCTTGTGGCAGGCAAGGGTCATGAGGATTATCAGGAGATAAAGGGTGTGAAGCACCATTTCGATGACCATGAGGTCATTCGTGAGTGTTTCTGAACGTAGACAATTATATAAGGTATGCTGTACGGTCTGTTTGATAGTCTGGAAAAAGCCGGAACCCACATTCCAGGTGCCGGCATGTTCCAGTATGTGACATTCAGGGCAATATTCGCCCTGGTCGTTTCAATTGTCATTTCGTGCTGGTTCGGCAGTCATTTCATTGACGTGCTCAAGCGGAGGAACATTTCCGAAACCCAGCGTGATGCAAGACTTGACCCGTTCGGAGTGGGCAAGGTGGGCGTGCCTACAATGGGCGGTGTGATAATAATCGTGGCAATACTTGTCCCATGTCTGCTGGTGGGCGATCTTGGCAATGTCTACATGCTGCTCATGCTTATCACTACAGTCATACTGGGCATAATAGGCTTTTCTGATGACTACATAAAGACATTCAGGAAGAACAAGGACGGTCTGAACGGCTGGATAAAGGTTTTCGGCCAGCTGCTGCTTGGCCTGATTGTGGGACTCACACTGAGATACAGCCCTCAGGTCACGATAAACGAAAAGGTCGAGACCCGGATTGAGAATAACGTTGAAGTTGTCATCAAGACTCCCGATGTCAAATCGACCCGTACCACTATACCGTTCTTCAAGAACCATAATCTCAATTATGCCGACATGTTCAGCTGGATGGGTGAAAACGCCAAATACCGGGCCGGATGGATTTTCTTCGTGCTGCTGACACTGTTTGTGGTGACAGCCGTGTCGAACGGTTCGAACCTGAATGACGGTATGGACGGCATGGCGGCAGGCAATTCGGCAATCATCGGAATAACGTTGGGCATATTGGCGTATGTGTCAAGTAACGTTGTGACGGCCAGTCACTTTGACCTTATGTACATTCCGGGAAGCCAGGAGATTGTAGTTTATCTGTGCGCCTTTGTGGGCTCACTGGTGGGTTTCCTGTGGTACAATTCATATCCTGCACAGATATTCATGGGCGATACCGGAAGCCTGACCATAGGCGGAATCATAGCTGTCGCCGCTCTGTGCATACACAAGGAACTGCTGCTTCCCATACTTTGCGGCGTGTTCCTGGTGGAAAGCCTGTCAGTAATCTGCCAGCGCTTCTACTACAAACTGGGAAAAAGGAAGGGTGTGCATCAGAGGATATGGAAACGTACGCCCATACATGACCATTTCCGCACCAGCATGGAACAGGTGCTCAAGTCAGACCCCACATCGACCGTCAAGTTCCATGGAAATGACAGCAAGCTGCAGTTCGAGACCAAGATAACCCTGAGAACGTGGATTGTCAGCATCGGACTTGCGGCACTTACAATATTGACCTTGAAAATCAGATGATTATGGCAAAGAAGATTGTTGTGTTGGGAGCCGGCGAGAGCGGTACAGGAGCCGCCATACTGGCAAAGGCCAAAGGTTTTGACGTGTTCGTATCGGACTTGTCCGAAATAAGGGAGTTCTACCGTCAGGAACTGGACAGGCGTGGAATAGAGTGGGAACAGAAACAGCACACTGAAGAGCGCATACTGGCGGCCGATGAGGTCATAAAGAGCCCCGGCATACCCAAGGAGGCGCCCATCATCCGTAAACTCATGGCAAAGGGTACGCCCATAATCAGTGAAATAGAATTCGCCGGACGTTATACCGATGCGAAAATGATATGCATAACCGGTTCTAACGGCAAGACCACCACCACGTCGCTGATTTACCATATTTTCAAGATGGCCGGCATGAATGTGGGGCTGGCCGGCAACATAGGAAGCAGTCTGGCATGGCAGGTGGCTGAAAAGGATTTTGAATACTATGTCATTGAACTGAGCAGTTTCCAGCTGGACAACATGTATGACTTCAGGGCAGACATTGCCATTCTCATGAACATCACTCCGGACCATCTGGACCGCTATGACTATGAGATGCAGAACTACGTTGACGCAAAGATGCGTGTCATACGCAACCAGACTGAAGACGATGCTTTCGTATACTGGAGCGATGACCCTATCATAACGCGTGAACTCAAGAAATACGGTCTGAAGGCCACATTGTATCCGTTCGCTGAGGCAAAGAAGGAGGACCTTGCAGCTTATGTGGATGACGGCACCCTGTACTTTGACAGGCCGTATGCATTCAACATGGAGCAGGAGTCCCTGGCACTTAACGGAAAGCACAACCTGTACAATTCAATGGCTGCCGGCATTTCGGCAAACATTGCCGGTATAAAGTCCGATACCATAAGAAAGGCCCTGCAGACTTTCCAGGGCGTGGAACACCGTCTGGAACGTGTGGCACGCGTGAACGGCATTGACTTCATAAACGATTCAAAGGCCACAAACGTGAACAGCTGCTGGTATGCCCTGCAGAGCATGCCGGTGAAATGTGTGCTGATTCTTGGCGGCAAGGACAAGGGCAATGACTATTCTGAGATTGCAGACCTTGTGAAGGAAAAGTGCTGCGGCCTGGTATACATGGGACTTCACAATGAGAAACTGCACGGTTTCTTTGACAGTTTCGGCCTTCCTGTGGCCGATGTCCAGTCTATGAAGGATGCGGTCAGTGCCGCATATGGAATGGCAAAGAAGGGCGAGATTGTCCTGCTCAGTCCATGCTGCGCAAGCTTTGACCTGTTCAAAAGCTATGAGGACCGCGGCTGTCAGTTCAAGGAATGCGTGAAGGCGCTTTAATATAAGGTGTGGATGGAAGACAGTACAGAGAAAAAGGAACGCAGGCTCAGGCTGAAGGGGGATACGGGAATATGGATCACCGTATTCTTCCTGATATTCATATCGCTGATTGAAGTGTTCAGCGCCAGCAGCCGTCTGACTTTCGGAAAGGCCAGCTATCTGCGTCCTTTCATTTCACACTCCATTCATCTTGCAATGGGTGTGGCAGTAATGTACGTGCTGCATCTCTTCCACTACAAATGGTACAAGCTTATTCCGGTTATACTGCTTCCCATTTCGGCCATACTGCTTGCCTATCTGAGTTTCAGCGGAAGCGGCAGCGGCGCCCGCTGGATTGATCTGGGCGTGTTCAAGCTGCAGCCATCGGAACTGGGCAAGGTGGCGGTGGTCATGGCTGTGGCTTCATGGCTGTCAAAACTCAAGCCCGATGACGAACTGAGTCAGATAAAGACATTCAGGACCATTCTGATCACTACAGTGCTGTTCTGTCTTCTCATCTTCACGGAAAACCTGTCAACGGCCGTGCTGCTGGGAGCAGTGGTGTACGTGATGATGATTGTTGGCGGGATATCATGGAAGCGCATACTTGCCCTGACAGGTGTTGTGGCAGTGATAGGTGCCGGAGCGCTTGTGCTCATGCTGAGCCTTACCCCGCAGGCCATGCGTGAATCAAAGTTCATACCCGAACGTGCCGTAACATGGCAGGCCCGTATCAAGGACAAGCTGCAGCACGGAACGGAAGTCAGGGAGAGCGCATTCGAATATGCCAGAAACACGGCACCGGAAAAGCCGCAGGAGACACATGCCAACATAGCCATTGCCACCAGCCATTTCCTTGGGAAGGGACTGGGCAATTCAGTTGAACGCGATTATCTGCAGGAAGCCAGCTGTGACTTCATTTACGCGATAATCATTGAAGAGGGCGGTATGCTGGGCGGCCTGATCGTGCTCATACTGTACATGTACCTGCTCTTCAGAATAGGCCGCATAGCGGCGCGGTGCAGGGAAAAATATCCGGCATATCTGGCCATCGGACTTGGAGTGATGCTGGGACTGCAGGCGTTCGTGAACATGTCCGTTGCAACCGGGCTGTTCCCCGTTACCGGCCAGCCGCTGCCGCTGATAAGCAACGGTGGTACTTCAGTGCTGGTATGCAGCGCATGCATAGGAATGCTGCAGGGCATATGCAGTACGCTTGACAGGGAAAAGGCTGCGGCTCAGGAGCAGCAGCCCGGCGTACCTGAAGTTATTGACAGTGATGACACTTTTGACAACCAGTGATATGGAAAAGAACCCCAGAATCATTATCAGCGGCGGCGGCACAGGAGGACATATCTTCCCGGCCATTTCAATAGCACATGCCGTGAAGTCCATGAGTCCGCAGGCTGAAATACTGTTTGTAGGCGCTGAAGGACGTATGGAAATGCAGCGCGTTCCCGCTGCAGGTTTTCAGATAAAGGGACTGCCCATTTGCGGATTTGACAGGAAGAACCCCCTCAAGAATATTGCAGTCCTGTTCAGGATTGCGCGCAGCCAGTCCATGGCACGCCGCATAATAAGGGATTTCAAGCCCGATGTGGCTGTAGGTGTGGGAGGCTACGCCAGCGGTCCTACACTTAAAATGGCACAGAAGATGGGCGTTCCCACACTCATTCAGGAACAGAATTCATATGCCGGTGTCACCAACAAGCTGCTTGCAAAGAAGGCTGACAGGATTTGTGTGGCCTATGACGGCATGGAGCGCTTCTTCCCATCGGACAGGATCATGAAGACCGGCAATCCGGTACGTCCCAGTCTTACCAGGAATGCCATAGACCGGAATGAGGCCGTGAAAAGGATGGGGCTTGATCCGGAAAAGAAGGTGGTTCTCATAATAGGCGGCAGCCTGGGCGCACGTACTGTCAATGAGAGCGTGATGAACAATCTGGACCTGATACGCATGTCACATGACGTGCAGTTCTACTGGCAGACAGGAAAGTTCTACATTGAGGAGATGAAGAACCGTCTGGCGCAGGCCGAACCGGTACCCAACCTGGTTCCTACGGATTTCGTACAGGACATGGACATTGCATATTCTGCCGCAGACCTGGTCATTTCCCGTGCCGGGGCAAGCTCCATATCGGAACTGTGCCTGCTTTCAAAGGCTGTCATACTTGTACCGTCCCCCAACGTGGCGGAAGACCATCAGACCAAGAACGCCATGGCTCTGGCAAACCGCGGTGCGGCCGTACACATAGCTGATGCCGATGCGCGCAAGGAACTTGTGCCGGCTGCGATTGATCTGGTCAAGGACGATGAGCGTCTGGCGGTACTGCGTGAGAATATTGTGAAGCTGGCATTCAACTGGTCCGCAGAAATAATTGCACGTGAGGTCCTGAATCTTGCAGGAACAGGTCCTTGCAGCCTGACCATGTCCGATATCAGGTCCGTATGGTTCCTGGGTGCCGGTGGTATAGGTATGACGGCGCTCGAGCGCTATTTCCTGGCTCGCGGATGCAATGTGGGCGGCTATGACAGGACTCCGACTGACCTGACACGCAAACTGACGGCCGAAGGGGCGCAGATACATTATACTGACAGCCCCGAACTGATACCGCAGTGCTTTACTGATCCGCGCAGCACGCTGGTAATCTACACGCCGGCCATACCAAAGGAAAACCGCGAACTGCAGTGGCTTCAGATCAATGGCTTTGACATACAGAAACGCGCACAGGTTCTTGGTACCGTTTCACGTACACAGAACGGCCTTTGCGTTGCCGGCACTCACGGTAAGACCACCACGTCATCAATGCTGGCCCATATCCTGGCCGGAAGGGAAGAGGGCGTCAACGCATTCCTGGGCGGCATACTCAAGAACATCGGAAGCAATCTCATGATCAGTTCCAAGACTCAGGACATTGTCATTGAGGCCGATGAGTTTGACCGCTCCTTCCATCATCTGACTCCGTTGAGAACCGTAATCACTGCCATGGATGCTGACCATCTGGACATTTACGGTACATATGAATCCTATGTGGAGAGTTTCCGCAAATATGCATCGCTCATCAAGCCGGGCGGTGACCTGGTGCTGCATGAAGGCCTTGAAGAGAAACTGCATCCCGAACTTCAGGAAGGTGTGAAACTGCACACCTACGGACGCGACCGGGGCGAATTCCATGCTGACAACATCCGTATCGGTAACGGAGAACTCAAATTCGATTTCATTTCACCGTTGGGTGACATCAGGGACATTGAACTGGGAGTCCCCATTCCAATCAATGTGGAGAACGGCGTGGCTGCTATGGCTATGGCACAGCTCAGCGGTGCGGGCGAATCCGTTATCCGTGAAGCCATGAAGACTTTCATGGGCTGTGACCGCCGCTTTGACTTCCACCTGAAAGCTGACAGGGTTTATGTCAGTGACTACGCCCACCATCCGGCTGAACTGAAACAATGCGCCCTGTCAATGAAGCAGCTGTATGCTGACCGCAGGATAACTGCCATTTTCCAGCCGCACCTGTATACCCGTACGCGTGACTTCCACAAGGAATTTGCCGACAGCCTTTCGCTGTTTGACGAAGTCTGGCTGCTGGATATCTATCCGGCACGTGAAGAACCTATTCCGGGCGTGACAAGCCAGATAATAGCTGACAACATGAAACCGGGCGTATGCAAGGGCATAATAGGTATGGACAAGGTTCCATCACTGGTGGAATCAATCCGCGACACAGTCCAGGTGCTTGTGACCGTGGGCGCCGGTGATCTTGACAATTATGCCGATACGATAACATCGATATTGAAATGAGCGTTTTCAGGAAAATACTGTACGGTGCAGGTGCAGCCGTTATGGCGGGCTACATCATATTTGCCGCCGTTTGCCTTTCTGACGGACATGAGGATACCCGTGTCTGTCAGGGCATCTCGCTGCATGTATCGGACAGCCTTGACCTGGATCTTGTGGATTACGATATGGTCATGGCGCTTCTCAAGGAGCGGAATATGGACCCTACGGGCAAGGCCATGGCTGAAATTGATGTCGCAGCCATTGAGGAACTGCTCTCCTCACATCCGCTGGTTGCAGGAGTGGAGTGTTACATGACCGGCGGGGACATGCTGCGGATAAGGCTGTCAGGAAAAGTGCCACTGGTGCGCGTACGCAGCGCATACGGTCAGGACTACTATGTGGACAGCCGCGGGGAACTGCTGCAGAACAGGGCTCTGGCAGTGGATCTGCCGGTGGCTACCGGATATATTTCAAGTGACTATGCCCAAGGCCCGCTACTTGACATTGTGCGGGCAATCGAGTCATCGGAATTCTGGAAAGCGCAGGTCGAACAGATAAACATAAGCCGTGAGGGGCAGGTCCAGCTGGTACCTAGGGTGGGTGACCATCTGCTCATACTGGGCAGTGCCGAAAACGTTCCTGAAAAACTGGACCGTCTGCTGGAATTCTACAGCAAGGGTCTGGACAGGATAGGCTGGAACAAATACAGATCCGTAAGCGTGGCTTATGATGGACAGGTTGTATGTAAGAAACGATAAAAGATACAGATGGAAACGGACAAACTGATTGTTGCAATTGAATTGGGATCGTCAAAGATCTCGGGCGTGGCCGGACAGAGGCTGTTCGACGGCACGCTCAAGGTGATGGCTTATGCTTCAACACCGTCAGCATCATGCATCAGACATGGTGCTGTGTATAATGTGGACCGCACGGCGAATGCCATAGCTGAAGTCATCAGCCGCCTGGAATCTATGCTTTCAGCAAAGATCGAGAGGGTTTTCATAGGATATAACAGCAAGAGCCTGAAGTCAGTGATCACTGAAGTTGAACGCGAATTCGATGATGAGACTGTTGTCAGCCAGCAGATAGTCGATGAAATGTTCGAAGAGTGTGAAGGCATGGGACGTCAGGGCTACGCAAACCTTTTCCAGGAGTCACTTGAGTACGTTGTCGACGACATGAGCGGAACGGAACAGGAACCCATGGGCATTGCCTGCCGCAAACTGAAGGGACGCTACCTGAACATTCTGCTCAAGCAGCAGATAGCCGAATATATGGCACACTGCTTCAATATGGCTCAGGTGTCGCTTGAGGACGGATATGTGACTCCCATGGTTCAGGCCGATGCTGCTCTTTCTGAAGACGAACGCCAGCAGGGCTGTGCCTTTGTGGATTACGGCGCTGACACCACTACGGTTTCCGTTTACAAGGGCGGTCAGTTGCGCTGGCTGAGAGTCATTCCGCTGGGCAGCTCACTGATAACCCGTGACCTGGCACAGGTTCTGAAGATTGAGATGGAACAGGCCGAGAACCTGAAATGCGCCTACGGACTGTGCGCATATGTGGACGGTCAGGATCTCAGTGAGAACGTACCCGTTCAGGGAAAGAGGGTGGCCTTGAAGGACATCAGTGAAATAATTGAGGCCCGCAATGAGGAGATTGTCCGCAATGTATCGGCCCAGATCCATGCATCAGGCCTTTATGACATGCTGTACGCCGGAATAGTCCTGACAGGCGGCGGTTCCAAACTGCGTCAGCTGGACAGGGTGTTCCTGAAGATAATGCCGGAGCTGAAGACTCCCAGATTCGTATCGGCCCCAATCTGCGGCGTGTCATGGAACGAACCCATGTGGCGCAGGGATGACGGTTCGCAGCTGGCACTTCTGTCAGTCATGGCCAAGGGCAATTCGAACTGCTGCCAGTACAAGTCCATGGATGCTCTTGAGACTATGGAACCTGAACAGCAGCTGAACATGATGCAGGGCAGCCTGTTCGATGAAGAAGGAAACAGCGCCCAGGAGAAGAGGGACCGCGAAGAGGCCATCCGCCGCGAGGAGGCAGCCCGTCAGGCCGCCGCACAGGAAAACGCGAAGGCTGAAGAACCGCAGGAACCTGCCGGCGGAAAGAAGAAAGTCAATTTCCTCAAGAAGTTCCTGAATTCCATAATGGACAAGGGTGAGGAGTTCTTTGAGAGTGAGTCAGATCAGGATTCGGAAAACACTAAAACATCAGAACAATGAACGACGAAATAAAGGCATTTGAAGAGAACGACGTACTTCCGTTCGATTTCCCGACAGAGTCACGCAAGATTATCAAGGTGATAGGCGTGGGCGGTGGCGGCGGCAATGCGGTCAAGAACATGTACCGTGAGGGCATTCGTGACGTGGTGTTCGTGATAGCCAATACTGACCAGCAGGCTCTGGCCGATTCTGAAATACCTGTCAAGCTGCAGCTTGGGCGCAGGACCACCAACGGACTTGGAGCCGGCAATGACCCTGAAGTTGCACGCCAGGCCGCTGAGGAGAGCATTGAGGATATAAAGGCGCAGTTCAAGGATGAAACCAAGATGGTGTTCATCACTGCAGGCATGGGAGGCGGCACGGGAACCGGAGCAGCCCCTGTGATTGCACGCTGCGCCAGGGAGATGGGCGTACTCACTGTGGGTATTGTCACCATTCCCTTCAAGTTCGAAATGCGTCCCAAGATCAAACAGGCGCTGAAGGGCGTGCGTGAATTGTCACAGTTCGTCGATGCCCTTCTGGTCATAAGCAACGAGAAGCTTCTCGAAATCTATCCTGACCAGAATGTCGCCACCGGTTTCAAGCGTGCCGATGAAACGCTTACAACCGCCACCAAGAGCATTGCCGAACTCATTACATGCCGCGGCATCATCAATCTGGACTTCCGTGATGTTCAGAAGATTCTCAGCAACGGCGGAGTCGCCATAATGAGTACCGGAGTGGCAAAGGGTACAGGCCGTGTGAACCAGGCTTTCGAATCGGCCCTGAAGTCACCGCTGCTGTACAACAACAATATCTACAAGTCCAGGAAGATCCTTTTCAACGTATATCAGAGCTGCAAGCCTGAAAGCCAGCTCATTCTTGAGGAGATGAATGAGATCCGCCACTTCATGGACAAGTTCGAGGACAAGAACATTGAAGTCATATGGGGACTTGCCAATGACGAAAGCCTGGATGATGAGGTCAAGATTACCGTTCTGGCCACCGGTTTCGGCATGGAAAGCATTCCCATGATGGATGAGAATACGACCGAAGAGGAGGTGGACAGCCATATAGAGAGCATATACGGCGAAGTTAACAAGAAGATACTGTATATACTTGAAATGCAGGAGGACGATCTTGAGAATGACCGTCTCATTGACGCTGTTGAATCGTCGCCCACATGCCTGCGTTCATCGGCCTCGCTGTCTGAAATCAAGAGCCTCAGGTAGTCAGCTGAAAACTGCCTGAAGCACTTCAATGGATTTCAGGTTCGGGAATGACGGCACATGCAACCTGAAATATGTGCCGAGAATTTCCAGCAGACGTACACGCTCCGCACCTGTAAGGGGCGTACTGTCCATGTCGTCATAACTGCTGCCGGCCAGACCTGCCAGTTTTGCTGAAAGCACAGGGTCCACGTATTCGGGGTAAGGAGGCCTGGAAGTGATGAAACAGCTTTCCCTGAGATCCAGCATGGCCCCAGGCTCCCAATCATTGAAACTTGGGCAGATACCTGTATGCCGTGCGACTCCAAGCGTGAAAAGGATGTGGAAATTGCCGGTCACGCTTTCAGCTGCTCTGTCCAGCCACATGAATGATTCGGACATGAAACGCAGCAGTCCGGGGTTTGACTGTTCTCCTGAAAGCGCGCCGCTGAGCATTTCGGACAGGTACAGCGCAACCGTACTTTTAACCGGGCTGAACGGAATGCTTCCGTACGGGGCCATGTTCCTGACTTCACGCATATGCTGCAGCGATGCTGACGGAATGTACCTGGTCTGGAATTCTATCTGTGTGAGCGGCTGCAGGACGGTGTTCCTTGACGCGGTCTTTGCGCTCCTGGACAGAAAGAATATGAAAGGTACAGTTCCGCGGCTTTCTGTAAAGACACGGACTATGCACGTACTGTCATTATGACGTACGCTGCTAAGTACAATACCTCTTTCAGACTGCCACATGAGACCGTTTTTCAATTAATCTTTAGCGAAGATATAAAAAAAATGCCAACTTTGTTTGGTGATTGGGAAAATGTCGCTACTTTTGCATCCGCTTAAAAGGCAGCGGCCTGGGCTTTATCAGGAATGATGGCGCGCTCGTATATCGGCTAGTACTCAAGATTTTCATTCTTGCAAGATGAGTTCGACTCTCATGCGCGCTACTAGGAAAAACAAAAATTTGATTTATAATGGCAAACCACAAATCAGCCCTGAAGGCTATCAGAAAGAGCGAGAAGAGAAGACTTCACAACCGTTATTATGCAAAGACCATGCGTAATGCAGTTCGTCAGCTCCGTGCCATGACCAACAAGGAGGAAGCTGCCGCCACATATCCCAAGGTTCAGAAGCTTCTTGACAAGATGGCAAAGACAAAGCTCATCCACAAGAACAAGGCAGCCAATCTGAAGTCAAAGCTCTGCGCACATATCGCCAAGCTGGCTTGAGATTCCCTTTAAGTCAAGATTAAGAAGTTCAGGTTGGGTTTTCCCAACCTTTTTTTTGTTCAATGGGGACAGTCCCCATTAGACAGGGACTGTCCCTATTTGTCATCCCTATTTGTCAGGCGTCAATATTGGCGTATGTGGCGTTCCTCTCAATGAATTCGCGGCGTGTGCCGACATCTTCACCCATCAGCATGGAGAATATGTGGTCGGCCTCGGCTGCATCCTGGATGTGAACCTGTTTGAGCAGACGGTTCTCAGGATTCATTGTGGTCTCCCAAAGCTGTTCCGGATTCATTTCACCCAGACCTTTGTACCGCTGTGTTATGATGTTCTGCTCCAGTCCGCCGCCATATGTGTCTATGAAGCGCTGGCGCTGTACGTCATCGTAGCAGAATTCCTTGACCTTGCCTTTCGTGCAAAGGTACAGAGGCGGTGTGGCAATGTAAAGATGTCCGTTTTCTATGAGCTCGGGCATGTAGCGGAAGAACAGGGTCATGATAAGGGTGTCAATGTGTGAACCGTCGACATCGGCATCGGTCATGATTATGACCTTGTAATAGCGCAGTTTGTCATAGTTGGCTGCCTTGGAATCATCAGGATTCAGTCCGAAGCGCACACCCAGAGCCTGGATTATGTTGTTCACCTCCTCATGGTCAAAGGCCTTGTGCCACATGACGCGTTCAACGTTGAATATCTTTCCACGTATGGGCAGAATGGCTTGTGTGTGACGGTCACGGCCCTGCTTGGCGCTGCCGCCTGCAGAATCACCCTCAACGATGAAAAGTTCGCAGTTTGCGGGATCCTTGTCGCTGCAGTCTGCCAGCTTGCCCGGAAGGCCGCTGCCTGACAGCGGGCTCTTGCGCTGTACGCTTTCCCTGGCCTTGCGTGCTGCTACGCGTGCCTGTGCTGCGAGAATTACCTTGTCAACAATCAGTTTCGCTTCCTTGGGATGTTCCTCCAGATAGAATGTCAGGGCTTCACCTACAGCCTGCTGTACTGCGCCGGCCACTTCGCTGTTGCCCAGCTTGGTCTTGGTCTGGCCTTCAAACTGTGGCTCTGCAACCTTGACGGATATGACTGCGGACAGTCCTTCGCGGAAATCTTCGCCTTCAATTTCAACCTTGGCCTTCTCAAGGAACTTGTTGTCATCGGCATATTTCTTGAGCGTGCGTGTAAGGGCGGTACGGAAGCCTACAAGGTGCGTTCCACCTTCAATTGTGTTGATATTGTTTACAAATGAACGGATTGTCTCCTTGTATTCGGTGTTGTAGAGGATTGCCACTTCAATTGGAACACCCTGCTTCTCAGTATTGAGATATATTGGTTCCTGAATGAGATGGACGCGGTTTTCGTCAATGTAGCTGACGAATTCCTTCAGTCCTTCCTGTGACAGGTATACGTCATGCTTGGGCTGGCCGTCCTCTATGACACGGTAGTCTGTAAGAGAAATTTTCAGGCCGGCATTCAGGAAGGCAAGTTCATGCAGACGGGCTGCAAGTATGTCGTACTTGTATTCAGTGGTGGTGAATATGGAACCGTCCGGCCAGAATGTCTGGCGGGTGCCGTTAAGGTCAGTTTCACCGATGCATTCCACTCCGGTGACGGGCTTGCCGCATGAATACTCCTGACGGTATATCCTGCCGCCGCGGAAGACTTCAGTTATCATTTTTGTGGAGAGTGCGTTCACGCATGACACGCCCACACCGTGCAGACCGCCTGACACCTTATATGAACCTTTGTCGAACTTTCCACCGGCGTGGAGCACAGTCATGACGACTTCAAGGGCTGACTTGTGCTCTTTGGGGTGCATGTCCACGGGGATTCCGCGGCCGTTGTCCTGGACTGACACTGAGCCGTCCTTGTTGATTGCGACTTCAATGTGTGAGCAGTAGCCCGCCATGGATTCGTCTATCGAGTTGTCAACCACTTCATATACAAGATGATGCAAGCCCTTTTCGCTTATGTCTCCAATGTACATTGCAGGGCGTTTGCGCACTGCTTCCAGACCTTCCAGCACCTGAATGTTCGATGCGGAGTAATTGGCCTGTCCGTTGATGTTTTCGTCGTTCATTTGATATGTTTTCTAATCGTTTCAGCATGTGCCGCGAGGCGGTGCATGCAAATCATACAAAGGTAATTAAAATACTCAACATACATTATTTAAAAAAAGTATTTTTTGAAAAATGTGCCTTATTTTCTGCACCATGGCTTAAGGCTGTTTCTATTTTTTGTATTTTTGCATTCCGATACGGCATAGTCCGCATATTAATACAAAAAGCATGAATACCAAAGTATCAGTAGGAAGCAAGATCAGATCTCTCAGGGAGTCCAAGATGATGGACGTGGAAGTGCTGGCTGAGCGCGCGCAGCTGCCGGTTGAACAGATAAAGGCCATTGAAAATGACGGTCCCCTTCCGGGACTTGCTCCTCTGATCAAGATTGCGCGTGTGCTTGGCGTACGTCTGGGCACATTCCTTGACGACCAGCAGGGAGTAGGGGCTGTAGTGAGCCGCTCTTCACAGGAACGTGAAAGCGTACGTTTCTCGAACCATGGCCAGGAGGGGCATGAGAACATGATTTACCATTCCCTTTCCGAAGGCAAGGAAAACCGTCATCTTGAACCCTTCGTGATTGACATTCTGCCAAATGAGAATGCACAGTACAGCCTTTCCACACACGAGGGCGAGGAATTCATATACGTTCTTGACGGACAGGTCGAAGTCAATTACGGAAAGCATACGTACCTGCTCGAAAAAGGTGACAGCATTTACTACGATTCAATTGTCAAACATCACGTTCACGGCTTTGGCGGCGCTGCGGCCCGCATACTTGCAGTTATTTACACTCCAATCTGATCCATACCATGCTGCAACTGTCGGAACGTACTCTTGGCGACTGGCTCGAGTATTGGGCCAAGACAACGCCTGACCGGGAATACATTGTCTATTCGGACCGTGACCTGCGCTTCACGTGGAGCCGGTTCAACAGCCGTGTCGATGACATGGCCCGCGGCCTTATTGCCATAGGTGTTACAAAGGGAACCCATGTGGGTCTGTGGGCGCAGAACGTCCCAGACTGGCTGACATTCCTTTATGCCTGTGCAAAAATAGGCGCGGTGTGCATTACGGTCAATACCAACTACAAGCAGAACGAACTGGAATTCCTTGTAAAGGATTCCGATATGCATACGCTGTGTCTGACTGACGGTACCTGGGAAAGCAATTATGTGGATATGGCATACACCATGCTGCCTGAACTGCGCCAGTGCCAGCGCGGGCATCTGGAGAGCGCCCGATTCCCTAATCTGAAGAATGTGGTTTACATAGGCCAGGAGAAGTATCGCGGCATGTACAACACGGCTGAAATACTTCTGCTTGGCGAAAATACCGAAGATGACGAATTCCTGCGTCTCAGGAATTCGGTCACGTGCCATGACGTTGTCAACATGCAGTACACGTCAGGCACGACCGGTTTCCCGAAAGGAGTAATGCTGACCCACTACAACATTGCCAATGACGGATATCTGACCGGTGAACACATGCATTTCACACAGAATGACAAGCTGTGTGTCTGTGTTCCGCTGTTCCATTGTTTCGGCGTGGTGCTGGCAACCATGAACTGTCTCACGCACGGCTGTACTGAAGTTGTCGTGGAGCGTTTTGACGCTCTCATCACTCTGGCATCGGTCCATAAGGAAAGGTGTACTGCCCTTTACGGCGTTCCCACAATGTTCATTGCCGAACTGAACCATCCCATGTTCGACATGTTCGACCTGACCTGTCTCAGAACCGGTATAATGGCTGGATCGCTTTGTCCCATCGAACTGATGCGCAAGGTTGAGGAGAAGATGCATATAACGGTCACCAGCGTGTACGGTCTGACTGAATCGTCGCCGGGCATGAGCCATACCCGCATTGATGATCCGCAGGAAGTCCGATGGACAACAGTGGGACGTGATTATGAATTCGTGAGCGTCAAGGTTCTTGATCCGGAAACCGGCCGGGAACTGCCTGCTGGGACTCAGGGTGAGATGTGCTGCAAGGGCTTCAACGTGATGAAGGGCTACTACAAGAACCCCAAGGCGACTGCTGAGGTCATTGACGCGAACGGTTATCTTCATTCCGGTGATCTTGGCGTTATGGATGAAAACGGCAATTACCGTATTACCGGACGCATCAAGGACATGATAATACGCGGCGGCGAGAATATCTACCCGCGTGAGATTGAAGAGTTCCTGTACCACCTGCCTGGTGTACGTGACGTTCAGGTGGCCGGCGTGCCGTCAAAGAAATACGGCGAGGAGGTGGGCGCGTTCATCATCCTGAATGAGGGGGCTGAACTCAGTGTCGATGAAGTCCGTGACTACTGCCGTGGAAAGATAGCGAGATATAAAATACCGAAATATGTGTTCTTCGTCAAGGAGTATCCTCTGACCGGCAGCGGCAAGATCCAGAAGTTCAAGTTGCGTGAACTGAGTCTGAAACTTTGCGAAGAACAGGGCATAGAAGTGGTCTGATATGGAGATAAATGAACAGATAAGGCAGATGGCAATGCGCCTGCGCGGTCTTCGTGAAGATATGGACATGACCGTTGCTGAAGTTGCTGAAAAGTGCGGAGTTACGGCACAGGAACTTGAAAGGTACGAATCGGGTGAATCCGATATCCCCATGAACTTTGTCTGCAACGCCGCTGCGGTTCTGGGTGTAGAACCTCTGGAACTGTTTGCCGGCGATGCCCCGAACATGTCCAGCTACTGGCTGGTGCGCAAGGGCAAGGGACCGGTCATAGAACGTCAGAAGGCATACAAGTATCAGGCTCTGGCAATGGGCTTCAAACACGCAAAAGCGTCACCGTTCATTGTCACGGTCGATCCCAAAATGGAGGAACAGATGCACCTGAATTCACATGAAGGTCAGGAATTCAATCTGGTCCTGAAGGGACAGCTGCTGCTTAACATAGGCGGCAAGGAACTGATTCTCAATGAAGGCGACAGCGTTTACTTTGATTCGACACAGCCGCACGGAATGCGCGCAATGAATGGAGAACCGGCCAGGTTTTTTGCCATAATAATCTGATTCATGCTTGAAAAATATTTACAAAAAGTAAATTTTGATTCTCTGGAGGATTTCCAGAAGAACTTCGAAATAAAGGTACCGGAAAATTTCAATTTCGGGTACGACGTCGTTGATGACTGGGCTGCCCGGCAGCCGGACAAGCTTGCGCTTCTGTGGACCAATGACGAAGGTGCCGAACACCGCTATACGTTTGCTGACATCAAACTCATGTCAGACAAGGTCGCATCGTTCTACCAGTCGCTCGGAATAGGAAAAGGTGACTGTGTCCTGATGATGCTCAAGCGTCGCGCCGAGTTCTGGTTCTCGATAATCGCCCTGCACAAACTTGGCGCAGTGGCCATTCCGGCAACGCATCTGCTTACGGCCAAGGATCTGATATACCGTGCCAATTCGGCCAGCATCAGGATGATAGTGTGCGCAAGTGAGCCTGTCATGATGAAACATGTCGAGGAATGCCTTCCCGGCGCTCCTACCGTGAAGCACCTTGTGGCCACAGGATCATATAAGGACGAACACTGGTTGAGCATGGACGAGGGTATTGCCACGGCCGCGCCGTTCGTGCGTCCTGATAATGTCAATGACAACCATGACATATCTCTGCTGTACTTTACATCAGGTTCCAGCGGCAACCCCAAGATGGTCGCCCACAATTTCCTTTATCCCCTGGGCCATATCGTTACGGCAAAGTACTGGCACAACGTGGGTGAACACAGTCTGCATCTGACTGTGGCCGATACCGGCTGGGGCAAGGCTGTATGGGGCAAACTGTACGGGCAGTGGCTGTCAGGTGCTGCCGTTTTTGTCTATGACCACGAAAAGTTCACTCCGGCGGACATTCTGGCCGCCATGGCAAAATACCGCGTGACCTCATTCTGTGCACCTCCTACAATCTATCGCTATCTCATACGTGAGGACCTGTCTCGGTATGATCTGAGCGCGCTTGAATATTGCACTACTGCCGGTGAGCCTCTGAACCCCAGCGTATTCGAGTACTGGAAGGAGCATACGGGGCTGGAGATCCATGAAGGATTCGGTCAGACCGAAACCACAATGACAATTGGGACATTTCCATGGATGAAACCCAAACCGGGGTCTCTTGGCGTGCCGAACCCGGCCTTTGACATGGATCTTCTGACTGCTGACGGACGTTCGGCCGAGGATGGTGAAAGTGGTGAAATAATCTTACATACTGATAAACGCCTGCCTATCGGACTCTTTGAAGAGTACTATCATAATCCGGAACTGACAAAGACCGTCCATTATGACGGTATATACCATACCGGCGATGTGGCATGGCGTGACGGCGACGGTTACTACTGGTTCGTGGGCCGCACGGATGACGTGATAAAGAGTTCCGGTTACCGCATAGGTCCGTTTGAGGTTGAGAGCGCGCTCATGACACATCCGGCTGTCGTGGAGTGTGCCGTGACCGGCGTTCCCGATGAAGTGCGCGGTCAGATAGTGAAGGCTACGATAATACTCTCGAAGGAATACCGTGACTGTCCGGACAAGGAGGCACTGATAAAGGAGATTCAGAATCATGTGAAAAAGGTATCAGCCCCTTACAAGTATCCACGTGTGATAGAGTTCGTCGATGAACTTCCAAAGACTATAAGCGGCAAGATAAAACGCGTGGAAATCCGCAACAGGGACGCGCAGAAATAAAAAGAGAGGAGGCCTCTACGCAGTGGCCTCCTCTCTTTCTGTTTGTTAGTATATTTTACTTCTTTTTCTTGTCAGCCTGAGGCGTCAGACGGTACAGTGCCACGTCATGCCCGGGTACTGTGACTGACATGTTCTTCTTTGTGGTGACAGCCTTTGCCTTCTTGGCTGGAGCTTTCCAGAGATCCTTAACGCTATAGGTGATTCTGTCAAAGCTGGTTGAAAGGTTAGAAACCTCATCGTCAGTAAGATTGAAGTCCTGCCAGTCAATGTCAAGGGTGGCCGGTTCTTCAGTGCGGTTAAGGATGCAGAATGCCCAGTCACCGCCCTCAAGAGGTTTGAACCAGTATTCAATCTCGTTTTCCGACTTGTAGCGCAGGCCCTGAACACCAAGCTTGTCCTGGTCAATTGCGATTACATCTTTGTTGAGAATTATCGCACGGGTTTCCTCGGTCATCTTTGACAGGTCGTTGCCCAGGATAAGGGGGGCTGCCATCATGCACCACATGGTGAAATGGGCACGGTCCTCATTCACGCTCATGCCGTTTCCAACTTCAAGCATGTCAGGGTCGTTCCAGTGTCCCGGACCGGCATACTTGCGCAACGGAGCGTTCTGGTCAATGATTGAAAGAACTGTCTGTCCCCATCCGCGCTGGCGCGGGTCTCCGGTAAAACGGGCGGTGATGTCACCGGTGGTGCGCCATGAATGGCCAACCTCGGCAGCCCATTCCCACGGCTTGTTGGAACCCCACTCGCACATGCTGAAGAAGATGGGGCGGCCGGCTGCACGCAGGGCGTCACGCATCAGGGTGTATGCACCGCGCGGGTTGATGTTTTCAGAGCTGCACCAGTCATATTTCAGATAGTCTATGCCCCAGCGTGCGTACTGGATGGCATCCTGATATTCGTGACCGAAACTTCCGGTGCGGCCTGCACAGGTCTTGCGTCCGGCATCGGAATAAATGCCCAGTTTCATGCCTTTTGAGTGTACATAGTCAGCCAGACTTGCAATTCCTGACGGGAATGTCTTGGGGTCCGGCTGGACGAAACCGTCGGCGTCACGTTCACCGTGCCAGCAGTCATCCATGTTCAGGTAGATGTAGCCGGCGTCGACAAGACCTTCCTCAACCATGGCATCGGCCTGCTGGCGGATAAGTTCCTCACTGATGTTTCCTCCGAATTTGTTCCAACTGTTCCATCCCATCTGGGGCGTGTCAGCCAGACCTTCCCATTTCTGCGGCTGGCGCTGCCTCTGCTGCGGCTGGGCGCTGATGCTTGCGGGCACGCTGACCATGGTCAGAAGTGCCATAATAACTGCTGTTTTCTTCATTTTCACAGGTTTGATTTGTAATTTGTTGCGGCAAATGTAACAAAAAGAGGGCATTCTTGATGTAAAAAACGGGTTTTTTATTAAAAAATCAAAGTGAACGTGCGCGGAAGCCAATTATTGTTCGTAACTTTGCACTCCAAACGTGAAAAATTAAAGTATATTTATAAAGTAATCTTTCAACAAAAAAATGAAAAAGAAATTATTTGGTTATCTGACACTGGCCTTCGCCATAATGGGCGCTGGGTTGGTCGGTTCCTGCAATGACTATTGCGAGGATCTGTATGACGAGTATCGTCTTACCGCTGAAAGGGAAGATTCAACTCTTTCCAAACTCATTCAGCAGAACATTGCTGACATCAAGGAACTGCAGACAAAGTTCAAGACCTGCCAGGATTCATGCAAGGCACGCTGGAGCAGACTCAGCGACTCGATCAAGGTCCTTCAGGATTCAGCTACAAACGGACACAACAGAATCTACACTGAACTGGCATCACTCCAGGCAACTGACAAGATGCTGGGCGAAGCAATCGATTCAGTCAAGAACGTACTTGACACACTGGGCAACTGCATAGGTGAAGGCGGTGATCCCAAGACCGCTCTTGTCTATCTGTTCACAACCGCAACTGAAGCCAAGGCTGACGCCGCTGCCGCAATGGGCAAGGCTGACCGTGATTCAATTGCCATTGAGAACATCAAGTACATGTGGAGCGACAGCCTGTCCGAAGTCTACAGCATGGCCGCTGCTGCAAACGCTCTTGCAACAAGGGATTCAATCTTCATGTATGACCTGAAGGAATATATCGATTCAGTTGATTCCACTCTGCTTGACAGCATTTCAGCCGTTGCAGTCATCGCCAAGGAGAACCTCCAGAAGGCAAAGGATTATGCACACCAGCAGGATTCAATCATGAAGGAAGAGCTTCTTGACAGCATGGACGCCAAGCTGGCCGATGTCTACAAGGCATTCCAGAAGGCTGACTCACTGCTTCAGGATTCAATCGATTCTTTGGCAGTCCGCGTTAAGAAGAACACTGAAAGGATTGAAGTTCTGGAAGACACCATCTCTTCAATCGTTGAGCGCCTGAACATACTTTCAGACAGCATCAAGGTTCTTGATGAGAGAGTTGATTCTCTGATGGATGCTGAAAAGAAGCGCATCACCAGCCTTCTTGTACAGGGTACCATCAACCCCGCATTCGGTTCATTCTCACTGCCCGTGGGCATCAAGTCAAACATCCTGATGACCTACTACGGCGAATATGATGCAGCCATCAAGTTCCCGACCACTCAGACCGGTCACATGGTAGACGCTTCAACAGCCTTCACCGCAAGGGATGCCGAACTTCTTGGTACACTTGACGCTACCAGCCTTCCCGCAGGTACAATCATCAGCGATTCCGCAAACAACGCAGGCAAGCTGTATCTGACAGTCAATCCCATAGGTGCTCCTCTTGACAGCACTTACACATTCACACTGGTCAACAGCGTAGGTGACACATGCGCAGCAACTCTGGGTGACTTCACTCCTTCAACTGAAAAGCTGACATTCGGCTATACACGTGCAACTGCTGACGGCGTAAGCGACAACGGTTTCTATGAGGCTCCTGTCCAGATCACTGCCGATGCAGTTGAAAGTCTGAAGCCCAATATCGACGTTGACGCCATCAAGGGTGTTGCAAAGAGTATCCTTGAATCAGGCAGCAGCATTGATTTGAGCGGCATTTCACAGACCCTCATGAATTCATTCTCAGGTGTGCTTGATGCAAATGCAGTCAAGGTTACATGGACCGACAGCCTGGGAGAACACAGCGTAATGTCAGGATTTGACCTTGCAGTAACTGCAGTCAAGCCTCTCTCATACCACACATTCGCAGGCATTGACCTGTCTTCAAAGCTCCCCTCACTTGATCCTATCGCACCCCAGAGCTTCAGCTTTGATGACATTGATCCGATCGTAGTTTCATTCGGTCTGCCTTCATTTACAGTGTCTTCCAAGAACATTGACATGACCGGCGTAAACCCGACCATCAATGTTGGAGGAACAGACTACCCGATTGACAACCTCACTTCTCTCATCAACGCCATCAATGAAGCTGTTGGTGAAAATGTTGACTCAATTGGCATGAAGCTGAACCAGTTCATTGCCGATGTCAATGCACAGGTTAACGGTGCCGGTGGTGTCATCGACCAGATCAACGGTACTCTTGTAGCCGATGTCAATGCAATGCTTGACAACACTGCAACTGAAATCAACACCAAGATCAACGGTTACATCAACAAGCTGAACAGCTACCTGAGCAAGGTCAATTCTGCAGTCAGCAAGCTGCCTCTCAAGCCTGCACAGTACCTGCAGCCCACACTTCTCTATCAGGCCAACGACGGTTCACTGCATCAGCTGGCTGCAAGCAAGTTAGGTGCTCCTCAGATTACAGGATCAGGTTCTCTTGTACTGTATCCCACTTCATACACTGCTGAAATCCTGGCTCCCGCTTATCAGAAGTTCGTTGCCGTAACTGACGTTATCGATCCCGCAACCGGTAACAGCGCACAGCTTGGTGACGCTACCTGCGAAAGCGTACTCGCTTCTGCAAACGGTGCCGAAGATCTCAACAAGGCATTTGAAGGAAACAAGTTCACTGTCAGCTTCGCACCCACCAACGGTTACATCTACGAAATAGCTTACTCAGCAATCGACTATCAGGGCTGGATTGCTACCCGTAAGTTCTATGTTTATGTAAAGTGATCTTACCTTCACCTTTAACTTTTGAATATGATGAAGAAAATCAGAATAATAATGGCGGCTGTACTGATGACAGTATGTGCAGCCATGCCCGCAAAGGCACAGAGTGCCGATGACGAGCAGAAGTATGATTATACTTTCAATCCGCACTGGTTCATCCAGCTCCAGGGCGGTATCCAGCACACCATTGGTGAGGTTGCTTTCAGCGAGCTGCTTTCACCCAATGCTCAGCTGGGCGTAGGTTATGAGTTCAATCCTGTTCTGGCTCTCCGCCTTTCTGCAAACGCATGGCAGAGCAAGGCCGGTACCGAACTTCTCAACCTGGACGGCACTTTCGCTAAGACACAGTTCGGCTGGAAGTGGAATTATGTAGCTCCCACACTTGATGCAATGATTGACCTTACAAATCTTTTGGGCGGTTTCAACCCCGACCGCAAGATTGGTGCAGGAATCTTTGCAGGTATCGGTGCCAACATCGCCTTCAAGAATGATGAGGCCGCTGATGCAAAGCAGGAAATGGACTCTCAGGATCCCGCTCCTTCTGCAGAATATCTGCCTTATCTGTGGGACGGCACAAAGGCATTGCTTGCCGGCCGTTTCGGCGCAAACGTTGACTGGCATTTCAATGACAACTGGAGCGCAGGTCTGGAAGTGCAGGCAAACCTTCTGGGTGACGCCTACAATTCGAAGAGAGCTCATAACGCAGACTGGTACGTCAATACACTGGTCGGTGTGAAGTACTGCTTCGGCAAGCCGGCTGACCGCAAGCCCAAGGAGAAGATGATTCCTGTTTCAGAAGCAGCCAACTACGCTCCCGCATGTGATCCCGTTGAGGTTGTCAAGGAAGTACCCGTTGAAAAGATTGTCGAGAAGACCGTTCCCCAGCTGATGGAGGAGATATACTTCACAATCAACAAGTACACCATCAATTCAACTGAGAAGTACAAGGTACGTCAGATTGCTGAATTCATGAAGGAGAATCCTGATGCCAAGCTGACCGTTACCGGCCATGCTGACAGCGCAACAGGTACCGCCAAGTACAACCAGCAGATTTCTGAAAAGCGTGTTGACACTGTCGTCAAGTCACTTGTTGACGATTACGGCGTTGATGAGTCACGCATCAGCAAGTCAGCCAAGGGTGATACTGAGAACAAGTATTCAGGTGATGACATGAGTCTGAACCGTGTCTGCATCTGCGTAGCAAAGTAATACTTTCTTAAAAACAGGACTTGCCTGCCGGTCTGCCGTTAGTGACAGGCGGGTGGGCAAGTCTTCTTATAATGCCGATGAAGAAACTTCTACTTCTGTTTGTGTCTCTTTCAATCTGTGCCCTTTTTTCAGCCCAGACTTTGAGCGACGGCTATTACAGGGTCCGTAATCTCAAAACTGACAGGTATGTCTATGTGTATGACAATACCTGTTCAATCAATTTTACGGCCATGACAGCCGATGTGGGTGCCATACAGCTTTGGAAGGACATTTCAAGGACATATTCCGATCCCGCATCGGTCTTCTACATTGTAGGCAAGGGACAGAACAAGAGCGGTGAGTACTATGACATACAGAGTCAGGGTACCGGTATTTACGAGATTATAAGATACAATGTCAACCTGTACTGTTCAGGTGATTCCATATATCAGATGTATGCCGAGGGCAAGTATCTGTGTGACAATGAGACCAGCCTGACTGCTGACGGATACATGGGCATTGACCGCAAGGGCGATTACCGCAAGTGGATAGTGACTCCGATGTCCGTTGACGGCAGCCAGTGGTTCGGGGTAACTCCGTCATTGACAGTCGGTGACCGCCATTTCCAGCCTTTCTATGCCGATTTCGGCTTTACGACTGTAGGAAAGGACATGAAGGTATGGTATGTCAGTGAAGTGCATGACGATGCCGTTGTGATAAAGCAGCTGGCAGGCCAGGTATCGGCCAATGTTCCGGTCATTATAGAGTGTTCAGGCACCAAGGCTAAGGACAACAAGCTTGATTTGAAGCACATTACTGCCGCATGTGCGAAAGACAACCAGCTTAAGGGTGTCTATTTCAACAATGCTGACCGGCCAAAGTCAACGGATTCCAGGAAGGAGTATGACAAAAAGACCATGCGCGTACTGGGTACAATGAAGGACGGACGTCTTGGCTACATCCTTTCAACAGTTGCAGCTGACTCCAGGACAAAGAAGCAGTATCTTGCCGCCAACCAGTCATATCTTCCTGTTCCTGCGGGATTTCCTGACCAGATACCGGTGATGACTGAATCCGAATATCAGATTCTGCTCATTCAGAAACAGCGCGAGCAGGAGATTGCTGACTCCCTGCGCCGTGTGCGCGAACAGGAGATTGCCGATTCCCTGCGCCGTGTGCGTGAACAGGAGATAGCTGACTCTATCAGAATTGCTGATTCAATCAAGGCGCCCGTTCTCACTGTTGGGGAAGGAAAACGTCTCCTGCAGGTTTATGACATTTCCGGACGCAAGGTCGGGGAATTCAGCCGTGAAGAGATTATGAAACTGCCGGCAGGAATATACATCATTGACCGGCGCAAGGTTGTGATATGAAAAAAGGCTCCGTGAATGGAGCCTTTTCTTTTTTTACAGGTTGAACCGGTAGATGACGCTCAGGTTAAGGACTGGAAAGACTTTCATCGGTCTTACCAGATTGGTGTAGCGTTCAACCTGACCTATCACATTGTCAAGGTCCTCAATCAGATCCGTGCCGTCATGTGTGGTGACTTCCGGTGTCCCGCCCCAGAACAGTATTCCTGCATCGCAGGCGAAACCGACATGTCCCTTTGACGGCTGTCTGCTGTAGCCTGCACCAAGATACGGCTTGAAAGAGTTGACTTTCATATCGGCCTTGACCATGTTGTCAGCGTCCGGTTCCATCATGTAGGGTGTTCCGTCCTTGAAGTCTCCCACATGCATACCCATACGTCCGGCATCAAGAATGCGTGCGTTTATGGCCGGGGGCAGTTCCAGTCCCAGAAAAACGCCGTCCAGCTGGGAATCTTCATTGTATTCAATGTCATATACCTTGTCGTATATGCTGTTGTACATGGACACGCACATGAGCGTGGTCATGTCCTCAGTTGTGTTGTATGCACGTCCTATAACTGAAGGCCCGATGTAGAAACCTGCTGTAAAATACCAGTTCCTGTTACTGAAAGGAGCTACGTCAATGAGCAGCTTGAAGTTGTGGAAATGAGGAACACCGACCATATCGACCTGCTGGTCTATCTGGAAACCGGTCATATCTTCAAGGTAGTCCGCCATGCGGTCAAAACGCGAATTCCCTTCGCTGTCATAGCCCGGGTCACCGTCTTCACCTACCTGAATGCTGAAATGCATGGGATATTCGAAATGCGGAACCCAGTCGAAACCGGTACGCAGCCGCAGCATGTCGTTGACATCGGACTCCAGCTGGAAACCTATGCCTGTGCTGCCGGCGTCAAATGCGACGCTTACGTTGGGCTGCCAGGTAAAGGTTCTGGCAGAAACACTGCCCGTGGACAATGCTGCTGCCAGAATGATCAGTTTTCCTATAGCTCTCATTTTGGGCTTTTGAGAATGGAATTACTCTACAAGGTCCATACCCAGCTTGATGGCCTTTTCGTTCAGGGGCAGGTATTTCCAGTTGCGTTCCGATACGGAATGCTTGATACCTTCCATCACGTATTCAACCTTCAGGATGGGGCGGATTTTCATGAATGCTCCAAGCAGGAACATGTTGGCAACCTTGGCCGCATTGATCTTTGCTGCCTCCTCAATGGCCTTGATGGGGTAGACTGTGATGTCAGTGCGTACAGGCTTGCGGGTAATGGTGCTGGGGGTGTAGATGAGTACGCCGCCGGGCTTTACCATTGATTCGAACTTGTCCATGGACTGCTGGTTCAGAATGATTGCAGTGCTGAACTTCTGCAGTATGGGTGAACTTATTGCCGAGTCACTGAGAATGACTGTCACGTTTGCTGTACCGCCGCGGATTTCAGGACCGTATGACGGCATCCATGACACTTCAAGACCCTGCATGAGTCCGGAATAGGCTATTATCTTGCCCATTGAAAGGACGCCCTGTCCTCCGAATCCGGCAATAATGATTTCTTCTGTCATTGTTCTTATTCCTTAAGTTATCTGGGGGCATTCATATCCATGACAAGCTTGCCGTCAACCTTGATGTCGCCCAGAGGATACTTCCTGAACATGTTCTCAACCATCCATTCGTTAGCCTGAACGGGAGTCAGGCCCCAGCCTGAGTTGCAGTTTGAAACGACCTCGACGATGGATGTGCCCTTCTTGTCACGCTGGTTCTCAAAAGCCTTGCGAAGGGCCTTCTTGAGCTTGCGTACATTGGCGGGCGTGTGTACCGAGTGGCGTGTCACGTAGCAGACTCCGTCAAGCTGTGCCAGCAGGGGAGTTATGTTCAGCGGGTAGCCCATGGTCTTTACATCGCGTCCGCGGGGACATGTGGTGGTCTTCATGCCTTCCAGTGTGGTGGGTGCCATCTGGCCGCCGGTCATGCCGTAGATACCGTTGTTGATGAATACGATGACAATGTTCTCGCCACGGTTGCAGGCGTGCATGGTTTCACCGGTTCCTATTGCTGCAAGATCACCGTCACCCTGGTAAGTGAACACGAACTTGTCAGGCTGGACGCGCTTGATTCCGGTGGCCACAGCACATGCGCGGCCGTGTGCGGCTTCAACCACATCGAACTTGTAGAAATCATAGAGGAACACTGAACAGCCTACGGGTGAAATGCCTATTACGTCATGCTCAATGCCCATTTCCTCAATCACTTCAGCAATGGTGCGGACAACTACGCCGTGGCCGCAGCCGGGGCAGAAGTTGAACTGTTTTTCAGCCATCAGACGGCTTTTCTGATATACCAGATTTTCAGGTTTGATTATATCTTTTGCTTCCATTGCTGCTCTCATTTGATGTTAAAGTGCTTGTAAAGTGCGTCTTCAATCTCTTCAGGAGTGGGGACCATGCCGCCCAGACGGCCAAAGAAGCCTACATCCTTGCGGCCTTCAACAGCCAGACGTATGTCCTCAATCATCTGACCGGCGCTCAGTTCCACTGACATGAGGCCCTTGACGCGTGTACAGTCAGCAAGCTGGCGTATCTGGTCATAGGGGAACGGGTACAGCGAAATGGGACGGAACAGACCTATCTTATGGCCTTTGGCACGTGCCAGTTCAATGCTCTTCTGTGCTATTCGGGCAATGATTCCGAATGCCACGATAACGTATTCGGCATCATCGCACTGGATCATTTCATAGCGGACTTCGTTCTTTTCCATTTCACGGTACTTGGCCTGAAGCCTGATGTTCACTTTCTCATGTTCCTGAGGCAGCAGGTTCAGTGAAGTGATGAAGCGGCGTTCCTTTCCTTCAGGTGTGCCGTTGGTGGCCCAGTCGGGATACTGGCTCATGCGCGGGCGCTGTGCAGGAAGGTAAATCTTCTCCATCATCTGGCCCAGAGCACCGTCAGCCAGAATCATTGTGGGGTTGCGGTATTTGAATGCAAGGTCAAATCCCAGCGATATGAAGTCTGCCAGTTCCTGGACTGACTTGGGTGCCAGGGTGAGCAGCTTGTAGTCACCGTGACCGCCGCCCTTTACGGTCTGGAAATAGTCAGCCTGACTGGGCTGGATGGTACCCAGACCGGGACCTCCGCGTGACACGTTGATAAGAAGACAGGGCAGTTCGGCGCCTGCTATGTAGGATATGCCCTCGGCCATAAGGCTGATTCCGGGGCTTGATGACGATGTCATCACCCTATGTCCTGTCGATGCGCCACCGTATACCATGTTGATGGCTGAAACTTCACTCTCGGCCTGGAGGACAGCCATGCCTGTACGGGCATAGGCATCGGTCTCCATGAGATATTCCATGACCTCAGTCTGCGGGGTGATGGGATATCCGTAAAAGGCATCGGCGCCGGCGCGTATGGCGGCTTCGGCAATGGCCTCGTTGCCTTTCATCAATCTCATTTCTCTTTCTTCCATAATTACTCCTCTACTTTTACCCTATAGACTGAAATGACTCCGTCCGGGCAGATAATGCCGCAGTTGGTACAGCCCACGCAGTTTTCGGGATTTGCCATGTAAGCGTAATGGTAACCCTTGCTGTTTACGGCTGCAGTCATGCCGATAACCTGCTTGTCACAGGTGTGCACGCACAGTTCGCAACCTTTGCAGCGCTCGCTGTCAACTGTAATGGCTCCTTGGATTTTTGCCATGATTAATGTTTGTTTGGTATGATACTGATTATGGTATGATTCTCAATAAGGCAGGTTTGTCCCTTTTCTCGAACTGCATACGTAGTTGATGTCGAAGACCAGTGCCGAATATGCCGGCACGGAAGACTTGTCCTCATTTCCGTACGCAAGGGAATATGGGATGTACAGACGCCAGATGTCACCTTCATGCATGTACATGAGTGCGGTCACCACACCGTCAATGAGACCGGACAGTGCGAATGACGAAGGCATGTTCACGCTGGGGTCAAAGTCCTCAGTCTTGTAGGACTGGTCAATGACGCGGCCTTCAGGATAATTGGTGCTTGGTATGAGTCTGGTGCGGTAGCTTATCTTTACGCTGTCGCTGTAGAGCGGACTTCCAGTACCCGTACCCTTGCCAATCACTTCGCAGTAGACATAATCCTGACTGGTCCATCGGCCGTCTTTCGTTCCGTCAAGTTGGAATGAGAGAAGTCTGAACATCTGGCCCGGCTGGGCATTTTCGCTTGTTACGCCCTGAAAACCGTCACATTTGGCTGCAATGCCTTCAATGAAGCTGATATTGCGTTCCTTCCAGTTCGCATATTCGTCTTCAGGACTGGTTTCCCCGCATGAAATGAGGCAGGGAAGTGCAAGTGCCGCGGCCAGTAGGAATGTCAGAATTCTCTTCATGTTCAAAGGGTCTTGAGTATGCTGGTTATTGAAACGGTGTCGGAAAGTATACCGCAGAGGTCTGCGATATTGACACGCTGCTGTTCCATGGTGTCACGGTTGCGCAGCGTTACGGTGTTGTCTTCCAGAGACTGGTGGTCCACTGTCACGCAGTACGGGGTGCCTATGGCATCCTGGCGGCGGTAGCGCTTGCCTATGGAATCCTTTTCGTCATACTGGCAGTTGAAATGGAACTTGAGTTCGTCCTGAATGCTGTGTGCCAGTTCGGGCAGACCGTCCTTCTTTACAAGCGGCAGTATGGCCAGCTTGACGGGAGCGAGAGGTGCCGGCAGATGCAGCACGGTACGGGTCTCACCGTTTTCAAGTGCCTGCTCTTCATATGATGCGCACATTATGCTCAGGAACATGCGGTCAACGCCTATTGAAGTCTCGATGACGTACGGGGTGTAGCTTTCGTTGGTTTCGGGATCAAAGTACTTGATGCTCTTGCCGCTGTACTTCTCATGCTGTGAGAGGTCGAAGTTTGTGCGTGAGTGAATGCCCTCGACTTCCTTGAATCCGAAAGGCATGAGGAATTCTATGTCAGTGGCTGCGTTGGCGTAGTGGGCCAGCTTGTCATGGTCATGGAAACGGTAGTGGTCTGCACCGAAACCGAGAGCCTGGTGCCATGCCATACGTGTCTTCTTCCATTTTGCAAACCAGTCAAGTTCAGTGCCGGGCTTGATGAAGAACTGCATTTCCATCTGTTCGAATTCGCGCATGCGGAAGATGAACTGGCGTGCCACGATTTCGTTACGGAAGGCCTTGCCTATCTGGGCTATGCCGAAAGGAATCTTCATGCGGCCGGTCTTCTGTACGTTCAGGTAGTTCACGAAAATGCCCTGTGCGGTTTCCGGGCGCAGGTATATCTTCATGTTGCTGTCAGCGGTCGAACCCATTTCGGTTGAGAACATCAGGTTGAACTGGCGGACATCGGTCCAGTTGCGTGTGCCGCTTATGGGGCATACAATCTCTTCATCAAGAATGATCTGCTTGAGTTCAGCCAGGTCACCGTCATTCATGGCCTTCTTGAAACGCTCGTGAAGTGCGTCACGCTTTGCGGTGTGCTCCAGAACGTTGGCGCTTGTGGCGCGGTATTTCTCCTCATCGAAAGAATCGCCGAAACGCTTGCGTGCCTTGGCAATCTCCTTTTCGATCTTTTCGTCATATTTTGCAATCTGGTCCTCAATGAGTACGTCGGCGCGGTAGCGCTTCTTTGAGTCGCGGTTGTCAATCAGGGGATCGTTGAATGCATCGACGTGACCTGATGCCTTCCAGATGGTGGGGTGCATGAAGATGGATGAATCAATACCCACAATGTTGTTGTGGAGCAGCACCATGCTCTGCCACCAGTAGGTCTTTATGTTGTTCTTCATCTCGACTCCCAGCTGTCCGTAGTCGTAGACAGCGCCCAGTCCGTCATAAATCTCGCTTGAAGGGAATACGAATCCGTATTCTTTGCAATGAGCAACGATCTTTTTGAAAACGTCTTCTTGTGCCATAATTGTCTATTTCCAGAAAATTTCCGCAAAGGTACGTTATTTTATTAAGAACTGGCCACATTATTATATAAATAATGGCTGGGAAATGTCACCGAAAAGCATTATCTTCGCATTCACAAAATTCCGTACAATGAGTGACGAAAACGACGATATCATCAGCTCAGGGCAGGATTCCGCACAGGCTGAAAATCAGGAAGGGGGAAATCTGGAACATTCAACATACCAGCCGGTAAAGGACGACAGCGGCATGATATGCCACCGGCTTTCGGGCATGTATCAGGGGTGGTTCCTGGATTATGCATCATATGTCATACTGGAACGTGCCGTGCCGCATTTCGTGGACGGACTGAAGCCGGTGCAGAGACGTATACTCCATTCCATGAAGCGTCTTGATGACGGCCGTTTCAACAAAGTGGCGAACATTGTGGGCCACACCATGCAGTTCCATCCGCACGGTGACGCTTCGATAGGCGACGCTCTGGTGCAGCTGGGACAGAAGGACCTGCTCATTGAATGTCAGGGAAACTGGGGCAACATACTTACCGGCCACAAGGCCGCCGCGCCCCGATATATTGAAGCCCGGCTTTCAAAATTCGCGCTGGAGACTCTGTTCAATCCCAAGACGACTGAATGGAAGGCGTCATATGACGGCCGCAACAGGGAACCGGTGACCCTGCCTGTGAAATTCCCGCTGCTTCTTGCGCAGGGCGCTGACGGCATTGCCGTAGGCCTGTCCTGCAAGATACTTCCGCATAACTTCAACGAACTGTGTGACGCTGCGGTGTCATATCTGAAAGGTGAGGAGTTTCACCTGTATCCCGATTTCCAGACCGGCGGTGCCGTGGACGTGTCGCGCTACAATGACGGCGAACGTGGCGGAATGGTACGCATACGCGCCAAAATATCCAAGGAGGCCGATAACAAGACTCTGGTGATCAATGAAATACCTTACGGAGAGAACGTTACCACCCTTTGCGAGTCAATCGTCAAGGCCGGTGAAAAGGGCAAGATCAAGATCCGCAAGGTTGAGAACCTGACAGCTGACAAGGTCGAGATACGCATTTCGCTTGCACCCGGTGTATCATCGGACAAGACCATTGACGCCCTGTACGCGTTCACGAACTGTGAAGTGAGCCTTTCGCCCAACTGCTGCGTGATAGACGCTGACAAGCCGCATTTCCTCAAGGTCAGTGACGTGCTGCGCAAGTCCGTTGACAACACCAGGGACCTGCTGAGGCGTGAACTTGAGATTGAACGCGGCGAACTGATGGAACAGCTGCATTTTGCATCACTGGAGGAAATATTCATTGAAGAGCGCATTTACAAGGACCGTGAATTCGAAGAGGCTCCTGATATGGACGCCGCATGCGAACACATTGACGAGCGCCTGACCCCGTATTACCCCAAGATGATACGTGAGGTGACAAAGGACGACATACTGAAACTCATGGAAATCAGGATGGCCCGTATCCTGAAGTTCAACAAGGACAAGGCTGAGGAGGCCATGGCAAGGATGAAGTCCGATATAGCCCGCATAGACAGGGATCTGGCCAACATGACCGGTGTCACTGTCAAGTGGTTCAGAATGCTCAAGGACAAGTACGGTGCCGCCTATCCGCGCCGCACGGAAATCAAGAGCTTTGACACCATTGTGGCCACAAAGGTAATAGAGGCCAACCAGAAACTGTACATCAACCGCGCGGACGGATTCATCGGAATGGAACTCAAGAAGGATGAATATGTCTGCAACTGTTCGGAGATCGATGACATAATACTGTTCTACAAGGACGGCCGCTTCAAGGTAGTGAAGGTGGCTGACAAACTGTTTGTCGGAACAGGCGTGATGTATCTTGACGTGTTCAAGAAAAACGACCGCCGCACTATCTACAACGTGGTTTACAGGGACGGCAAGAACGGAGCGTTCTTCATAAAGAGATTCGCTGCGACCGGTCTGACCCGTGACAAGGAATATGACCTGACCCAGGGCAAGCCGGGATCGAAGATATCCTATTTCAGCGCCAACCACAACGGTGAGGCGGAAGTCATAAGAGTCACCCTGAAACCCAATCCCAAGCTCAAGAAACCTGTTTTCGACAAGGATTTCAGCGATATCATGATCAAGGGACGCCAGTCAATGGGCAATCTGCTTACACGCAACGACGTTCAGCGCATAGGTCTCAAGTCACACGGCGTTTCGACCCTTGGCGGCCGTAAGGTGTGGTTTGACAAGGACATTCTGCGTCTGGACTTTGACGGTCACGGAGAGTATCTGGACGAATTCGACAAGGACGAACAGCTGCTGGTCATTATGGCAAACGGCGAATACTATACCACTGAACCTGATGCGAACTGTCATTTTGACCATGACATTCTGCGCATTGAGAAGTTTGACCCCTCAAAGGTCTGGACAGCCGTGCTGTTTGACGCTTCTCAGAAGGGTTTCCTGTACCTGAAGCGATTCAATCTGGACCCGACTGCCAAACGCGTCAACATTCTGGGTGACGAGAAGGGCAGCAGCCTGGTGCTGCTCACTGACACCTTCTATCCGCGCCTGCTGGTGACAATGGGCGGTGCGGACAGCTTCCGTGAACCCATGGAGCTTGATGCCGAATCATTTGTAGGAATCAAGGGCGTGAAGGCCCGCGGCCGCAGGGTCACCACATTTGCGGTTGAAAGGGTTGAGGAACTTGAGCCGCTGCGCCAGCCCGAACTCCCGGCCCAGCCTGAAGATGTTGCGGCTGAAACCGATGATGAACCGCAGGATGATGAGAATGAAAACGACGGTCAGCTTTCGCTTTTCTGAGCTTGCGCTGGCGCTGATGCTGGTGCCGGCCTGCGTCCGGGCGCAGGAACAGTCAGCGGTAGGCGTCATGCCCGCTCCGCACCAGGTTGTAAGTTCGCTGTCTGCCGGTGTGGGGCACACAAAGGCCATGGACGGATTCCTGTCTCCGCTGGAATATGACGGAACGGCCTTTTCCCTGTCTGAGGACCGGGTGGCCGCAATAGGCGGTGAGGAGAGCATTTTCCGCTTCCTGCGTACGCACAACAGCTTGCTGTTCAGTTCAATGAAGAACGAAACCGGTGGCGGGTCCACGCTCCAGTTCATGGCCGATGCCAACTGCATGTGGGGCTGGCCTGCACTCCATACTGACATTTTTGACCTTATAGCCGGACCTGTGGCAATGCTGGACATAGGGGCCTTGTGGAACCGCCGCAATTCGAACAATCCTGCCAACGTGGAAGGCAACCTGTCACTTGGCGCCGGGGCGGATGGAACCCTGCGTTTCAGACTGCGTTCATATCCCATGGCTCTTCAGGGAACTTTGTTCATACCCCTTTCCGGGATAGGCTTTGCTCCAGACTACGACCAGCCGTACTGGATTATGTATACTGGCAGCCAGTACGGACGGACACTTCATTTTACCCATATGTTCAACAATCCGTCCGTAACCTGTGACATGGCGCTTTGCCTGCCGGTGAAAAACGGACAGGTGCGCTTGGGATGGACTGCGGACTACCGTACGGACAAACTGGGCGGCAACAGGACGCGCATTTCACACAATATGTTCAATCTGGGCTATGCATACAGGTTTGAACGCAAATACAACGGCCGATGAGAAGAATTCATGACATGCTGGCCGTAATGCTTTTGACGGCATTTTCCTTATTGGCTTCATGTACGAAAGTCGATACTGAGAATTCGTTTGCCAACACATCGGCCGGCAATTTCGCGGCACTGTGGACAATCATGGACGAACACTACTGCTTCTTTGACTACAAGAACAGTGAGTTCGGGCTGGATTGGGACCAGGTGTATGACAAGTATCAGGAATATGTATATGAGGGTATGGGCGACATGGCCCTGTTCGAGGTCCTTTCCTCCATGCTTTCCGAACTGCGTGACGGGCATGTGAACCTGTACGGCCCCTATGACGTGTCGCGTAACTGGAGCTGGAAGGAGGATTATCCGGCGAATTACTCTGAAGAGGTGCGTGACGGGTATCTGGGTACGGACTACAAGATTGCGTCTACCGGGTATTTTTATCAGGTGCTGCCTGACAACATAGGCTATATGACCATAGAATCGTTCTCAAACGCGATATCGGATTCTAAACTTGATGCCATGCTGCATTACCTGTGTTTCTGCAACGGACTGATAATCGATATCAGGAACAACGGAGGCGGAAATCTTGACATAGCGGAGCAGGTGGCCTCAAGATTTACGAATGAGAAGGTTCTGACAGGTTACACAAAATACAAGAACGGGCCCGGACACAATGACTTTTCTGACCCTGTCGCCAATTATGTGGAACCGGCAATGAGCAATCTGCGCTGGCAGAAACCTGTCGCCCTGCTTACGAACCGGGGCTGTTTCAGCAGCGCCAATGACTTTACGGTCAAGATGAAGGAAATGCCCATGGTGACTGTCTTCGGTGACCGTACGGGCGGAGGCGGCGGACTGCCCATGTCCAGCGAACTGCCCAACGGCTGGTCTGTAAGGTTCTCATCGGCCCCGTCATATGACAAGGATATGAATGACATTGAAGGCGGCGTTGATCCTGATGTTTTCGTGTCAATGACTGACAGTGACAGGCTGCAGGGCATTGACACCATCATCGAAGCAGCCCGCGAATGGATAAACGGATTGATAACAAACTGAAAAATATGAAAAGAATTCTCTCATTTCTGGCCATGGCGCTCATAATTCCGGCCATGGCGTCTGCAGGAACCGGCAAGGTGCTGAAGATTGATTTCAGCAGTCCGGTCGTGGAAAACAGTTCGGGTATGCAGTTTGACATTTCTTCACTGCTTGGCGGCGGTTCGTCGGCATCGCCTGTAACTCTTCTCAGCTATGTGCGCGCCATTGACGCGGCGGCTCAGGACAAGAACATAAGAATGATCTACATGACTCCCGATAAAATCAGTGCAGGCATGTCACAGGTTGAGGAGATCAGAGCTGCGCTGGAGCGTTTCCGCGCATCGGGCAAGGAGATAGTCTGCTACTGCTCCAACTTTTCGAACCTGACATACTATCTGGCATCGGTTGCCGACAAGGTGATTCTGGACCCCGCATCGGAAAGCATGGTGCTTGGCCTGGCCACCCGCCAGTTCTTTCTGAAGGACATTCTGGACGCCCTTGAGATTGAAGTGCAGCTTATCCGCCACGGCAAGTACAAATCAGCCGGTGAAATGTATATACGCAACAGTTCCAGCCCCGAGAACCGCCAGCAGAACCAGGAAATGATTGACGCCATATGGGACGGCTGGAGCACGCAGATTGCGGCCTCGCGCGGAATATCCGTATCGGACTTCAATTCATGGATAGACAATCTGGAACTGGTACTGCCGCAGGACTACAAGGACAGGGGGCTGATTGACGAAATATGGTACCGTGACCAGGTTGACGAATACATTTGCGGCCAGTACGGGGTCGATGACATCAAACTGGTAAGTTATGTCAAGCTGGCCAAGTACGCTGACAAGCTGAAGAAGGGCAAGCGCAAAAACCGCATTGCTGTCATATATGCCGATGGCGAGATTGTCATGGAGGGTTCATCGGACAACATTGTAGGTCCCAAGCTTGCAGCTACCATAGAGAAGGTCCGCAAGGACAGGAAGGTCAAGGCAGTGGTATTCCGTGTCAATTCACCCGGCGGCAGCGCACAGGCGGCCGAATCCATACGCCGCAGCATAGAAATGCTCAAGAAGGACAAGCCCGTCATTGTCAGTTTCGGCGACTATGCCGCATCGGGCGGCTACTGGATATCGGCAGCCGGTGACAGGATCTACACCAATGACTGCACCCTGACCGGTTCAATCGGTGTATTTTCAATTGTCCCCAGTTATGGAAATGCGCTCAGAAAGAACCTGAAGGTCAACATGGAGACGCAGGGCACATCGGCCCACAGCGACATGATTACCGGTGTGCGCAGACTTGACGACACGGAAGTGGAGTATTTCCAGAAGTCTGTTGAAGATATCTATGACCAGTTCACCACTATCGTTTCCGATGGTCGCGGAATGGCAAAGGACAGGGTCGATGAACTGGGCCAGGGACGTGTGTGGGCCGGCAGCGAGGCTTTGAAGAACGGTCTGGCCGATGTCCGCGGCGGACTGGTTGACGCACTTGCCTATGCCGCTGAAAAGGCAGGTCTTGAGGCAGGCGAATACCGTGTCAATTCGTATCCTGAAGCCAAGGATGTGAACCTGATGTCCCTGCTCATGGGCTCAGAAGTGCCTGATCCGGATGAGACGGCAACTTCACATGTCCAGGAGAATGCGGTGCTGGAGGAACTTTTCCCAGCCGTTTCATTCATTCGCGAAATGTCACAGCCGCAGAACATGCTGCGCATGGAAAGCGTGATTGAATTCAAGTGATTTGCATATTCGCCGCGAAAGGTGTACTTTCGCGGTCGATTTGCGGGCGTGGCGGAATTGGTAGACGCGCCAGACTTAGGATCTGGTACCTCAGGTGTGTAGGTTCGAGTCCTATCGCCCGTACAAAATAAGGTGGCCTGGCGGCCGCCTTATTTTGTACGGGTGATAGGACTAAGTTCCTTTTTTTAATTTGCTTCGCAAATGGGGCGGCCTCCGGCCGCTTCGCGCTCGGGGGCTCGCGCTCTCCCAAATACGGACGAACCTGCGGGTGGGGTGCTGCTGCCGGAATTCGCGCTCGAGGGCCGTGCTGGGGGCCGTGCTCTGGGCTTCTCGTTTGGGGACTTCTCGTTTGGAGCTTCAAGTTCTGGGCTTTTCGCTTGGGGTCTTCGCGTTTGGAACTTCGAGTTCTGGGCTTTTCGCTTGGGGGCTTCGCGTTTGGGGACTCTCGCTCTTAAGAATACGTATTGACCTGCGTGGGGGGGGTGCTGTTGCCGGAATTTGGGTGCACGGAATCGCGGCTGTGGGCTTTTTGCGTGCACCCAAAGGCTTATTTGGGGCCTTGGGTGCATGGAATGTGACCTACAAGCTTTCTGTCTGCACCCAAATCCTGGCGAAAGCACCCGCCACGCAGGTGCGGGCGTATTTTTTTTTTATGAATGTCAATCTGTTTCGGGCTGTATGCGGTATCCGCCAAACTGAACAGTACCGGGCTGTATGCGGTATCCGCCAAACTGAACAGTACCGGGCGGGATGTGCTATCCGCCAAACTGAACAGTACCGGGCGGGATGTGCTATCCGCCAAACAGAGAAACAGTGACTGGGTGTACATGACCTATGTGGTATGTTCATGTTTCTCATATCCCCGAAATACGGCAATGAGAAACGCGGATACAGGCTAAATATCTTGTGATAGCGTGCCGCGTTTCTCGATTTGGCGGAGTGGCTGCCAGTCTGTAATCAAATAAGTTCACGTTAGTTCAGGCAAATTGAAATTTTCATTGTCATGACGAATGTGAACTGAAAAGATATGCCTATATTTGTCAGGTAATATAAGCTTCATTATCATCCATTTAATCCTATTCTGTTTTTTTTGTGGCGACAGCTTGGCTTATTGCTGCTGATAAAAATACAAATGCATGGATTACGGATGGCGATTTGAGCTTGATTTATTGATAACCAACTATTTCTATGTAATATGAAACGTTTATTCCCACTTTTTTTCCTGATTGCATTTCCTGCAGTCTATGCCACAGCACAACAGATTGCCGTAGTCAACGGGGCTGGATCAACATCGGTCTATTATACATTGGATGAAGCAATAAGCGGAGCCGATGCAGGCAGTACCGTGTATATTCCCGGCGGAGGCTTCAAGATCAGTGACGGCACAAAAATCAACAAGAAGCTTACTCTGATAGGAATAGGTCACAAACCGAATACCGACAATGCTGACGGTAACACCACAATTAGTGGAAATGTCAACTTCACAGCCGGTTCAGACGGCAGTGCCATTATGGGTGTATATATGCCGAACGATATCAATATTGCCCAGGACGGCAAAGTGAAGAACATACTTGTCAGATACTGCAACGCCAACTCAATCCAGGTCAAGAATGACAGTTGCACAGGCATTTTCGTAAACCAGAACTACCTGAGAAGCAGCAGTTCATTCGGCGGTTCAAATGCCACAGTTACCAACAATATAATGCACAGCATTTCTAACTTAACAGGTGGCGTTGTCAATAACAATATTATGAACGACTTATCATATCAGGGTTATCATGTTTATGAAAAATATAGCATAAATTCTGTAAAGAATTCAACTGTCAAAGATAATGTCTGCCGATATGGTTCTAGAGATTGCAGCGGCACTTTTTTTGAGAATAATCAGGAAGGAGATTTGAAATCATTTTTTGTTGCTGCTAACGGAGTTACACCTGATTCCGACTTCCATTTCAGCGATACGTTCGAAGGCAACACTGACTGTGGCGTATACGCTGGAACCGGATTCAGTGACGACTGTCTTCCTCCATTGCCCAGGATAGTCAGCAAGAGCATTGCCGAACAGACTGATGCTCAGGGAAAACTCAAAGTTCAGGTTACGGTAAAGACCAGGTAAGGATTGAATGCGGTCATAAGATGATTCCCTCAATTGGAAACATAAATGTCCGGCATGTACTGCTTTGCCTGATTCTGACTGTATCGGTCAGCTTGCAGGCACAGACATTGTCCGGGCTGGAATATTGGTTTGATCAGGCATCGGACGAACGCGTCAGTCTGGACCTGAGCGGCGACAGCTGCAGTGTTACGGCAGACATATCCACGTCCGGACTGACGGACGGTCTGCACTGGCTGTATTTCCGTGCAGTTGATACTGACACTGTTTACAGTGGAATAAGCGCTTCTCCTTTCCTCAAATTCGACAATGCTCAGGGTAACCGTGTGGAATACTGGTTTGACGGGGACTACGGGACACTGCGGACTGCTGATGCCGGTCTTTCCGACAGCCTGTCAAATGTTGCCGTGTGGCTTGACATGGACGGCTTGTCATACGGAATGCACCGTCTGGAGTATCGCATTCGGGACTGTAGCGGCGCCTTGACTTCAGCTTCAACGGCATTCGTCATGAATTACAGTTCCGGTAGTTCGGGAAGACTTGAATACTGGTTTGACGGAGACTATGGAACAGTACGCTCAGTTGAAACTGACAATATCTCCGATGTCATGGCGCTGCTTGACATGGACGGCCTTTCAAATGGCTTTCATCGTCTTTATTACAGGATTGCGGACCAGAACGGCGGTATGACTCCTGTGTCAACCGCATTCGTCATGAATAACGGTGCGGGCAGCCCGGACCGTATCGAGTTTTGGATTGATGACGGAATAAGTGAGAGCAGGATGTCTGAAAGTATGGAAACCGGAGAGATTTCCGTAAATCTTGATTTGAGTTATGTTCCAATAGGTTTTCACAGACTGAATTTCAGGACATGCTCATCTGACAGGTCCAATTCCAGCCATGTGGGAACAGCGTTCATTATGGTTGATTACTGTGATGAGCCTGTAATGGAATTCTGGCTTGATGACGATTCGCTGGATTCCTACATCCTGCCCATGACACAATACGGCAACTCGCTGGTCTCTGACAGCATTCTGGACTTGAATGATGCCGGTAGCGGTTTTCACAGACTGTACTACAGACTGTCATCAATGGACGGCCATTATGCAGGTAATGTCGGAATGTCGCCTGTCTTTGTCACTTCAATGCCTGATTTCTGCCTGCAGCAGGATACGTCTGTAATTGTCAATGGCCTGTACTGGATAGATGACGGTCCGCAGACAACAATTACGGATATTGAAGCCGGTTATCTGGTCGATATTGAAAAACTGATAAATCTTCCAGGTTTGTCCGATGGGGAGCATGTCCTGTCCATGAAGTTCATGGATTCCAACGGGCGTTGGACGGAAACGGACAGAACTCTGTTTACCAAAATGCGTATGGAGAATACTGAAAGCATTGACGGTATTATTTACAGATATACAGTCGGGCAGAATGAATTCTATGCTGCTGTGGCAGGATATGATGACAATATCAGCAGTGCCGCCATCGGTCAGAACGTAACTATTCTGGGAAACGATTTCACTATCAGTATGATTGAGGCTAATGCTCTGCTTGGCTGCACAACCATAGGTGATATTGCCAGTATTCCGCAATCCGTCACTTTCATAGGAGACCGGGCTTTTGCCGGTACTTCACTTAAGGAAATTAATCTCAAGGCATCCACTCCACCGGAATTGGGTAAAGATGTATTCCCAAGCGGCATTAATCTGCGTGTTCCGGTCAATGCGACAGGGTATGACACACTTTCGACCAGTCTTGAAACAGCAGACATCAGTCTCACTTATGACGAAAGCTGCATATATGACAGCCAGTGGCTGGCCCTTCAGAGAATAGACAGCCTGATAAGCGTTCATGGAGGTTCTACCGGATGGGATTTTACGGACAGGACATCAACTCCTGCCGGTGTTTCAAGGTGGGGAACAGACAATGTGCGCGAGATTGACTTGAGCTACCGCAATATCGGAGGATCCTTTTCTTCTGACGAACTGACAGCGGGCTTACCGCAGATAAGCAGGATCTGTCTGGAGGGCAACAGCATCACTGATATGGAAGGTCAGGCAAATTACTGGCTGCTGCAGCTGGACAATCAGAAATATGACTCATGTGCGGACATCGTGATTGACCGTTCGCTTACAGGTACTCTCGCATCTCCTGAGATTCCGCTCCTGTTCAGGGATGCGAATACCGGTGCGGTTGGAAACGAAGGGGACCGGCATGTCAGATACCGTCTGAGTACACAGATTCCAGACGGTGGTTCTACAGACGGCGGGCAGCAGGAATATGCATTCATCCTTGATGCAGCTCCGGACGGAACGGTTGGAGTGTCAATGGATAACGGCAACGCCACCAATGTCTATATGGGGGAAAGCGGGCAGTATCTGAGTGTTACCGGGTACGGGATTCAGACAATCACCCCCGGCAGCTACAGTATGGCAAGGCTGTTCTTCATGGACGGTGATACAGACATGAACGGTACAGCGGACATTGCAGACCTTCAGGAGATGATAGGCTATATTTTCGGCAATTCCAGCATCAGAAAGATTTTTGCCTGGAATGCGGCAAATCTTGCGGAAGACGACAGAATCAATGTACAGGATGTTGTCGGTATGGTCAGCATCATTCTGAGCCGGATGCCTGATGATGTTCCGCATGTGAGTTCCCGTAATGGTATTGTCCCGGACAAGGACATTCAGTCTGATGTGAAACTGATTGCATCAGACTGCCAGCTGTTGCTGCAGTCTGATGCCGATGTCGCAGCTCTGGATCTGATTCTTGATAATGACGCAGATTTTGCTGCCCTGACGGAGATGGGATTCGTTGTCAGCAGAAAGATGACTGATGACGGACGTGAACATGCAGTTGCATATTCATTGAACGGATCAGTCATTCCGGCTGGGGAGCATGTGATTGCAAACTTCAAGAGGGCCAATACGGTATTTTCAGCAAAGACGGTTGACATCAATGCCAACCATCTGAATACTGTAACGGTCAATGGAAATCTGACAGGCGTCGGCAAAACCGGAAGAATAGAGAAAACCAATTCATATGATATCAATGGCCGTATTTCATCAGATGACTATAATGGAATAATCATCCGAAACGGAGATAAGATTCTGAACGGCCGTATCAGATAACAGCAGATATGAAGTCACTAAACATTGTTTCCAAATTTATATTTTGTGCATATCTTTTGGTCGCAGACTGTATTCTGTCATCGGCGCAGATACTGTCAAACCGTCTGTACATACCTGACATAGTTGCCTGGAGAAGCAACACGTCTTATCTTTCAGTCCACATGGACAACCGCGATGATGTGACTGCAGTCCAGTTCAATGTTGGCATACCCAAAGTGATGAATGTTGGAAATGATGCGTTCCGTCTTTCAGACCGTGCATCGGACCAGGTGGTTCAGGCAAGTCTGAGTGGCAGTGATGATGATTTCAACTGGTACCTGGTTCTCGTTTATTCTCCCACCAACTCCCCGTTCAGCGGACGTGCAGGAAAGATTCTTGACATAAAGTTCACCATGGGCGAAAATGTCACTGAAGGGTCCCAACTGCGAATCCCCATAACAGGAGGAGTGATGAGCCGGTCAGACAAGACCAATGTGCTTCAGGAAACTGCCGACGGCAAGGTTTCAATAGAGTACGGTCCTGATCTTTATGTCGTTTCAGTGGACATTAATGATACTGAAACAGCTCCTGACAGCACGATTGATGTCAGCTGGACTGTGAAAAACATCGGGGAGGAGACATGTACTGCCGGATGGTCTGAAGAAATATGTCTGACAGATGCCGGCGCCACCGGCGAATCATATCAGAATCACAATGTGCGTTATCTTGCAACTGTAGTCTGTGACAATGTGTTGGAAGGCGGTTCCGCAATAAGCCGCAATGCGAGTGTCAGATTGCCATCACTGCCGGGTATTGACGGCAATTGCCGTGTGATGGTCAGGATTGTGCCTTTTCCGGAAAGCAATGAACGCCCTGAAAACAGAATAAACAATGTTACAGTAAGCAACAGTACTGTAAATGTCAGAAAACGTCTTTCATTGCAATTGAACAGACTTTCCGTTGATGAAGACAATCCCGGGAAACTGTTTGCCACATTGAACCGTTCCGGCCTGTGGAATACGGATGAATCGTTCAGAATAAGTGTCACGGGGGATAATCGTGTCTCTTGTCCGGAAACAGTTACCATCATTTCAGGACAGAGTGCTGCAACATTTGACATAAGCGTTACAGACAACGGCATCCTTGATGAAAAAGGTCTGGTATCCCTTATTGAAGTATCCGACATTTCAGGAGGTACATCCACATATCAGCCTGCTTCCATAGAGCTTGCCGTAGTTGATGACGAATTGCCACAGTTGACGGTTGAAACATCGGAATCCGAGATTGGGGAAGGTGATTCTGTCATATTCTCAATCCATGCCGAACGTGCGCCTGATACAGATCTGATACTGCATCTTTCATGTGACATGTCAGGCCGCTTTGATTTTCCCAGTGAAATACTATTGGAGAAGGACAGCTCCGATACCAGAATAACCGCATATGCGCTTGACGATGTGAATCCGGCGCTGATGGAAGTGCCAACATTTACGTTCTGGGCATCGGGCTATCAGACTGCAAATACGTTTATTGGACTGATAGACAATGATATTCCTGATCTGGAACTTCATGTTACGCCTGAAATGATTGGTGAAAATTCCGGTATTGCGTCATTGAATGTAACGCTGTCACGTTCTTCTCTTATTGACAGAAGCATTACCATAAGGCTGTCTGATGATTCAACCGGTGGTGACATATATTACGGAGATTTTTCTTCTTTCACTTTGGCCGAAGGCGAAAGTGAGAAGACATTCACCATAGGTACGATTGACAATTTCCAGGCCGATGGTAACCGTGATGTGAAGCTGACAGCTTCAGTTTATATACAGTCCTGCGGATGCAGTCCGGGAAATGAAAGCATAGGTGTGGCAAATCAGACTATCCAGATTCTGGATAACGACGGCCCGTCGCTTACTGTCACATCAAACCGTTCGACTTTAGCTGAGGGAACAGCTGAAGCTGCAGTTCTGACTGTCACCAGAAACACTTCAGTTACAGATTCTTTGGCCGTATCCGTGACAAGTGACTTTGATGAAGGATTGGAATACAGTCACGAAGTTATAATTCCTGCAGGGGAAAATTCTGTAAGGATTCCTGTCGGTGTGCTGAAAAATGCGAAGGAAAATGACAGCCGTACAGTTTCCATTGTGGCATCGGCAGAGAGCCACAACAGCGGCATATGCTGGGTAATGATAAGCGACCAGACAATGGCTGATGCCGTAGTTGCGGATTTCGAACTGCTTACGCCTGATGGAAAACAGATACCGGACAACTGTGCCGTAGTGAAATCATCGGTGCTTGCCCGTGTTACAGTTGAGAATACCGGAGTGGTTGGAATACCGGCCGGAACGGATATCGGCATTCACTGCAGTGCCGGCGACGGTTATACGCAAAGAATGGTCTTGTCCACTCCATTAGCCGCCGGCGAAAGGACTGTTCAGGAATGCCTTTTGGCTATGCCATCCGCTCTGGGAACATTCAGTGCATATGCAAAAGTAAATGAAAACGGCAGGGCAAAAGAACTGCTGATGAACAACAATACATCGGCTACAGCCAGCCTGACTGTTGTCCCGCCTTACAGAACGCATATAGAAAGCAGCAACAGCATACTTCAATATGGCGACAGCACTATAATAACAGGTGTCATTTCCAATCGTGACGGCAGTGACTGGGTTGACGGATGCACTGAAGTCCAGTTGTTTGTGATATCTGAAGGATTGAAACTGACCAAGACAGTGCTGACTGACAGACAGGGACATTTCAGATATGTTTGGTATCCTGAAAAGGCACAGTTCGGACATTTTGGAATTGGAGCATGCTATCCAGGTGAAGATATGCAGCAGGAACAGGCTTCAGTCGAGATTTATGGAATGTATTATGTCCGTGTGTCGGACAATCAGATTTACACTGTTCTTGAACAGCCATATGAGGGAACTGTTGCAGTACGCAACCCTGGACGCGTTTCCCTTACCGGTTTGACTGTGTCCGTCACGGACAATCCCGATTCCGCGACCGTTACCATAAATGCGCCTGACAGGATAGAAGGCGGTGAGACCGTATATGTGAATTATTCAATTATTGGGCACAAGGCTCCAGCCAGTGACGAATGGCAGACCCTGCATATCCATATGAGTACTGATCAGGGCGTTGCTCTGGACAGGACCATATATTATTACACACGCAATCCTATGGCCCGCCTCTCCTGCAGTACGGGCCGTATCATCACGACCATGACGAAGGGAAGTACACGCGACTATTCCTTCAATATTGCAAATATCGGTTTGGGGCAGACCGGAGAAATCACTCTCTCCCTGCCGTCATGGATGCAGAGCATAACCCCGAAAACTTTGCCTTCAATGGCCCATGGTGACACAGCGCAGATTGTGCTGCGTTTTGTTCCCACCGATGACATGCTTCTGAATATTCCGGTAACAGGCCAGATTGGAGTCAATTGTGAAAGCGGGAACGGACTGTCCATACCGTTCAGCATTGAGCCTGTAAGCGAGTCCAACGGAAATCTGATTGTTGATGTATGCGACGAATACACTTATTATACAGAAGAAGCACCTCATCTGTCTGATGCCACAGTCAGAATACTGCACCCGGTCAGTGGTGCCGTTATTGCCGAGGGACAGACTGACAGCGACGGTCTTTGTGCGTTTACATTGCCGGAAGGCTATTACACTTTAAGTGTGACACATCAGAACCACAGCAGTTACAGCAACAGTATTCTGGTGGATCCTGGAAGAACACTGAGAAAGACGGTCAATATCAGTTACAATGCCATTGAAATAAGTTGGAATGTTGTGGAGACAACCGTCAGTGACAAGTATGAGATCGTGACAACGGTGAAATATGAGACACAGGTTCCCGCTCCTGTCGTTACTGTGGATATGCCTGAAAGCATACCGGCCAGAGAACTTGCTCCTGGTGAATCGCTTATTTTCTATGCCACCCTTACCAACAAAGGTCTCATTACGGCCAGGGATGTCGAATTCACCTTGCCTGAAGGTCTTAAAGTTCTTCAGTTCGAGGCGCTTGAATATGCCGATGAACTTTTTGACCTGGCCCCGTCCCAAAGTGTGGTCATACCGGTCCGGGTCACTAACGGCGCACCTCAAAGAGACCCTGCCAGAACGGAAGAAGGGTGGGAACGTGATCCCAACAAGCCTTTGGATGACGATGACTGTTATGCGAACACATTCCTTGGCTATTTCTATGAATGCGGTGCAGACAGCATATATCACAAATATCCCACAGGCCTGCGTCTTGGAAGTTGTGAAAGGGAAAGCACTTCAACCGGTGAAGGGGGAGGATCTGTATCAGGTGACGATTATTTTTATGGTATAACGTATTGGTTTACAGATGGAAAAAGTACTCCGAACAGGCCTGATACCAGTACGTCTCAGAAGTTGTTCGACATATTCGCCAGTGACAATCAGAAAAAGCCCGAATCGACTGGGGAACCGTACAAATGCCAGCCGTGCAAGAATCAGGTGCTGCTTGACCTGGCCAAACTTATACCCGCAGTGGACGTACTTACAGATGTGGCAGATCATGTCAAGGATATAAACAATTGTTATCAGGCCTTCAAATTGGAAGAAGGTCTTCATGACCAGCTTGCAAACTGCAAGTACACTAAAGGCGTAACTGACAAGTATGACAAGATTGTCAGTGAAATTAACAGTATGGGTGACCATTTTGAAGACATATTCTTCGATATAGAAGTGAGCCGGCAGTATGTGAAGGATATGGCAGAAAATGCCCGTAACCAGCAGCTGTTTTCCAGCGAGAGTCTGGATGACCTGAAAAACATTTACAATTATATGAGCGATGCATTCAACAACGCTTCAGGTATTGTCGATGATGTCTATGCTTTGGAAAAAGATATGGGCGACGTTTACAATTCTGCAAAGAATATTGTTGAAAAGGCTGACAAGTACTATACTGATTTTAAAAAAGAACGTGATGAATGGTATGAGGAGAGCAGCAGAATAATCTTTCCGAACAATTGGCAAGACAACCGGTTGGACAAGCTGGCAAGCGGAGAGCGTGCGGAACTTGATAAAAAGTATTTGGGCGACAGAATGGACAACGTCATGTCATATCTGGACAAAAGCATTGCCACTGAGAAGGATTATGATGTTGCTAAAGGTGCGTTGTCTGATCTGATTGACGGTAAGAAACTGCCGGAGAAGGATTTGGCAAAGATCGGACAGAGTTCGGTCCGGGTCTTCAATGACATGCTGTACAATTCCCATGATTTCAGGGAAATGGCAAAGAATTCCAACAAGCAGGTGACTTATGACAAGATGCTGTCATGGGGTGCGGATTTTGGAGGAATGTCCGAAGAAGACATTGATCTGCTGACTAAGGGGGCAGCACAGCATGTCCCTGACCAGCATCTGCTGAAACAGGCTTATCTTGACAATACACAGAAAGCCGTTGATTGGATGCCAAAGGTCACGGAGTTGCTTGATCACACTTTCGGTGACTGCAAATATGCGGGCAAGGACCCCAGTCCAGTACGGACACGAGCATCATATTCAGCCGGCGGTATACAGATTATAGATAATTCCATACCCTATTCATATATGGTTCTGATGGACCAGGTGTATGAAGCCACTTATCTTGTGGAACTCCAGCATGACAGGGATATGGAGTATTACGGTTCTGAAGAATGGCTTGATCTGACAACATACCAGCTGCAGCCTGTGACCTGGGCATTGGAGAAACTGAAGGACAAGATTTCGAGCGGTGATGATGCTGAGAAATTCATAAACGGTCCTGGCATCAGCATTTACTGTCCGGAAGGGATAAGTGACGATGCAATGAGACGCTTCCTGTTCAGGTGGTACAATACATATAAGGATTCCATAACGACCCATGCCGGCAATAGGGTGTCTTCCAGAACGTTTGAGGATGCCATTGATCTGGATGTGATTGATTATTATGACAATCTGATAAGCGAGAATGTAAAGAAAATATCCGGAGACCGGAACCGCTCAATTAAGGATATAATCAATGAGAACATTGAAACTGCGCTTGAGGATTTGACAGGAGGGGGCTCCGTGTGTGCCAGCATATCGCTGAAATTTGACCAGACCATGGTCATGACACGCCAGGCATTCCGCGGTACGTTGAATGTTCACAACGGTAACGTAAATGAGCCCATGGAGAACGTCATTCTCCAGTTGGAAGTCCGTAATGCCAGTGACGGCAGCATTGCTACCGGACACGAAATGCAGATCAATCTTGAGTCTATGGAAGGCTTTGAAGGCAATCTGAACCTTACAGACGGCTGGCTGCTGTCACCGGGCGCTGATGGAACTGCTTCAATCCTGTTCATTCCTACCAAATTTGCAGCGCCGGACAAGGCACAGGAATATACATTCGGAGGCAGACTGAAGTATCTTGATCCTTTCACCCATACCATCGTTACGCGTGAACTGAGTGCGGTTCCACTTACCGTCACTCCATCACCGGAACTTGATCTGACTTATTTTATACAGCGTGATGTTCTTGGTGACAATCCGCTGACTCCGGACGTGGTGGAACCCAGTGAAGATGCTGAATTCTCTCTTCTGGTTCATAATGTGGGTTCAGGTGAAGCAAAGAATGTCGTTCTTGAAACAGCCCAGCCTGAGATAGTTGAAAATGTGAAAGGTCTGAAGATAGACTTTGAACTCACAGCCAGCAAACTGGACGGCGGTGATGCAGTCCTGTCAATGGGCAGGAGTATCGTATCGGATTTCGGTTCGATAGCACCGGGTGGAAGCCGCTACGTCCAGTGGATGCTCAGAAGTTCACTTCTCGGACATTTCACGGATTATGATGTCACCGCATCGCATCTGACAAGTTATGGCAATCCGGACTTGTCTCTGCTCAATGAGGTCAGCATACATGAACTTGTACGCAGCATTGATGCCGGCAATGGCAACACCGGCTTCATGGTAAATGATTTCATGGATGCAGACAGAATGCCTGACATGCTTTACGTTTCAGACGGCAGCACTGAAACAGTCAGCAGGGCGGCCGGTGTAAGAATATCACGAAAGACTGACCTGGAGTATGAGATGACAGTGGAACCGTCATCCGATGGCTGGAATTACGGCTATGTGAATGATCCGACATATGGAGCCTCTGAACTGGAATCCGTTGTTCGTGTAAGTGACGGACAGGCCGTCAGCGTCCGTAATTTCTGGCAGACCGATGTCATTCTGCGTGACGGAAAGGATCCTCTTTATGAAAACAGAATACATATTGCTGACAAGTTTGAAGGCTCAGGTCCTGAAATGTACATATTGAACTTCATGCCGATGCCTTCTGTGTGGCTTGAAGTGGAGTCTTTCAGTGGAATTGATGAAAATACGCCTCTGCTGACAAAGGCTTTGGATTATCTGGATGTCACTTTCAACAAGCCAATCAATCCTGACAGTTTCTCTTCTGATGACATCAGCTGTTCAGTTCAGGGCATAACGGTTGATTTGTCAGGAATCAGCATTTCACAAATAGGGGACAGAACTTTCAGACTTGATCTGTCAACAATCAACGGAAAGACAGGAAACGGGTACTACTGTCTGTGCGTCCGTACATCAGGCATAATTGATTCGGAAGGCTTCAGTGGAAAGAACGGCAGGAGTATTGACTGGAACCTGTATAAGGATTCAATGGTCAGTATCATATGTGGGGTAAATCCGTCAGATGCCGGAACGGTATCGGTGATGGATGCCGATTCAATTGTGCTGGCAGGCAACTGGGCTCCATTTGGAACGGAAGTTATCTTGTCTGCACAACCGTCTGAAGGTTATTCGTTCAAGAATTGGACATCTGGCGGACAGGTATTGTCAGAAGAACAGGACTTCAGATATGTTCTCAGTACCGGCAGCGGAATTCAGGCCAATTTTTCATTGGACAAATATCCTGTCACGGTAATTCAAAGTGAAGACGGAACTGTTAATGACCTGTCCGGCTATTACAGTTTCGGTGACACGCTGGTACTGACAGCCACTCCCAGTTCGTCATGCGTATTTGAAAACTGGGTCATCAACGGTGAAAGGATAGTATCCGATACTGAACTTGTGCTCTTGGTGAATCAGCCTATTACCGTTTCTGCTGAATTCAGGCGTGAAATATTCTGGCAGGAGATAGCATTGAAGCAAGGCTGGAACTGGATTTCAACATTCATTGATGAACCCCTGCCTCTATCTGAACTCAGCTACGGTATACGTAACGTCATATCTCAGAATCATGAGGCAGTTATTTCCAATAGGACTGTAACCGGTGACATTACAGCAATTGAACCTATGGAATCATATAAGGTGAATGCCGAATATGATACTTATCTTCTTCATTCCGGCCATAAGGTATCAGACATTTCATCCAATGTTTCCGTCGATGAATGGAAATGGCTGGGATATCCATGGAATGAACCTGGCTTGCTGTCCGAGGCTTTTGACAACCCGGTTGAAGGAGACATCATCATTTCCCAGGCCGGTTTTGCGCAGTATTATGGCGGTTATTGGGAGGGCTCATTGTCCATACTGCAGCCTGGTGAAGGATATCTGTACGGTACAGGTTCCTCCAGAACCGTACGTTATGTAACCCCGGACAACCTTTCTCATGTCACTCCTGATGACAGACCGGCGAATGACACGGTTGATATCCACGCTTATCCTTATGTGATGAACATAATCGCCCGACTTGCAGGAGGTGATATCGTTCTCCCGCAAGACAGCTATGTGGTTTATGCTATGGCTGGAACTGAATGTAGGGGACAGGGAAGGCTGATAGGAGGTAAATTCTACATATCCGTATATGGTGATACATCGGAGCAAATCACTTTCCTGGTAAAAGACAACAGCAGTGGGTCGCTGATGCCTTCCAATGAAAGCGTATCCTTCCTTAATGGCGTTCTTGGAAACCGGAAATCTCCGTATGTCATTACATGCGGTGACATTTCAGATGTGCACGGCTATCCGCAGACTGAAGACGAAACGGTTTACCGGATTGACGGTATTATGATTGGCGCAGGTGAAAGTCATTCCGGCTATTCCGCTCCCGGCATTTACATAATCAACAGGCGCAAGTATATCAGGAAATGACATCTGGCGGGCCCGCGTTCTTCAGGATACTGACGGAGCTGTCGGGTGGAAGTGCTATGCATCAATCGTGATGCTGTCAATTCTCAGGTGGAAGGTTGCGGCAGGGGCCTGGACGGTCACCTCATCACCGGCCTTCTTTCCTATGAGTGCCTGGCCGAAGGGGGATTTCAGGGAGATCTTGCCGGTTTTCAGGTCCATTTCGTGCGGGCTGACAATGGTGTATGTCATTTTTGCACCGGTGTCAAGATTGGTGAGTTCCACCCGGCTGAGCAGTGTGACCTTGTCCCCGGGCAGCACTGAAGGGTCTATAACCCTGGCATACTTCAGCACATTCTGCAGGAACTTGATACGGCCTATCATCTTGGACTGGGCACGGCGGGCGGCGTGGTATTCATAGTTCTCGCTCAAATCACCCTGGGCGCGGGCCTCGGATATGGCGTCTTTGATTGCGGGGAAATCCACATTTATGAGATGGTCAAGTTCAGCCGCAATCTCATCGTAACGTTCCTGTGAGAGATATTCCATATATGTTCCTGTAACGTCAGCAAAGGTACACAAAAAACTGCGGCCTGATCCGTTTCGCATTGCATGCAAACGGGAATTTGCATATTTTTGGAGCGAAATGGACATTGCAATGGAAGAGACCTGTGACATTCTGCTGTTCGGTTCGATGGGAAACATCGGGGCTGTGGTTGAGCGTGACCTTGCCGCGCACGGGTACAGAGTGCACCGTGCCGATTTCGCGCAGAATACGCTGCGGGACGAACCGGGGTACCGGCGGGAACTCATGAAGGCCGTTGCTGAGTTCAGTCCGCGGATGATTGTGCCCATAGGATGCCAGATAGCGATTGCCCGGATGGCGTTTCCATCAGACATCACTGTTCCTGTGTCCTGTGCAGCTACCATTGAACTTCTGGACAGCAAAGTCCGATGCAGCGGGCTGGCACGCCAGTTGGGGATACGGCAGCCGCGGATGTTCTCATCGGACCAGGAAGTTGACGCGTTTCCATGCATATTCAAGCGGGACCGTTCGTTCGGCGGGTCAGGGGTGATGAGGCCGCGCAGCCGGGAGGCGCTCCGCAAGCTTGTGGAGCATGAGCCGCAGAACCCGTATCTCATTGAGGAACTGATAGACGGCACCGACTACAGCGTGGACGCAGTCCGATGCGGCGCATTCTTCCAGGCGGCCTGCTACCGTTCGCTTTCCAACCGCGGGCAGGGACCGTCCACGCAGCGCGAACATGTGCGGCGCGATGATCTGTGCACGATTGCCCGACGCCTGCTGGACCATGTGGACTATCAGGGTGTCTGCGGTATGGATTTCAGGGTCAGCGCTGACGGCACCGCGTACTTTCTGGAGTGCAATCCGCGATTCACCGGCGGTCTGGAAACGCAGATTGCAGCAGGTTTTGACATTCCTTATCTTCTTGTTACACATTACTGAGTAAATTCGTAACCAATATGCAGAAATACAGCGGACATATTGTGGACATTCCCGGGCACCGGATATTTGACGGGACTGTTTCTGTTGAGAACGGCATCATTGCTGACATTGCGGAATCAGCTGTCAGGGCGGGTTCCCCGTATATCATGCCGGGGTTCATCGATTCACACGTCCATATAGAATCGACTCTGCTCATTCCTGAGAATTTTGCGCGCATTGCAGTGCGCCAGGGACTCATTGCCGCCGTATGCGATCCGCATGAAATAGCCAACGTCCTGGGCGTGCCGGGTATCGAATACATGGTGGCCAACGGAAAAAAGGTGCGCTTCAATTTCCTGTTCGGAATTCCGTCATGCGTGCCGTGTACCGCAAATGAAACGAACGGTGCAACGATTGGTAGCGCCGATGTGGCTGCTCTGATGGGCCGTCCTGAATTCTACGGACTGGGTGAGATGATGAACTTTGTGGGCATGCAGTACGGTGATCCTGAGGTCCTTGCCAAGATAAGGTGCGCGCTTGATGCAGGTAAGCTGATTGACGGTCACGGACCCGGCCTGACCGGTGAAAAAGCCCGCCTGATGTTCGAATCGGGACTCACTGCTGACCATGAGGTTGACCGGCTGGAGATAGGACTTGAGAGGACACGCATTGGAATGAAGGTGCAGATCCGTGAGGGCAGCGCCGCCTGTGACCTGGATGAGCTGATGCCGCTGCTGTCCGATGACGCCAGCCGCGGAATGACCATGTTCTGCACTGATGACAAGTATCCCGATGAATCATACCTAGGATGGATAAACCAGTCAGCCGCACGCTGCGTGAAGGCCGGTTATGACCTGTGGCGGGTTCTTGAAACAGCGTGCATGACCCCGGCGGAGCATTACCGTACCGGAACCGGCCTGCTCAGGAAGGGTGACCGTGCCAATTTCATAAAAGTACGTGACCTGACCGGATTCCAGGTGCTGGAGACAGTCATTGACGGCTTTACGGTATTTGCCGGTGACCACTGCACGGCTGACCTCATTCTGGATTCGTCCGGCCCTGAAGCGTATGTCCCCAACTGTTTCAAGGCCGAAGGGATAAAGGAATCGGACCTGGCATTGCGCGATTGCGGGAAAAGGATAAAGGTGATCCGTTCCACTGAAGGGTCGCTGGTTACCGGCCGTTATACCGCCGTGCCCAAGGTGCGTGACGGTTTCCTTGAATCCGATGTGGAGCGTGACATTCTGAAAATTGCAGTACTGAACCGTTATACAGAGCATGCCATTCCGGCAGTGGGTTTCATCAGCGGATTCGGACTGAAGAGCGGTGCGCTGGCATCGACCATCGCACATGACAGCCACAACATTGTGGCGATAGGGGCATCGGACCGTGAAATGGCCATAGCGGTCAACGCGCTGGTGCGCTGCAAGGGCGGGCTTTGCGTTGTCAGGGACGGGCGGCCGCATGTGCTGGAACTGCCGGTTGCAGGACTCATGTCCGTACGCCATCCGCGTGAGGTCAGCGAACGTCACATGGAACTGAAGGGAATTGCGCAGCAGATAGGCTGCAGATATGCCGCGCCGTTCATGACCATGTCATTCATGGCTCTGCCTCCTATCCCCGAACTCAAGATTACGGACAGGGGCCTGTTCGATGTCTCCACATTCGCCTTCACTGACCTGTTCGATGCATAACGGGGACAGTCCCTGGCAAACAGGGACAGTCCCTATTCGACAGGGACAGTCCCCATTTGCAACGGTTTTGCAACGCTGTTTTCTTGCAATCGGGCTGCAGTTGCCCTACTTTTGCATCAAAATTTTGATGATATGAAAAGAATTATGTTTCTGCTTGCCGCGCTGACGCTGATTACAGCGGGTGCATCGGCCTCGAAGAAAAAAGACATAGTCAGGAAGGAGAAGGGGCTTGTGGCCTTCACCGTTGACCGTGACCTGCCGGCACCGGCGCTTGAACCAGAAGTGTTGTCCGGCGCTGATGTCGCCTTGAGGCTGGTGCGTGAAAAGACCAGCCTGGATGACGGAATCATTGCCACCAGTTTCAGCGGTGACAGTCTGATCTGGCGTGAGGGTTTCAATGCCATGTTCGACTGTCTGCTCAGCGCATTTGAGGACCACAGACCCGTCACCCTGTCGCCGGACATGATATGGATAATAATCAGCCAGGGCTTTTCGCATTACGTGAACTCCAATCCGGAGAAGATGCGTGACATGCTGGTTGATTTTCAGGACAGCAGGACACTGATGACCATTGTCGGTGACATGGAGCCAGGTGCGGCACCTGACTGGGAGGACATTATGGCCGCTTTCTCACGCCAGATAGGCGGAAGTGTGAAGAACGGCCTGGCTGAAATGATGACAGCGGACTTTTCCACCAGCAGCCCGACTGACGTTACCGTGTCAAGAATAACGCTCATGGAGACCGTCAAGTCGTTTTTCGAGTATAAGATACTTGCAGCAACATGCGGAATCCCCTATGTGACCCTGCTTGGAAAGCCCGAAGACTGGGTGCGTCTGAAGAAAAAGACTGACAGCCTGGAACAGTATGGACTGGGGTGGTGGACCAGTGAGCTGGACCCTATTCTTGATGAGTTCATCGCCGCATCGAAGGGACGTCCCGACACCCGTTTCTGGATGGATATGGTCATGAAGTACCGTCCTGAGACCATGAACCGCGGCGGAGGCTGCCTTATACCTTTGTCAATAGACATGGTTGACGGCTGGATGCTCAAGTTCTTCCCATTCACCAAAAACGGCCGCAGCGGCGAAAGGCTCAGAGCTGACACTCCACTGATTCCGGAAATTGTCATGACTCCCGCCCAGTATGTCATTGTTGACAGTGATACAGGTGAAAAAACAGTCTTCAATATTGAACTGTGGGCCGGTATCGTGGGCTACGCACTGGACCGTGCCACCGGCGCGTTCACTCCCAGAACCGGATGGCTGGTACGTATGGCAGACAGTGAGGATGACATAATTGAACTGATTGGCAGGTTCTCGACAGACAATGTTTCCGTAACGGATGACGGCATTACGGTCCGCACTCCCAGAATAGGAGGTGAACTTGTCATTCACGTCCGTGGTGAAGTTCCGGCAGAACTGGGCCGCGCCGGGCACATTGATGAGGTGACTCTTGACATAGACGAAACCTCAGTGTTGCCCGAATGGCTTGAAAAGGCCGATATCGGACGTATCAGGATAACGGGAAAGGTAAGCCGGGAACAGGCCGATGACATACGGCGGCGTTTCAGCAATGCTGTGGTGAGTGTGCCTGTTTCGGAGTGATTTTTTTCGTGATAATGACAGGATTGTGGTATCTTTGGCGCAAGAAAACCAAAGAACTGCAATATGAAAAAGCTGACATTCTTACTGGCCGCTCTCATGGCCGGCCTGACCATTGGTGCCCAGAATCCTTACATGCCCCTGTGGGAGTACATCCCCGACGGCGAACCCTATGTCTTTGAAGACCCGGACTGCCCCGGAAAGTACCGTGTGTACGTATACGGTTCACATGACATTGAAGTGTCACAGTACTGCGGCCGCGACCAGGTCGTCTGGTCCGCTCCTGTGGACAATCTCACGGACTGGCGTTATGACGGCGTCATCTTCAAGTCCGATGCCAATTCCGCCGGCGCCGCTTTTCAGCGTGCCGACATTCTGTATGCTCCTGATGTCACAGTCCGCACAAAGGCTGACGGCACAAAGGAGTATTTCCTGTATCCGAACAACCAGTCCGGCGGACGGCAGAGCATGATGTGCGTCAGCGACCGTCCTGACGGTCCCTTCACCGTGTACAACTGGAGCAGGGACAACCGCAATGCGACTCAGGGCGTACTGGGTTTTGATCCGGCGGTGTTCATTGACGATGACGGACGCGTATACGGCTACTGGGGCTTTGAGGAGAGCAACGGCGCTGAACTTGATCCTGTCAATATGGCAAGCGTGAAGGCCGGGACACAGATAGTGAAGAACATGGTCAGCGACTACAAGCATGACGGCGTGTTCCGCTTCTTCGAAGCTTCATCAATGCGCAAGATCAACGGCATGTACGTGTTCGTCTATTCACGTTACACCGCTGACGGCGAGGACGGTCTGCCTGCATCGAACAATACTCTGGCATATGCCTACAGCGACAATCCGCTTGGCCCGTTCACATACGGCGGAACCATTGTCGACGCCCGTGAACCGGGACTTGACGCCCAGGGGAATGCCGTTGCCACTGCAAACCGCTACGGCAACACACACGGCAGCATAATCGAAATAGACGGCCAGTGGTACGTGTTCTATCACCGCCAGACCGGTACCGACCAGTTCTCACGTCAGGCCATGGTGGCTCCCATCACGGTCAAGGTCAGCAAGGGCAAGGTCGAAATATCACGCGCTGAGGTGACATCGGAAGGATTCCAGACCGGAGGCCTGAACCCCATGAACCGCATTGCCGCAGGCTGGGCCTGCTGGTTCAAGCACCCCCAGACCACCATTGAAGAGTATCCGAATTTCATTTACAGCGGTTCGTATGTCAAGGCCACGCGACTATCTGACGGCAGCACAAAGGGTGCCTACAGCCTTGTGGACCGCATGTGTCCGCTCACCAACAATACTGACGGCAGCACAGTGGGCTGGAAATATCTTGACTTTGGCAAGCTGAAGAAGGTAAAGAAGGCCAGCATAAAGTTCTCCATTGCCGATGCCAAGGCTACAGGAGTCATAGCCGTTCTTGCCGGCGCACCTTCAGTGGAACAGGGCGGCCGCGAAATCGCTTCGCTGCCGGTATCGGCCTCAATGGAGGACGGCACATACAGCGCCCCTGTCAGCAGTCTCAAGGGCCTGAAGGGCAAGCAGGGACTGTACATGCAGTTCAAATCGGATTCCAAGCAGGTTTCAATATGCGACCTGTACGACTTCCAGTTCGTGGCTGAATAGTGCCAGCTCCGCACGGCCAGTCCGCGCCCAGCGCCAGTCCGCAGCCCAGCGTAAGTCCGCAGCCCCGCGTACGGCTAATACTGTACAGTCGGCCACTTAGGGCTTTCTGCCAAAGTGTCCCGCACGTACCCTACCCACAGCGCAGGTGCGTGCGTTTTCTGCGTTACACACCCTCCCCAGGAGCGTATGTCCCGCAGTGACCGCAGACAGAATGGCTTCATCGCGGTGTCACTGCGGGACACTTTGGCGAAACTCAGGCAGGCGGAGGAAAATCCGCAAAGATCGCAGTCAGAATGGTGTCATCGCGGTGTCACTGCGGGACACTTTGGCGAAACGAGAAACTTTGGCGAAACCTGCCACTATGACGGAATCCGTGAACTTTGGTGCGGACCGGAGACTGCGGCTGCGCAGGTTGGGGAATTACTTCTCGAAATGCTGGTAATCCTTGACCGATTTCCATGAACCGCCCCATTTGAAACCTTTTTCCAGGAACAGGCGGTGGCAGGCGTCGCCCTTCACGATTCCATAGGGGACCACGGCGGCGCGGCCAGCGTAGGGGCGGCCGGCGGCGGGCTGCACGTTTCCGTTGGAATGGCAGCATGGGTTGTACAGCGGATTGATGTCAATGGCCATGCCGGCGCCATGTCTGGACGGTTTGCCCGTATTCAGGACAGTGCGCCAGTTGAAGGCCGATGAGTTGTTGTCCGTCATGGAGAGTTCGTCATCGGCATTGTAATAGTCAATGAGCCGTATCTTTTCAATGGGATAGGACAGTGAGTACAGCTTGCGGAAAATATCCAGCACGTCTTTTGAAATATCCCTGTGCACTATGAGTTCGCCAACGTGCGTTGCGCCTTCAATGTCCTTGTGGAGCACAGTCAGGTACCGCAGCTCATCAACTCTGACAGTGCATCCGCTCCTCATTGAGCGCCCCTGCATCAGACTGAAAATGTGGTCGGGAACTGGCCGGTCGGTGAAAAAGGTGTCATCGGCCTGCCCGGACGGCACCTTGTCGCCCGGCACGAACGCGTCAGTGGCGCGCACAACCTTTATTCCGGCAATGCTGCGCATAGAGTTGCAGTATTCGCTCACGGTCCGTTCATCAACGGCCACTTTCTTGAGCGAGGTCGATGCGTGCATGAACCGGCCGTCACCTATGTGAATGGCAACATGCTGTATATCAAGACCTTCAATTGTTGTGACAAAGCAGATTATGTCACCCGGCAGCAGTCTGACATCGGACACATCGGACTTGGGAATGTAAGTGAAAGGACTCCTGTTCAGATCCGCTTCAATCTGCGTTATTGAACTGCCCAATTTGGGGTATGAGTCAGGGTGCGTGCTCATGTAATTGATTGGATGGGCGTAGACCTTGCCGCCGCACTCCAGCGTCACGTCCTTCAATATGCCGCGCGCCTCATTGTGCCTGATCCATTCCGTAGTATAATGCAGCCGCTCCATATAGTCCGATGGCTGGCCGTGGCGGTAACGTGACTGCTGGACCATGAGCGCAAAGTCGCGGAAATCACCCTGGCTGCGGGCTGCACGCGCCAGATCGAGACATGTTTCCACGAACAGTATGCAGTCTGTGCGGGTCAGGTAGATGCAGGTGGTTTCATCATCCGGTCCGTCCAGCGTGCCTGCCACGTAGGGCTGCCCCATGAGCATTCCGCCGGCTTTTAGCATGAGTTGTGCTGTGGATTCCTCCGGATTCAGCGAACCGATTATCTTCACCGCCAGCAGCGAGTCCTGCCTTGTGGTGGCATAGCGCAGTTGCTGGGGAAAAAGCTGCGCCGCAGTCAGGACAGCGAGTATGGTCAGAATCAAACGCTTCATGCCTGCAAAGATAGCGGTTTTCGCAAACTGTCTTGCCGGAGGTTCCGCCAAAGTGTCCCGCCCTTAGCTTTCCCGGGACTTTCGCCAAAGTGTCCCGCAGTGACACCGCGATGGAACCATTCTGTCTGCAATCACTGCGGATTTTCTTCCGCCTGTCTGAGGTGGTTCCGCCAAAGTGTCCCGCAGTGACACCGCGATGGAATCATTCTGACTGCAATCACTGCGGGACATACGCTCCTGAGGAGGGCGTGTAACGCAGAATACGTATGCACCTGCGCTGTAGTGGCGGTGCGTGCGGGACACTTTGGCGAACTCAGGAAGGCGGTCCGCACAGGACACTTTAGTGAACTTACGAATGTGGTGCGTGCGTGTCGCTTTGTTGGGCGTGGTGCGTGCGTGTCGCTTTGTTGGGCGTGGTGCGTGCGTGACGCTTTGTTGGGCGTGGTGCGTGCGTGACGCTTTGGCGGGACGCCCACTTAGCGGATGTATTTTCTGATCTCTTCTTCCGGCAGTCTGCATAGGGTGGCCAACTGTCGGAATGCGATTCCGTATCTGCGGCGCAACTCTTTGGCAAATGACATTCTCTGATGTACGTTCAACCAACGTGCATCGTGCTTGTGGAACAGTTCAAAACAAAGGTCTGCGGCCACTCTTCTGGACTCCAGGTATTCCATCGTTATTCCGCGCACCTTTTCCATCTTGCTGACAATCTTTTCATCCCTGCTTTTGCTGTTTGCCAAGAATACGCGGAAACAGTTGTGAGTCTGATAGATAGATTCAAAAAGTCCGATATCAATGTAGTTCTGGGGCAGCAGAAAGCCATTGCATACCAACCAGTCATCAGGAACGGGTTTTCTGCTGTGAAGCATCGACTCCTTTTCTCTGAATGACAGTTCACCAATCGGTTTTGGCCTGATGACTTGTCCATCGGACTGGATGGACCAGATTGGAAGTGACTGCTTCTGCCTGAAATAGAGCGAACCGCTACCCCAAAGGTAATCCCATGGCAAAACTTTCTTGCCGTCTTTCGTCGCCTGGAAGATTGTGTACACACCGAGATTCTTCAAATAATCGTCGCTGCTGGCCTGATACAGTTCATAATTCAGTTTTACATCGTACATGCTGCCACGCGTTCAGTTTTACATCGTACATGCTGCCACGCGTTGCAGCTATGTAACGCATGGTTGAAATCAGATATGCTTTCTTGAATTTGGTGCATTCCTTTTCCGTTCCGAACAGAAGAATGTGCGGGTGGGTGTCTTCAATAGAGAATGATACGACTTTCGCTTCAGAATTGGCGGCACAGACTCCAACCCTGTTGAATGCGGCAAAGAAATCTGTTTCTGAAATGATGAAATTACGGGCGTCATCGCCATTGGCGAACAAATGAAAATAATGGTTGTATTCCATGATATCAAATGATTAGATTTTCGATTCCAAAGATAACATGTGAAAAAGCCGATGTCAAGCATTTCGCTGAAAAATTTTCATGGTGTTGGCTGTTTTCGCAAAATGTAGCGCCGGAGCTTTCCCGGAGGTTCCGCCAAAGTGTCCCGCAGTGACACCGCGATGAAGCCATTCTGACTGCGGTCTCTGCGGGACATACGCTCCTGGGGAGGGTGTGTAACGCAGAATACGTACGCACCTGCGCTGTGGGGGCGGTGCGTGCGGGACACTTTGGCGAACTCAGGAAGGCGGTCCGCACGGGACACTTTGACGAACTCAGGAAGGCGGTCCGCACGGGACACTTTGGCGAACTCAGGAAGGCGGTCCGCACGGGACACTTTGACGAAAAACCGCGTATATTTGTCGTCACTATGGAACAGTCGGAACGCGAATCATTGAGGAAAAAGGTGCTGGACTTCCTGACGGAGAACGGCATAGAGTATGAGTTGTACACCCACCCGGAACTGTCGTCGATAGACGAGTGTCTGGAATACTGGAAGGACATTCATGACGCCACGCACTGCAAGAACCTGTTTTTCCGAAACCACAAGGGCAACCGGCATTATCTGGTAAGCATGGAGTGTCACAAGGATCTGGACATACACGGACTGGAGCACATGGTCCGTCAGGGCAAACTGTCATTCGCATCGGAAGAAAGGATGATGCGCTGCCTGGGACTGCATCCGGGTTCGGTATCGGCCTTCGGACTTATCAATGACATTCATCCCGATAACCCGAATCCGAAGGAACTGTTCGATGACGGCCATAGGGTCAAATATTTCATTGACAGCGACTTGCAGAAGGTGGGAAAGATCAGTTTCCACCCTTGCGAGAACACAGCCAGCGTGGTTGTGAGCCACGCCGGATTTATGAAGTTCCTTGAAATCTGGGGAGGTCAGGTCGAGTGGCTTGACATGTCACCAGGCCAGCATGATGCGGAATGACATGGCTTCCGGCACATCACCGGCAAAGTCGCTGTCAGTGACATAGACCGTTACGCCTCCATCATAGTATTCATAATCTATTGTCCGTGTCCATCTCTGGCCGCTGCCGTTTTCATAGTGGCGTACAAAAGGCAGCTGCGCCTGTGCATCCTTGCCGACAAAGAGATAGCAGTTGACCTGACCGCCGCGCAGAACGCTGTAATTCAGATTGGGAATTCTGACATCGGCCTTGTAATAACCGTTCAGGCCGTCCGTATCACTCAGTCTGGTCCAGCAGTCCACGTTGAACTCACCGCTGTACCATCGGACTTCTTCAGACAGTTCATCGCGAATTGTCGAGGCGTCGTTTTCACAAGACATCAGTCCGAATGCCATGATTGCCATGGCTGCAAATGCTATCTTTTTCATAATTCCAATTATTATCCGATGTAAAGGTGGGGAGAAGAAAATACCCGGGAAAGGAAAAATGCCTACGGTATCAGGGGATTTTTCCTAATTCTGCCAAAGTGTCCCGTGCGGACCGCCTTCCTGAATTCGCCAAAGTGTCCCGCTGGAGCTTTCGCCAAAGTGTCCCGCAAGCACCTCACCCACAGCGCAGGTGCGTGCGTTTTCTGCGTTACACACCCTCCCCAGGAGCGTATGTCCCGCAGAGACCTCAGTCAGAATGGCTTCATCGCGGTGTCACTGCGGGACACTTTGGCGGAACTCAGGCAGGCGGAGGAAAATCCGCAAAGATTGCAGTCAGAATGGCTTCATCGCGGTGTCACTGCGGGACACTTTGGCGAAACCTCCGGGAAAGCTCCGGCGGGCAGCGGAAATCCGGGTCACTTGGCGGAAGCTCCGGCGGGCAGCGGAAATCCGGGTCACTTGGGGAAAGCTCCGGCGCGGCAGCGGAAATCCGGGTCACTTGGCGGAAGCTCCGGCGGGCAGCGGAAATTCCGCAGGCGGGTGGCGCAAATTGGTCAGGGGTGCCCCCGATTCAGAAACCGGGCCGGTTCGCAGAAACTGGGCGGGTTTTGCGGAATCTGTTCCTAATTTTGCTAATTTTGCGGTATTATGGAGATTGGGCAGATTTACGCGCTATTCCAGGAGTGCAGTGGAGTGACTACTGACAGCCGCAGGTGCGGGCCGGGGCTGATGTTCTTTGCTCTCAAGGGCGAACGGTTTGACGGAAATGAATTCGTCAGGACGGCGCTGGAGCAGGGGTGCAGCTATGCTGTCATGGATGATGCGGCCAGGGCCGATGCCGCAGACAGCCGTATGATTCTTGTGGACAACGTGCTTGACACGCTGCAGCAGCTGGCCGCTTTCCACCGCCGCCAGCTGGGGACTCCCGTAATAGGAATCACCGGCACCAACGGCAAGACCACGACCAAGGAACTGACTGCCGCCGTAATGTCATCGACCTTCAATATCCTTTACACGCAGGGCAACCTGAACAATTCGATAGGCGTGCCGCTGACAGTGCTGGGATTCAGGCCTGAACATGACTACGCCATTGTCGAGATGGGTGCCAGCCACCCGGGCGACATAGATGAACTGGTACGCGTAAGCCAGCCTGACTGCGGCCTTATCACCAACGTGGGCAAGGCGCACCTGCTGGGATTCGGTTCGTTCGATGGCGTGAAGAAGACCAAGGGCGAACTCTATGACTGGCTGCGCTCACACGGAGGTTTCGCATTCCTGAACCGCGACAACGCGCACCTGGTGGAAATGTCCGCCGGTCTGCCCGTGCTGGAATACGGCAGGCCCGGCAGTGAGGGCCTTCTGGTTGAAGGCGAGGTGCTGGAGTGCAACCCGTACGTGAAGTTCCGCTGGCGCCGTGAAAAGGGTCCGTGGCATACCGTCCAGACCAGTCTGATAGGCGCCTATAACGTGGACAACGCCCTGGCGGCCATAACGGTAGGCATGCATTTCGGCGTGAAGGAGGACGATGCCAGCCGGGCGATATCGGACTTCAGACCGCAGAACAACCGTTCGCAGCTGACAGTGACCGGCAGCAACAGCCTGGTGGTCGATGCCTACAACGCCAATCCCACCAGCATGATGGCCGCGCTGGAGAACTTCAGCATGATGAAGGCCGATGCGAAGATGCTGATTCTGGGCGACATGCGCGAACTGGGCGAAGCGTCGGGCCTTGAACACAGGAAGATTGTCGAAGCCATAAGGGAATTCGGGTTCGATGACGTGTGGCTGGTGGGCGATGAATTCGCAAAGGCAGCCGCCGGCATGCCGTACCGCCTGTTCGAAAACGTGGACATGGTGAATGAGGAACTGAAACTTAACAAAGTGGAGGGAAAGACTATACTTATCAAAGGATCCAACAGCATAGGATTGACAAAAACATTAACCAATTTATAATTATGAAGAAATTTGCAGCTCTTTTAGCGTGTGTTGTCGTATGCGGCGCCATGTCCGCCCAGTTGAAGGTTTCAGTCATGGGTGACTCATATTCAACCTTTACCGGATCAATGCCCAGGTATTATGACACTTTCTATCCCAACCAGTTCTGCGGCGTTACCGAACAGAGCCAGCAGTGGTGGGCCCAGGTAATAGAATCGAACGGATGGGTTCTGGAAAAGAACGACTCATGGTCAGGAAGCACCGTGTGCTGCCGCGGATACAACCATGACGACTATTCGGACCGTGCATTCGTGACACGTCTGAACTGCATAGGCAATCCCGATATCCTGTTCATATTCGGCGGAACCAATGACGACTGGACACATGAACCTTTCGGTGACTACAAGTATTCGGACTGGACAAAGGAGGACCTTTACTTTTACCGTCCGGCATTTGCATATCTGCTTGACAATCTGAAGAAACTGTATCCCAACATGAAGATATACTCACTTCTCAACGACGGCATGTCTGAAAATCTGGGCGAATCGATGAGGGAGATATGCAAGCACTACAATGTTCCCGTAATCGCTGTCGATGGCATTGAGAAGCGCATGAACCACCCTACAGCTGCCGGCATGACCAAGATTGCTGAGCAGATCAACGCCTTCATGGCCGCTGAAAAGAAGTGATGGCCAAGGTCCTGGGAATTGTCAACGTGACCCCTGACTCGTTCTGGGAGGGGTCACGCATGACTGACCGCAAAGCGCTGGTGGAGCGTGTCGGTTCGATGATCTCCTGCGGGGCCCATGCTGTGGACATAGGCGGCTTTTCTACCCGTCCGGGGTTTGAGGCCGTGCCTGAAACTGAGGAACTGGAACGTCTGGACCGGGGGCTTGACGCCATCCGCACGGACTTTCCGGATTTCCCTGTTTCTGTGGACACGTTCCGTCCGGCAGTGGCGCGCCATTGCATTGAAAGGTGGAACGTGCAGATTGTGAATGACGTGTCAGGCGGCAGCGCCGGCATGTTTGAACTGCTCCGTGAAAAGGACGTGAAATATGTTCTGACCTGTTCAATGCCTGTGGAAAATGACGTGATTCAGGAAATGGAGTCATTTTTTTCAAGCAGGCTTGAAGAACTGTCGGACATGAGGGACAGGGTCATTCTGGATCCCGGATTCGGATTCGGAAAGACACTGGATGACAATTACAGGGTCCTGGCCTCTCTAGGACGTCTCAAGAGATTCGGCTGTGAGGTCCTTGCAGGCATGTCCCGCAAGTCCATGGCATACAGGCTGCTGGGAACGACAGCTGAAGACAGCCTGAACGCTACGACGGTGCTTGACACTGTAGCCCTGGCTGCCGGTGCGGACTGGATCAGGGTGCATGACGTTAAGGAAGCCGTACAGGCGGTGCGGATTATGGAAAAGCTAAATGAAAACAGGATATGACAGAGTATTTCGTAAATTTCGGCATCAAGGATGCGGTTGACGTGGTGTGCGTGGCACTCCTGCTGTTCTCGCTGTACCGTCTCATGAAACGGTCAGGTTCGCTGAACATGTTCATAGGCATACTTGTTTTCATATTCGTATGGATGCTGGTGTCACAGGTCTTCAAGATGCAGCTGCTGGGTGCAATACTGGACAAGCTGGTCGATGTGGGCGTGATAGCCATAATAGTCCTTTTCGCTGAAGACATACGCCGTTTCTTCCGTGACATAGGCACCACCACACGCACCCGCCGCATTTTCCACTGGATGCTGAACCGCAAGGTCGAAGAAGGTGACATAACCCGATGGCAGCCTGTCATACGGGCATGTGAGAGCATGAGTTCCAAGAAGGAAGGGGCGCTGATAGTAATAGGGTCCGATGAGGAACTGCGTGACGTCAAGGCCAGCGGTGAGGAGGTGAATGCCGCACTCAGCCAGCTTCTCATAGAGAACATCTTCTTCAAGAACAGCCCCCTCCATGACGGAGCCATGATAATAATAGGGGACCGCATCGAGGCGGCCGCCTGCATACTTCCCGTTTCACAGTCCGATTCACTGCCCAAACAGTTCGGCCTGCGTCACCGCGCAGCCATGGGCGTATCGGAAAGGACCGATGCCACCGTGATTGTGGTATCTGAAGAGACAGGCCACATCACCGCGTTCCACAAGGGCGAATTCACCCCTCTGCCTGACAGGGAGGCCATGGAGAAATATCTGGCGCAGCATGTCAGATAGGCTGCTCCTTACAGTGTCAATATGTCAGTGAAGGTGACAGATTGCCCACTTCCGCAGCCGTGGCATGTTTTTCGCACCGGACACGTTGTCCCGCATCGGGACTGAAAGAAAAAACAGAAATTGCAAACATTATAGAAAATGAACATCAAACCGTTAGCAGACAGAGTTCTGGTTCTTCCCGCAGAAGCTGAGGAGAAGACAATAGGTGGAATCATCATTCCTGACACAGCGAAGGAAAAGCCCCTGAAGGGTGAAGTCATTGCCGCAGGTAACGGCACAAAGGATGAAGAGATGGTCCTGAAGAAGGGCGACTGCGTCCTTTACGGCAAGTATTCGGGCACCGAACTGGAGTTTGAAGGCAAGAAGTATCTCATTATGCGCCAGAGTGACGTTCTGGCAGTCATTTCAAAATAAATTACCATTATGGCAGCAAAGGAAATCCTTTTCAATACCGATGCCCGTGACCTTATGCGTCAGGGTGTTGACGAGTTGGCAAACGCAGTCAAGGTGACACTTGGTCCCAAGGGTCGCAACGTGATAATCGAGAAGAAGTTCGGTGCTCCCCAGATAACAAAGGACGGCGTGACCGTAGCCAAGGAGATTGAACTGGCTGATTCATTCAAGAACACCGGCGCACAGCTGGTCAAGTCAGTCGCTTCAAAGACCGGTGAGGATGCAGGTGACGGTACAACAACTGCAACCGTTCTGGCACAGAGCATTGTAAACGTAGGACTGAAGAACGTTACCGCAGGTGCAAATCCCATGGACCTGAAGCGCGGCATAGACAAGGCTGTGGAAGCTGTCGTTGCCAGCATCAAGGCACAGGCCAAGGAAGTGGGTGCAGACTTTGACAAGATCGAGCAGGTTGCCACCATTTCAGCCAACAACGATCCTGAAATAGGCAAACACATTGCTGAGGCCATGCAGAAGGTTTCAAAGGACGGCGTGATCACCATTGAAGAGGCCAAGGGCCGTGAGACCTACATTGACGTAGTTGAAGGCATGCAGTTTGACCGCGGTTATCTGTCATCGTACTTTGTCACTGACACCGAGAAGATGAACTGCGTCATGGAGAACCCGCTCATCCTTATCCATGACAAGAAGATATCGAACCTGAAGGACCTGCTTCCCATACTGGAACCCGCTGTCCAGACCGGCCGTCCCCTGCTCATCATTGCTGAGGATGTCGATTCCGAGGCCCTGACCACCCTGGTTGTGAACCGTCTGCGTTCAGGCCTGAAGATTGCAGCCGTCAAGGCTCCCGGATTCGGTGACCGCCGCAAGGAGATGCTTGAGGACATTGCAGTCCTTACCGGTGGCTTCGTGATCAGCGAAGAGCGCGGCGTGAAGCTGGAGCAGGCTACAATGGAGATGCTCGGCACCGCTGAGAAGATCACCATCACCAAGGACAACACCACAATTGTCAACGGCAAGGGTGAGAAGGACAAGATTGCAGCACGTGTTGCACAGATCAAGTCACAGATCAAGACCACCACAAGCGACTATGACAAGGAGAAGCTGCAGGAACGTCTTGCCAAGTTGGCAGGCGGCGTTGCAGTCATCAAGGTGGGTGCTCCCAGCGAGACTGAAATGAAGGAGAAGAAGGACCGTGTTGACGATGCCCTGTGCGCTACACGTGCAGCCATTGAGGAAGGTATCGTGGCCGGCGGCGGTGTGGCATACATCCGCGCCATCAAGGCTCTTGACAAGGTCAAGGGTGAAACAGCCGATGAAGAGACCGGTATACAGATTGTACGCCGCGCCATTGAGGAGCCTCTGCGCCAGATCGTGTTCAACGCAGGCAAGGAAGGTGCAGTCGTGGTCCAGAAGGTCGCTGAAGGCAAGGGCAATTTCGGTTACAACGCACGCTTTGACCGCTATGAGGACCTCATGAAGGCCGGTGTGGTTGATCCCGCAAAGGTTACCCGCGTGGCTCTTGAGAACGCAGCTTCAATTGCAGGCATGTTCCTGACAACTGAATGCGTCATTGTGGAGAAGAAGGAAGACAAGCCAATGCCCCCGATGAATCCCGGAATGGGCGGCATGGACGGCATGATGTGATCATACACAGGCATGCAATACGAAAAACCGGTCCTTTCGGGCCGGTTTTTTTTCGTTTTTCACTAACTTTACGCCACTATGATAAAACTTGCAATTCTGGCTTCGGCCAATGGAACCAATGCACAGGCAATTGTCGAGGCTGTCCGTGAAGGCCGTCTTGATGCCGATGTCCGCGTGATCCTTACAAACAGGGAGGACGCAGGCGTGATAGCCCGTGCCGCGAAACTGGGCGTTCCCGTTGAGATAATACCGTCAAAGGGACACCGCAACCGTGCTGAATATGACGCACTTGTTGTGGAAGCCCTGAAGAAATATGATGTTGACACAATTGCCCTGGCGGGGTGGATGAGAATACTCAGTGAAGTGTTCATCAGCGCCTATGAAGGCCGCATCCTGAACCTGCATCCGGCACTGCTGCCCAGTTTCAAGGGCGCTACGGCCATTCAGGACGCCTATGCCAGCGGGGTGCGCATTACCGGCTGTTCGGTACATCTGGTCACCATTGAACTTGATGCCGGACCTGTCATCATACAGGCCGGTGTTCCCGTGAACGGTACCGCCGATGAACTTGAGGCGCAGATCCACCGCATGGAACACCGCATATTCCCGCAGGCGCTGCAGTGGTACGCTGAGGGCCGCATCGGACTGGAGGGACATAAGATCACTGTCGCTCCGGCAAAGGGAAATGTTAGGAAAACAGATTATATTGAAGGGTGTCTGGTATCACCGGCACTGGAAGAAAAGATTTGAAATATGGGAAAGGAACAGTGTCCGTCACCGCATATTGCGGCGCAGTATGGAGAAATAGCGAAGACAGTGCTTGTGTGCGGAGACCCTCTGCGCGCAAAGTTCATAGCTGAAAATTTCCTTGAGAATGCTTTCTGCTATTCTCAGATAAGGGGAATGTACGGCTTTACAGGTACATACAAAGGCAAGCCTGTGTCTGTGCAGGGGCACGGCATGGGTATACCCAGCATAGGCATCTATTCCTATGAGCTGTTCAATTTCCATGACGTGGAGCGCATAATAAGGATTGGAACCGCAGGCGCCATATCACCGGACCTGAATCTGGGTGACATGTATTTCGCCATGGGCGCATGCACTGATTCGAACTACGGCCACCAGTACGGTTTCCCGGCACATTTCGCACCCATTGCGGACTACGGGCTTCTGGAGGATGCTGTCCGGGTGGCACGTGAAAACGGTTTCCCCTTCCAGGTTGGCAACATCTATTCCGCCGATGTGTTCTATGACGAATCGGACAGTCAGATGCAGTGGGGCAGGTTCGGCGTGAAGGCTGTTGAGATGGAGTCTTCAGGACTGTATGTCAATGCCGCCGCAGCCGGAAAGAAGGCGCTTACAATATGCACCGTTTCCGACCAGCTGGTACGTAAGGAGTATGCTACGGCTGAACAGCGCCGCTCCAGTTTTACGAACATGATGAAAGTTGCACTTGAAATAGCTTGACGATATGAAAAGATTAATGTTTGCCGCATTGGCCATTGCAGCGCTGACAGCGGTTTCATGTGAGGAGGAAGAATACGGATACGCACCCGTATACGCTTCAATAGAATGCCTTACGCCCAATCCTCAGGTGGGTGACACCTGCATACTGGAACTCAAGGTGGAGAAACCGGGTAACTGTTACTACCGTTCGGAACTGACATGGAAGGGCAGCGGCGGAGTTTTCCTTATGCCGGACATGCCGCGGGACCTCTGTCAGGAGATTCTCATCAGTGACGTGCCCACCCCAAGCGCCAAAATCAAATATGTTGACCCTGAAACGTATGTTCCTACTGTCAAGTGGGTTCCCAAGCGTGCAGGTACATATACTTTCAGCGTAAGCGGAACGGTTTCGCTCAGCCTGGCCGCAGAAAACGGCGTAATGGGTGAAAGTGTGCCTGCTCCCGGATCTCATGCAATAAAGGGTTCCGTTACCGTAAAGGCAGCAGACTGACTTCTATGACCGGTGTCCAGAAGAGAATTGCCGCTGCGCTGGAAGGCCGGTATGACGCCGCCGCTCTGGAATGCGTGAAGAAGGCGCTCTGCACGGAACTGCTGGGTATGTCACAGCTGCAGTACTATACCGGAGAACCGTTTTCTCCTGACCCTGAAAGGGAACTCATGTTTGATGCGGCTCTGCAAAGACTTGGGGCGGGTGAGCCGCTCCAGTATGTTCTGGGGACCGCACGTTTCATGGGACTGGAACTGAAGGTGGACGGGCGCGTGCTGGTACCGCGTCCTGAAACTGCCGGGCTGGTGGAATGGGTCCTGTCGGACTGCGGACAGACAGGCACACTGCTGGACATTGGGACGGGCAGCGGCTGTATAGCCATAAGCCTGTCACACCTGCTTCCCTCATGGTCGGTGCAGGCATGGGACATAAGCCCCGATGCGCTTCAGGTGGCACGTGAAAACAACCTGAAATGCGGCACGAAGGTGGAATTCCGGCAGCGTGACATCCTGTCAGCGGTCTGTTCCGATTCCCGTTTCGACGTGATTGTGAGCAATCCGCCCTATGTGACGGAAAGCGAGAAGAGCCTCATGGAGCCTGTTGTGCTGGATTATGAACCGCATCTGGCGCTGTTCGTACCTGATGATGACGCGCTGCGTTATTACCGTGCCATATCGGACTTTGCTATGAAGTCCCTGAATAGTGGCGGACGGCTGTATTTTGAAATCAATCCGCTCTTTGCGCATGAACTGAAAGACATGCTGGAGCGCAAGGGATACCGTAATGTGACACTGCGCAGTGACGACTTTGGAAAACTGCGCTACATAAAAGCTGATACTGATGACAGAAAAGGAAGGACTGACAAGGGCTGAAGCCTATTGTGCTGCAGCTGAACACTGCCGCTTTGAAGTGCGCGGCAAACTGGAGAGGATGGAACTGGAACCGGATCAGGTTTACGCCATCCTGGAAAAACTGGAAAAGGACGGTTACATTGACGAAAACCGCTATGCCCGTGCTTTTGTGAATGACAAACTGCGCTTTACAAAGTGGGGCCGCATGAAGATTGCCGCAGCCCTGCGTGAGAAACGCATACCTGACAGCGTGGCTGCTGCCGCGCTGGACGCTATTGACGAATGCGAATACATGGACGTTCTGCGTGATGTGGTCCGCTCCAAACTGCGTTCTGTAAGCGCCGGGACTGATTCCGAGCGCCGCATGAAGGTCATGCGCAGCGTGTGCTCACGCGGTTTCGAGATGCCGCTTGTGAGCGGAATTCTCAAGATTGACTTACAGCCTGAAGATTGAACTATGGGTGCAGTCCGTGCCATTGTGGACCTGCTGCTGCCCCGTTACTGCAAGGTATGCGGACGGCGGCTTGATACGGGTGAAGAGCACCTGTGCGTTCCGTGCCTGCTGGGCCTGCCGCGCATGGATTATGATCCGGCGGAAATCAGCCCGGCTGAACGGCTGCTGCTGACTGAAAGGCCGCTGGTGCGTGCCGCTTCATACATGATTTATGAAAAGGAGAGCGACTACCGCCGCATACTTTACCATCTCAAGTATTACGGACATCCGTCAGTGGGCAGCTGGATGGCTGAAACTGCCGCGCGTGAACTGGCGCGGAAAGGGTTCTTTGACGGCATCGGACTTATAGTGCCTGTGCCGCTTTCCAAAAGGAAAAGGCGCCGGCGCGGCTACAACCAGTGCACATACATAGCTCAGGGTATAAGCCGTGTGACCGGGCTGGAAATTGAAGAGAATGCCGTGTGCCGCAGCTCAGGCGGCGTGCGTCAGGCCGGCCTGGGCAAGTACCAGCGCTGGGGCAATGCTGACGGCATATTCTCCGTGGCCTGCCCGCAGCGCCTTGAAGGGTGCCATATACTTATAGTCGATGATGTTCTGACAACCGGGGCGACACTGTGCTCAATGATCAGCGCCATTGCCCAAGCGGTACCTGACATCAGGGTTAGCGTTTTCACTCTGGCGCTGGCCGTCCAGTAGAAATAATGACTAACTTTGCGCCCGGAAATGGATGAGAGCGTAAAACATATCAGAATAAGCGACTACAACTACCCCCTGCCTGATGACAGGATAGCAAAGTTCCCGCTTGCGCAGCGTGACAGTTCAAAGCTGCTGGTCTACAACCGCGGTCAGGTGTCACATGACGTGTTCACATCACTGCCGGGATACCTTCCCAAGGGCGCTCTCATGATATTCAACAACACCAGGGTCATTCAGGCCCGCCTGCATTTCCACAAACCGGCCTGCGGAGGCCCCAAGTCAACAGGTGCGCTTATTGAGGTTTTCCTTCTTGAACCGGCAGTCCCAAGCGACTACCAGATAATGTTCACTGAGACTGAAAAGTGCAGCTGGTACTGCCTGATAGGCAATCTGAAACGCTGGAAGGCTGATGTTGTGACGCTCAGTACCACGGTCGTGATTGACGGCCGTACTGTGACCCTGAAAGCCAGCCGCGGACCGGTTCACGGAACCAGCCACAGGGTGGATTTCCGATGGGACGGCGGCGTGAGTTTCGCCCAGCTTCTCGAGGCGGCCGGCGAGATTCCCATACCCCCGTACCTGAACCGCGAATCACAGGAAAGTGACAGGACCACGTATCAGACCGTATACTCCAAAATTAAGGGCAGCGTTGCCGCGCCTACTGCCGGCCTGCATTTCACGGACCGCGTCCTCAAGGACCTTGACGACCACGGCATAGACCGCGAGGAACTGACCCTGCACGTGGGCGCCGGCACGTTCCGTCCGGTCAAATCGGAAGAGATTGAAGGGCATGAGATGCATACCGAATACATTGCCGTGCGCAAGGCCACCATACAGAAACTCATTGCCCATGGCGGCCGGGCAATCGCGGTGGGCACCACCAGTGTACGCACCCTTGAAAGCCTGTACTACATAGGCCTCTATCTTGGCACTCATCCCGATGCCACGGAAGATGACATGCACGTGGGCCAGTGGACCCCTTATCAGACTGATTCCGATACAGGCACCGTGCAGGCCCTGCAGAACATTCTGGATTACATGAACATTCACGGCCTTGACGTTCTCAAGACCAGCACGCAGATAATCATCGCCCCCGGCTACCGTTATCACATAGTATGCATGATGGTGACCAATTTCCACCAGCCGCAGAGCACCCTGCTGCTGCTTGTATCGGCCTTCCTGAACGGCGACTGGAGAAAGGTTTACAGCTACGCCCTTTCCCATGACTTCCGCTTCCTGAGCTACGGCGACTCATCGCTGCTGATTCCCTGAGTTTTTAAGAATTCCTTTCTTTCCAAACATACCGCTGCTTCAGCCGCATAATATCTGTCACAAAAACGTTCTGATTGTCAGACCGTCGATTCGTCGAAATTGCTTATTTTTGCAATATACAGCAAGAGGTAGCAGAGCGTTATTCCAATACGCCACCTATTTTCGTATAATAAGTGATGCGGCAAAGAGCAGTGACAATCAGATTATCCTTCCTGCATGCATTGGTAGCAACCATTGCGCTGTTGCCTTTGTGCTTATCATGCTCGCATCCCGAGTCGTCAAAAGTCCAGAACAGGCACGGTGTCGCTGTATTTCTTGACAAGGCCGAAAGCATGCTGGGCACGAATGACAGTGCAGCCCTTGCCACACTGGACAGCATCAATGCCACTGCCATCAGCAGCCGTAAGCAGAATGCGCGCTATGCACTGCTGTATTCCGAGGCCCTTTACAAGAACTACATACCTGCCATGAGCGATTCACTGATAATGACAGCTGTCAGGTACTATTCTGTGGGCAATCATACAGAACAGTTGTTCCGAGCATTCTACCAGTTGGGATGCATCTACAATGAACAGGGCCAGCTGAACGATGCCGCTGTTGCCCTGACCCAGGCCGAACTGCTGGTTGACAGAATAGATGACGACTACCGCTCAGGCCTGCTGTACACCCAGCTTGGCAACGTATTCTTCAGTTCCTTTGACTTTTACCGGGCAGAGCATTACTATCGTCTGGCCCAAGATAAATACGAATCAGCCGGACTGGACCGGCACAAGACGTATGCGCTATACGATGTTGCAAGATGCCTGATACAGCAAAAGCAGTATGAGTCCGCACATTCCATCCTAATGGAAGCGCAGAATTGGGCTTCATCCAATAACGAACATAGCTTTGAATGCACTTGCCTGTCGGGCAGGTTGATGTGCTCAATCCAGTTGCAAGATAATGGTATGGCTAGTGCAGAACTTAATGAGTACGTCAGCCTATACAGGCAACCTATAGAATCTTCATACATATTCTCACTCTTTGCCAAGTATTATTTGTCAGCAGAAATTTTCCCCGAAGCTGAGCGCAACATAGAAAAAGGCTGGAGTTTTGCATCAACAAAGAATGACTCAATAGCCATGTGGTATGTTGAGTCCTTACTTTGCGAATTACAGGGAATGCCTGATTCTGCACTGGTTAAATACAAGCATTCCATTAGTCTGCAGAACAAGAACCTGTACAGCATATTGAATCAACCAGTCCTTGGCGCACAAAAAGACTACTACAGGAATCTGGCTGAAAATGAAATGCAGAAAGTTTCACATAATCGCACCATGGTTTTGTTTATGACAGTTTTTGTCCTACTTGCGTTTACCTTATTATATATCATGCATCGGGCACATAAGGTGAAGAATGATAAAGAAAGGCAGGACTACCTGTTAACCATAAAGGAACTCAGATTAAAGGAAGACACCAACAATGACATCATAAACCGGTTGAATAAAAAGGTAAACACTCTTTTCGGCAAGCAGTATGCTGAACTGGACCGGATATTTGACACAATGATGAAGATTGAAGCGGAAGAAGAAACCAAATCCGCGAACCGCAAAATAGATACAGATAACTCCAGTTCACATACCGAGACGGCCGATAAGCTGTATAGTCACATCAAATCCAAATTGGAAGAGTTGGGTCAAAAGAAGAACCAGAGCAAGATTGACACCATCATTGACACCACCCTGAATAACCTGATGGAACGTATCAAGGACAACCGTTTCAAGATGGCGGATGAAGAAATCAATATACTCCGTTTCTCACTCATCGGCTTCTCAGTAAAGACAATCAGCAAGATTACAGGATTGACACCAAAGCACATATACCAAAAACGCGACAGGGCCATCGAAAAGATAGGCCGTATTTCGTCAGAAACACAGAAAGAGCTGGTTAACTTATTGAAGTAGAGCAACTTGCATTCCTAATCACCCTTCCCATAACATAACGCACTAATAATCAGCGAGTTGCACTATTTGTAGAATCTGCAATTTTATGCAGCGTCTAATGTGTTGACTATCAATGTTATGCAGTTCATTTTGAGGAATTAATAAATAAGGAATTGCTTGCATCAGCGTCATTTTTGACGGAACTTTGTTAAATAATTATCATCAAAATATGTTATGGGAAAAAGGACCTTCTATTTTTAAGATTTTTGCTAACTTGCAACACATAAATGAAATTTTGTTATGAAAAGAAATCTATCATTGTACCTTCTCGCTTTTGCATGTATTCTTACTACATCCTGTAAAAAGGAGATTGATGAGGCTCCTGACGCCGTCGAATCCGGTGAGGTATCGGTCTCAGCCCTGACAGCAACAATCAATGGTTCATTCAACGGCTATACCAACAGTGATTATGCATACGCCACATTCGGAATCCTGTACTGTCCTTCATCGGACAAATCAGAATCAGTATTCCAATCGTGGAAGGACGGGAACGACAAGCCCGAATGTCAGATTTTAAAGAATGGAACAATCTCCACAAAAGGTAGTTTTACTGCAAAGATTGAGAATCTGACCCCTGACACGGAGTATGACTATTGCCTGTTCTTCCTTTCGGAAGACAAGACGCGCAGGGAAATAGGCGAAATTCAAAAAATGAAGACCGCCGCATTCAATCCTGCGTTCAACATTGATGGCAGTGTTGACATCATGCATTATACCGCAACTGTCAATGGCATTTTGTCTTCCATTGATGCCAATGATTTGAATCTCTGCACCATTGGAATGGTATTGTCTGATACTGAAGAGATTGATCCCAATACCGGCAGGAGTTTTGCAATTGATACAAAGGATATGTCGTCAGACGGCAGTTTTTCCATACAGTTTTCCGATTTGAGGGTCGGTCACAGTTACTGGTATAAGCCATACGTTAAGATCAACCAGACCGGGGAATATGCTTTAGGACAGTTGCGCTCATTTACAACAGAATCAGCCGATGACATGATGGTTGACCTGGGGCTCAGTGTTAAATGGGCGGACTGGGATCTTGGAACAGATGACAGAAAAATACCTGCCCCTGGCTATGCATGGGGGCATTTGATATCATATGGCAATAAATATCACAAACTGCAATTGAGCCAATACAAGTATTGGGATTCTTCGAAAGGGAAATATGTGGAAATAGGTTCGGATATCTGTGGAACTGAATATGACGTTGCGCATTATCTGTTAGGCGGCAAATGGAGAATGCCAAGAAAAACGGAAGTTGAAGAGTTGTTCAACTTGAATATAACTGTCATTGACATTGAAGGAGCCGATGGTAATGATTACGGTTTGAGATTCACCGCCGATAATGGCAATTTCATAGAAATGACCTCGACTCTCAGATGGACAGGCAATTTATGTGACTCACTTGATTATGTGAGTTATTGGGGAGTTGATACTGATGCATACACGCCCTACATGTATAATTCAAATATTGCCATGTATAAAGACGCGTATCTCAAAGTATTATACAGCCGTGAATGCGAAGCGGTAATCCGTCCGGTCTGGGATCCAAACATGTAATTTTTTTAAATCACAATTATGAAGAAACGGCTCTTATCGATTCTCGTGGCTTTGAGTACCATTGCCAATACCATTATGGCTGACAATGACGCTCTCATGCGTTTTGCAGGAAACATCCATCAGTTCAATGAGCTGTTTCCTCAGGAAAAGGTCTACCTGCAGTTTGACAATACTGCATATTTCCAGGGTGAGACCATCTGGTTCAAGGCATTCGTCACCCGGGCATCAGACATGAGCCATGCCCCGTCCAAAGTGCTGTATGTGGACCTTGTTTCACCAAACGGCGTTGTTCTGCAGCAGCAGAAGCTGAAGATTGCGGGCGGACAGGCTGACGGTTGCATAAGCCTGATGGACGCATCGACAGACCAGGCACGTGAACTTCGCGGTATCAGACCATATCCCAGCGGATATTATGAGATACGGGCATACACGCAGTACATGCTCAATTTTGACGAAGAGATATTGTTTTCACGCGTTCTTCCCGTATACCAGACTCCTGACAAGGAAGGGGACTACACGGATCCTGATCTCGCTCCGGAATCCAAGATTGAGAGCCAAAACCGTCCTGATGCGGAACGCCTGCATGATGTGAACGTACAGTTCTATCCTGAAGGCGGACACACAGTACGAGGCCTGCAGAGCCGTGTCGCCTTCAAGGCAACGGACGGACATGGACAGGGACTTGAAGGAACACTTACCCTAACCTGTGACGACGGGCTTCAGGTCAGTGCCAAAAGCGGACATGAGGGAATGGGGTCGTTCATGTTCCATGCCGGCAGCGGCAGGACACAGGCCGTATTCACAACAGGCGGCCGCCAGTACCGCGTATCCGTTCCCGCACCGTCAGTGGCAGGATACACCATGCAGGTAGACAATCTGTCCGGCAGGATGGATGTCACCATAAACAGATCCGAAGTGCTTCATGAACGTACTGTAGGATTGACAGTGACATGCCGCGGAGAACTGTTCATGTTCAAGGAGCTGGCAATGAATGACGGTGAGAACCGGTTCTCTTTTGATACGGACGGCTGGCCGGTGGGAGTATGCCGGGTGGTTCTGTTCACAGACCGCGGTGAGGTGCTGGCAGCACGCAGCATTTTCAATGAAGTGAAAGGCTATGCACCGCCCACCATTACTGTTAAGGCGGACAAGCGCAAGTACAATGCCTTTGACCGCATGAAACTGTCATTCGACCTGCGTGACCGGCAGGGCAACCCGTTCAGGGACCGTTTCTGCGTATCGGTCCGTGACGCATCGGACTACGGAACGCAGTACGCAGACAATCTGATGACCGACATGCTTCTGTCATCGGACTTGAAAGGTTTCATACACAATCCGTCATATTATTTCCTATCCCAGGACAAAGGCCGCCGCAATGACCTGGACCTGTTGTGCATGGTGCAGGGCTGGGAACGCTACGACTGGGAATACATGAGTGACAACCGCTATTTCCAGGAAACGCACCGGCTGGAGGAGAACCTGAGCCTGAATGGCTGGATAATGAGCAACAGCCTGGGCAAAGGCCGCAGCCTGAAGGATGTGAAGATGTACGTAGCTGTGGTTCCGCGCACCAATGACAATCTTGAAATGGGACAGGCTGTGACAGGCAGTGACGGCTATTTCGGTTTCAACATGAGGGACTTCTACGGTAAGGCTGACCTTACCATGCGCATAGCAAAGGCCGGCGACGAGCAGATGGAACCAAGGGCCAAGATCCGCTTGGAACGCGCACAACTGCCGTCAGTACGCGCCTATACGAAGGAAGAACTGCAGCCGGCCTGGGCAAGAAAGACACCTGTGGAAGAGACATTGGCTGATGTTTCGGATTTCCCTACAATCATTGACGAATCCAAGGGTATAGCGTTGCCCGATGTGGACATTGAAGGCAAACGCAAGTATGTTGACTATTTCACCTTCAAGGCATTTGACGTGTACAGTGATGTTGAAACGGAACTGGACCTGGGCAGCTATCCGACCGATGTGGCTGGGTATCTCATAGACAAGGGCTATACGGTATGGTGCCCTGTTGCGAATACCGTATGGTACGGCACTGAATCAGCTTCCATGAACGGAACAGACCCTACGTATCAGTATGTCTTCAGTGACGATTACGACTATTACCGCAGCAACGTGAACGGCACCCCGGGTATAACACAGAACAGCTATCTGTTTTACGGTTCGCCCAATGGGGCCGTATATGACGCTGCAGGCGGGAGAATGATAGGCATGCAGGTGAATTCATTCCCGGAAGACAACTATTTCAAGCTGAACGGTCACAATGTGGTGTGGTATGTGCATGACGGTGACAGGTATTACGGCAGCGGCCAGTATTCCGAACCGTGGAACATTGATGTCCAGGACATTGAGAGCATACTGGTTTTTGACGACCTGCTGAGCATGAGCCAGATAAGGGATCATGCACCGCTGTACGCCAAGTACCTGGACAGCAGCGGCATGATGGCCATGTTCTATGACCAGTCAAGCGAAGCCCGCATCAATATGCTTGTTGACATAAAACTGAAGGATGCATCCAAAATACTCACAAAGAAGGACAAAATGAATCTTGGCAAGCGTGTGACGACTTATGAAGGGCTGACTGCGTCACACCGGTTCTACGCTCCCGAATACCCTGAAGGGCCGGTTCCGGGTGACGTGGATTACCGCCGCACACTGTACTGGAACCCCAACGTGGTGACTGATGACAACGGCCATGCTGAGATTGAGTTCTACAACAACTCCTACAGTACCAGCTTCAACGTAAGCGGATGCGGTATAACTGCCGGCGGATCTCCTTATGTGCTGGATGAGGATTTCTGAGATATTTAGGAATATCCTTTTAGATATCCAATGACTACAGTGTCACTTGTCGTATGTTTGCTGTTCGTAATAATTGGGACTTTCGGGCATTTATTCAACAGCAGATTAGCGAATATTTCTTTGTTGCTGTTTCTCGCCTGGCAGTGCGTGAGACCAGTGAACTGCTTGGCATCACGAAAGACGAACTCCAGCTGGAAACGTGTTCTGTAAATCTCAAAGATGTCCTTCGCTGACATGCCGGTATCTGTTGATTTGCTGTCGCAGGTTGTAAATTTGCAAAAATTGCAGACTTCAGGGCCAAATGTGGGTTAAAAACCATAGATTTGGCCCTGAAGTCTGCAATTTTTGCTACTTTTACAAAAAAAAAAGAGATGGAACTATCGGATATTCTTGTTGGAAGGAAACGGCAGATTGAGATGCTGGATTCAATTATGGATTCCCGGGAAGCGGAGTTCGTTGTTGTGTATGGACGCCGTCGCGTTGGAAAGACATTCCTAGTCAATGCGTATTTCAATGACAGTTACACGTTCAAACTGACTGGACTGGCACGCAAGGGGAAACAGGATCAGCTTGCAAACTTCAAGATTTCCATGAACAGATACGGTGATGTCAAGTATACAAAACCACGTTCATGGCTTGAGGCTTTTGAACAACTGCGTTCTTTGCTTGAGAAGCATAAGACAGCATCAGGAAAAAGAGTCATTTTTATTGATGAACTACCGTGGATGGATTCCCGTGGCAGCAATCTGATTACTGCAATAGAGCATTTCTGGAATGATTGGGCATGTACCCAGCAGGATATTGTACTGATTGTCTGCGGTTCCGCAACTTCATGGATAACCAAGAAGTTACTCAAGAACCATGGAGGTCTGCATAACAGGGTGACGCAGAAAATTTATTTGAGTCCCTTTAATCTGGCGGAATGCAGGGAATACCTTGAGAGCCGTGGAATACTCATGGATTATAAGTCCATAACGGAAAGCTATATGATTATGGGTGGCATTCCGTATTACCTTAAGCACATTAAAAGAGGGAAAAGTCTGGCTCAGAATATTGATGAAATGTTTTTCCTTGACAAGGGCTCCCTTGACGGTGAATTTGACGCATTGTATTCATCGCTGTTCACGCAATCCGAAAGTTATATTAAGGTAGTGGAAGCTCTCAGCAGCAAGAACAAGGGTCTTACCCGAAGTGAAATTCTTGATGCGGTCAGGATGAAAAGCAACGGACATTTCTCTACAATAATGCAAAATTTGATTGACTGTGAATTTGTGCGCCGTTACAAAGGATACGGAAAGACGTCAAAAATGAGCCTGTATCAACTTATAGATCCGTTCACACTCTTTTATTTCAAATATATCAGGAAGTATGGAACATCTGACAAACCATTCTGGCAATTTCAGACTGATACACGGACACATGATACGTGGGCGGGTATAGCATTTGAGCAGCTGTGTCTTAACCATCACGCCCAAATAGAGAAAGGTTTGGGCATATCAGGAATTACCACCAGAGTATTTTCCTGGACCGGCGCTGCAGAGGAGAAAGCGCAGATTGATCTTATTATCAGGCGCAGTGACGGGATTATAAATGTCTGCGAGATGAAGTATTATGATGAAGATTATTCTGTTGACAAAAAAGGTCTGACCGATATTCAGAGACGTATTGGAATCTTCAAAGAGTCCAACCGTCCCAAAGAGGCAATACATCCGGTTCTCGTAACGACATACGGACTGAAACGTAATGCATATAGTGATGTGTTTCAGAATGTGATTACGCTGAAGGACCTGTTCCAATATGAATAATTGCAGACTTTGGGGCCAAATGTGGGTTAAAAACCATAGATTTGGCCCTGAAGTCTGCAATTTTTTGCTGCGCGGCGGTCATGAATCCGGCAATTTTTTGCTCAATTTTCAGGCCGGCATATCAAAAAAAAACATACTTTTACTACGACATCACTTTATATGACGGGCAGAATGAATATTCACGGAAAAACCGCCCATTGCCTACGCGGCATATTTGGAAGAATGAAAGGTCTTGCAGTCCGGGCACTGCTGTTCATACCTGCATGCATTTTTCTGGTCGGCTGCGGTCGTCAGGAACTCTTGCAGGTGGAGCGGATTATGGAAAGTGACGTTCTGAAGGCTGATTCCATGATCAGTACAATGGAAGAACCCGCTGGCAGACGTAATCTGGCGCTCTATTCCATATTGCGCACCCAGATTGACTACAAACTGTACCGCAAGGCTGAAAGTGACAGCCTGATCCGCACAGCTACAGACTACTACGGCAAAGGCCGCAAGAGCTACCACGCCGCCATGGCCTGGTACAGCTTGGGGTGCGTGGCGGGGGAAAACGGGGATGATGTCACTGCAGTTGATGCGTATCTTAATGCCCTCTCTCTCTTTCCTGACACTTTAGTCCGATATTTTGCCCTTTCTGAACAGAATCTCGGTATTATATACCTTAACCATCATATGGATGAGGAAGTGGTAGATATACTTCGCTCTTGCAGATTCAATTCCATAAGATTGAAAGATTCCACTGCGATAGCTTTGTGTGATTATGTTATTGCAACCAATTTATTCTACCATAAAGAGTTTGAAAAAGCACGTGCCATTTTCAACGAATTGAAAGAAAACAGGTTCATGTCATATGAAACTATGAACTGTCCATATATTCAATTGGCAAAGATATCTGTTTACAATGACAGCGATTATGTTAAAGGCATAGAGTACATAGACACGTTTCTCATAAGAAACAGGCACAGATTATCTGAAGGGCCAGCCTTTTCTGTCAAGGCCGATGCATACAATTATCAGAGTATGACCGATTCTGCCGTTTTCTATTATAATCTGTCAATATTGGAAACTGATGATCCTTATACGATTTGTAGCGGATATGACAAATTGAGTGACATATACTCTGATAATGGCGATTATGCATCTGCATCACTTTGTTCATCAAAAGCCACAGAATGGATGGACTCAATATCATCTATCTCCAATTCTGACAATCTTTTCAGGACTCTGGTTAAACATTCATCTTTGGCTTTTCGTCCTGGTTCAGGCCGTACTATCACATATGCATTAGCCTGTTTGATAATAATAACAGTGGTAATCCTTTTGCGGCGAAATTCCAGAGGAACCGATTATTCCGGTAATACAGACATTTCAGATTACCAGTTTTTGTTTAATCAATTCAAACAAGGTCCGGTCTATAATGAAATGCTTTCTGTTATAAGCAAGAGAGAAGAACAAGCCCTGAAAACCAGAAATTTGTTTATTGCCGATTTCCGCAATTCTCTTATAGAACCACGTAATTTTCTAATATCCACATATGGTTTGAGTGTCGTTGAAGTTGACCTATGCATATTCGTTTATTTGGGGTTTCAACAAAAATATTTTCCTAAATTTTTCAATATGTCTCCATCAGGTGTTAGAACTCTCAAACAAAGGATAAAGCAAAAATTACCAGAACCGCTTTTCTCGCAATTATTCTTTCGTGGACAAGACTAAACCTGTGTATGGGGCTTTTGGGACGTTTTTGGGACGCTTTCTGGGTACATTGGGACGTTTTTGGGACGCTTTTTGAATAGCATTTGAGCGCGCTCATTGATACTTTTGTTGAAAAATTTTAAGTATGAGAAACAAAAGTATTTTATTCATTCTTCTTACAGTGTGTTTTTTAACTCCTATCTTCGGTGGCGAGATTCCTATTGATTTTCAAAAAGGTAATCCCATAGGCGGTTCTCGCAGCGAAAATGAAGATATTGTAACAGCATCCATCATTGATTGCGATTTAATAACTATTTCATTCAGTGAATATACGTCTTCTCAAGTTTTTATATACAACGAATTGGATTCACGGGCACCTATTTACTATCAAAACTATTCATTTGCGGATTCATGTTACATTAATACCACATCATTAAATCCCGGATTTTATATTTTGGAAATATTTGTGTTTAATAGCTGGTGGACGGGGCATTTTGTTATTGAATAGACTTACTTTGTAGCGAGTGTCATATAATCTAATATTAGCAATATGCGCTTCATTAGACTTATATCGTTGCTCTTTATATCGTACCTTCTGCTTCAATTTGTGTCATGCTCCAAGCCGGTTTCATACTTGGAGTATGCGCTTGAAGCATCCGGACGTAACCGTATAGAGATTGAAGCGGTTCTGGAGCATTACCGTGACAATCCGGAAAAGCTTGCCGCTGCTCAGTTCCTGATTGAGAACATGCCTGCGCACATGTCATATCAGGGATCAGAGATAGACCGCTATTACGACATAGCATATAATGTCCTTCAATCTGAGCTGACTCCGGTTCAGCAGCGGGATTCGCTGCTGAACTTGTCTTTAGGCAGATTCTATGGTCTGGACCAGAACACAGTCACTGACCTGAGGACCGTCAGCGCGGAATTCCTTATCCATTCAATTGATCAGGCTTTTGAACAATGGAAAGGCAGACCATGGACCAGTCACTTGAATTTTGACCAGTTCTGTGAATGGATATTGCCTTACAAGGTAGTGGAACTGCAAAATCTGGATTATTGGCGTGATACACTTGCAAATGCATTTGAACCCTGCATTGAGCACATGGTTCGTGATGATGACCAGTATGGTACTGTGTTCTATACTGTTGACGCTGTACGCAACGGCATTCTGGACAGGATTCATCCTGTAGGCATGTACAACAGGAGCGGTTATCCAATGCTCAGGTCGGATCTGTTGCTGAAACAGACATACGGGCGTTGTGAAGATTATGTCAATTTGGCTGTAATGACATATCGCAGCCTGGGATTGCCCGCCGTCATTGACGAAACACCGTTTTGGGGACGCTACCGCGCCGGTCATGTCTGGTACGTAATACTTAGTGACCGCGGAGAGGAACTTAGTTCGGAATGGGACATAGGGTCTGTGCCGGGCAGTTCGTTCTTTCCGGACAAGAGAATTCCAAAGGTTTTTCGCCGAACATATGCAATCAATAGGGATAGGGCGTACTATAGAATCAATTCACAGTGCAAATATCCCTTTGATCTTTGCCAGAAGGATGTAACAGACAAGTACTTCAACACTTCAGATATTGAGATTCCCATATTGGAGAATGTAGAACTTGCTGAAGATTTCGTTTATATTGCCACTTTTACAGGATATGGCAACGAATGGAGCATTGTCGATTTGGGCATGTTGAAAAACGGCAAGGCATGTTTCAGCCGTATGGGGCGTAATGTGCTGTATTTGTCATACGGATATGACGGAGAAAATCTCATACCAATATCACTGCCATTCATTTTGCATACTGACGGCACTATTGAGTACATTTCCTTTGACTGGAACAAAAGAAAAGACGTTGTTGTACGCCGCAAGTACTACCAGTCCAACAATGTGGCAAAAATGAGAAAACGCCTGCTTGGCGGTCAGATACAGTGCTCCATGACTCCAGACTTCAAGGATCCAGTAACACTATACACCATTGATGACCTGAATATACCGGACAAGATTCCGGTGTCAGCAGACCGGCCATACCGTTACTGGCGTTACATGTCACCTGCCGGCAGCTACGGCAGCATAGCCGAACTGGCATTCTTTGATGCTGATACAGTAATGATGAGAGGAAAGCCCGTAAGCAGCACCAGTGACGGTGGAGCCATAGCCCGCGCATTTGACAATGACTGGCTCAGCAACTTTGAAACAGACCAGGCTGACGGCAACTGGATTGGCATGGACATGGGTACGCCTCATTCTGTTGCATACGTGAGAATTGTTCCGCGCAGTGATGACAATGACATTCATCCGGGTGACGAGTATGAATTGCGCTATTGGGATGGACATTTCGGATGGGTGCCGTCTGAAAGAAAAGTTGCAGTTGACAATACCCTTTCCTTTAATGGCATACCTGAGGGAGCTCTTATGTGGCTGCATGACTACACCCGCGGCATGGACGAGAGACCGTTTTTGATTGACGGGGATGGGAATGTTGTTTGGTGGTAAATTACAATAACAAACAAAATACGAATATGAAAGCAAGAGCAATTATCCTGTCTGGCATTGTTATCCTAATGGCAATGTCCTGTTCCAAGGACCCTGAAACCGCTCCGGCACCTGCACAGGGGGTTACCAGCGGAGCGGTATCTGAAATCTATCCGTTCTGCGCAACCGCCAGCGGGACACTCACAGGTTTCAAGGCTGGCGAACTGGCATTCGGTGACGCAGGCTTCCTGCTGACAGCCGCAGGTGCCGGCGCCGCCGCCTCATTCAAGACCTGGCAGGAGGAAGGTCGCGCCGCCGGCGTGAAAGTATTCCACGGTTCTGCATCAGGTGAGACCTATCAGGTCGTTCTTAAGGATCTGGATCCCGGAACGCAGTATGCCTGCTGTGCATTCTTCACGCTGGAGAACGGAACCCGCTACATAGGTGATGTCATAACATTCAGCACATCCGAACTCTCGCCCGAGGCATTGACCCTGGACAATCCTGCTGCCGGATTCATGGATGTGACAGTCAGAGGCGCAGTCAATACTGACAAGACAACACTTTCCAAGTGCACCTACGGAGCAATCATATCACAGAGCGGTGAACCCACTGTAGATAACGGCACGCTGGTCCAGTGCAAGTCAACGCTTGACGGCAACAACGAATTCTCAGTCAGTTTTGACTACCTGTATGCCGGCACAGTGTACAAGTACCGCACATATGTGATGTGCAACGGCAGCTGTTTCTATGGTGAAGTGAAGGAATTCAGCACCCGCAACGCAGACGAACTGGCCGTTGACCTTGGTCTGAGCGTGCTGTGGTCCAGCAGCAATCTTGGTGCCAGAGCAGAGAATGAAGAAGGTTTGTGCTTTGCCTGGGGTTGCCTAAAATGCCACAATTCCGGAATGTCAAGCGACTACCCGTATTTTGATAAGGAAGGACGTGAATTTGTTAACATACCTGAGGACATAACCGGAAATCCCGAATATGATGCCGCAGCGAAGTATCTTGGCGGGAAATGGAGAATGCCCACGATAGAAGAGTTTGAAGAACTGTTCAATAATTGCACCAGTGAGCTTGTGCGGAGGTTAGTAAATGGTGCTTATTATGAAGATGATGCCTACATTTGGCATGCCGGCAATGGCAACAGCATCCGTATGCAGGTAGGTCAGGGATATGCAGAGGGAATTCATCAGGCCGGTGTGCAATATTGGAGCGGTCAAGTGGAATTAAATTTGAATGGCGAACTTAAGCCGTGGGCTTTTGAAATGTCTGGAGTTATGCGGAATCTACATACTGACCCATACAGGGAATATCCCATCCGTCCTGTGCGTGACAGATAATTGACGAACAAATAATATTACATAAGGTATGAAACTTTTCAAATTACTGCTGGCCATGGCATTTGTCCCAATGGTAATGTCATGCATGAATGATGGTGACATGTATGAAGACTATTTCCGCCCGGACTGGAATTCCAGTCTTTCCAGCATTCTCACCCAAAACAAGAGCCTGTTTTCAAAGAGCGGCATTATCCTGTCTGATTATGAAGAAATTGGATCATCTGCCCTTACTGTCAGGTCTTTCATAAATTCCGAATCAAGATACCCGGTTCTCACCGGTGACCGAATCACATTGGCACCATATGAATTCATGGAATTTGACACATTGCTGTGCCATGTCAGGTCCACACACATAGACAACATGGTCAAGTATGTTGTGAGCAACAGGGAAGAGATGATAGCCGTACGACTGTTATGGCAGGTTGAGGGTGAAGATATTGCAACGATAGCCCTCTTTGACAAGTACAGCGGTGATCTTGTCTATGACAATATCATATACAACTGTATGTTGGCAGCCGGAACGAATGTGAACGGCATGAGGCCTTTCAAACTGACACGCTCCGAAGTCAACAACTGGCAATATTACAATGGTCAGAATATGGGTTTTGTGACATATTATGAAACGGATTCCATATCACATTCAGTAAATGGCGAGTGGATAAAGACTATAAAAATGGACTGTTGGGAACATGGGCATTGGACACTGCAGATTAATGATTACATGGGTAATGATTTCTACTTGTTCAGTTACAACTTTGTCCATGATTCTTTTGATGTGAGTTGGGATGTATCAAGTTCACAAAATCCAGGCGCTCATCCTGAAAATTACGTCCAGCAGTATCAGGCCATTAAAAATCTCACTGTTGTCAATGGCTACAAATTGAATTATTTCTTTTAGATAGGTATTGAGAATTACCCTTATACATCTGGAGATACAGTTCTAGAAATTAATAATGGTTCAAATGGTCATGGCGCAATAAGGATAATAGAGAAATATCCATTCCGCAATTCAGACTTGGTTGAAAGAAGGCAATTTGACAGTGATCCGAATTACCAATATCCTTTTCCTTAACATACATGGATTGTATGACCTTGTTTGTTTTAATAAATACAAAGTATGAGATGAAAAGAGTTTTTTTTACATTTATATTAATGACTATTATTTTGACCTCCTGTTCAAATGAGTTGCTTGATTGCGATATTCTCGGATTGACAGAATGGTCTCAAGATATTAACCAGTTAAAGATAGAAGCTATATCCAATGTGAATGAAATGGAAAGCCAGATGTATAACAGTGGGCTAGAACTTGTGAAGGAGGAAGAAATTAACTGTAATAAAACCGAATTGACCAATGAACAATTCTTTTATTCGGACAAGGCCTTTTTTCCAGCATACAAGGACTCTCTGACGGCATTTCGTTTATATACATATAATGAACTTGATAGAGATACAACAATGCTCCATTTTAACATGGAATACCTTAAGGGGTATGTAGATAGTATTCTTGTCGACACCATTGATTATATTGTTAAACGGCTTACATGGAAATATAATGGAAGTGAATTCTTTACGATAGCGTTATATGATAAGTATGATGAATTGGTCTATGACAATATACTTTTTAATCTATTGCGAGCAGAAACTGTAAGTACTAGAAGAAATGTGCTTTCATATTTGACTAGGGGAGAGAACCCAATTGGAATTGGTGATGAGGCAGGAACTAGGCGTGTTACATATGTAGGATCTCTAGGCATTATTGCTGCAGAATCTTGGCTCTGGTGGGAGGAGTATGGACATATGGCTCGTGTTCCATTATATAAAGCAGACACAATTTATGCATGGAATTATCACTATGTCCATGACTATTTAGATACTGGTGGAGGGTCTTGGACAATCAATAGCAATTTTTCTGTAATCAATCGTTTTGTAGATATTAGCACGACTAATGAGGCTAGATTCACATATTGTATATGGGCCGGGCCAGTCGGTTACAAGCCAGATGTCAGTTCATTTTTTGTAGAATCAAATTTTGCGCCTGGTCTTTATTATTCTTTGTCAGAATTTGTTGGAGATGGATTAGTCCAAACTGAAGGCTGGGTTGAAATGAAGACTTTTTCCATACCCGACAGGATAGTTTACAATTAGTGCTGTTTTTTACTGATGGATGCAATGCGCATTAGAATAAAGACGATAATGTGTATCGTGGCGGCTGTTTTCAATTTTTCTTTGAAAATTGCAGCCGCTGATCCTTTGGAACCGGTCAGCCGTCTCATGCAGTTCGCGGGCAACATACATCAGTTCAATACACTTCATCCTCAGGAAAAGGTCTATCTCCATTTTGACAATACCGCGTACTTTTCAGGCGAGACCATCTGGTTCAAGGCATATGTTGTCAACGCATCGACCTTGATGCGTCCCGCCAGTACGGTGCTTTATGTGGATTTGGTATCCCCAAGCGGTGTGATTCTGCAGCAACAGAAACTGAAGATTGTTGCCGGCCAGGCTGACGGCTGCATTCATCTTATGGACCAGGCCACAGCACAGGCACGCCAGTTGCGCGGTATTCTTCCGTATCCCAGCGGTTACTATGAAATACGTGCCTATACGCAGTTCATGATGAACTTCAGTCCTGATGCCATCTTTTCCCGCGTGTTCCCTGTCTACCAGCAGCCTGAGAAGCAGGGCAACTACGATGAGCGCATACTGGCGCAGGGCAAATGGACGGAAAAGGACCGTCCTGAAGCATCGGAACCTGATGACCTGAACGTCATCTTCTATCCCGAAGGCGGCCAACTGGTGCGCGGTCTGGAAAGCCATGTCGCCTTCAAGGCTACCGGAAAGGATGGCGGCAACCTGAACGGTACGCTCACTTTAAAGTCCGATGACGGAACGGTGACTGCGGCTACAGTCCATAACGGCATGGGTGAATTTACCGTCACACCGGGCCTGACCCCTGCAAACGCCACATTCACGACTGCCAACGGTGCCAGCCGGAAGTTCTCCCTGCCGCGTGCCGGTGCGGACGGACTTGCCGTGCATGTCACCCAAAATGGTCCAGACAGTATAAGGGTGAATCTGACCAATAATGAAACTTCAACAGTCAGACTGGTGGGGCTTACAGTCACCTGCCGGGGGGAATTGTTCCATTATGAATATTTCAATTTCAATACCCGCCACAACAAACAGCTGGACATATACACCGGCGGCTGGCCCATGGGCGTGTGCAACATGACCTTCTATAACGATCATGGAGATATTCTGGCAACCCGTGCCATATTCCACAGCAACCCCGGATTCAAGCCGCCTGTAATAAGCGTGGCAACCGACAAAGCTGAATACAAGCCCTTCGAACACATCAGTATGTCGTTCAATCTTACTGACGGCCGTGACGGCCGCGCATTCCGTGACCGTTTCTGCGTATCTGTGCGTGACGCATCGGACTACGGGACTGCATTTTCAGACAACATACTGACTGATTTCCTGCTGTCATCGGATTTGAAGGGCTGCATTGAGAAACCTGAATACTACTTTGAGGCCTATGATGAGGAACATCAGCGGGCGCTGGATTTGCTGTGCATGGTTCAGGGATGGAGCAACTACAGCCGTTACAACTGGCTGAATATGACAGACCTGGAGCCGTATGAGGAGAAACGCCGTCTGGAAGACAGCCTTAGTGTCAACGGCTGGATTCTGTCGAACAGACTCAGGAAGAACCAGTACAAGGCCGGCATGGACGTGTTCATGTCAATCCAACCGTTGGGCAGCGAAACGGTTGAATGGGCGCGGTACACGACCGGGGACATCGGATACTTTGGCTTTAACGCCAAGGACTTTTATGGCAAAGCTGATTTGAGGATGATTGTTGAGAGAAAAAGCAAAACAGGTACTTCTGAGGCCGACCGCAGGACGCGCATACGTCTGGAACGTGCGCTGGTGCCCGAACCGCGCATGATTGATCCGGCGGAGAAACGCATAGCGGACCTGACTGTCTTAAAGGAACGGCAGGAGGCTGAAATCCTGGAGAAGAAGACCGGGATTGTGTCTGCAGACGGTATTATTCTGCCTGAGGTGACAATCAAGGAGCGCCGCCGCTACATTGACTATTTCACATTCCGTGCTTTTGATGTTGAGAAGGACGTTGAGGCTGATCTTGATTTGGGCGAATATCCGGATGACGTTATGGGATATCTTCTAAGAAAGGGTTATTCCGTTCTGATTGATGAGTATGGAGATGATATGAACAATTGGGGACATGAACCTGAAGCAGAACGGCGCGGCATCACCGAAATGTTTCAGATGGCTGATTCTGTCATTAAAGATGATGAAGCAACTCATTTTGTGATGAAGTCTGAAGCGTTCATTGACGACAGCCCTGTGTTCTGGTATGTTCACAACAATCAGGAATTCCTTTATTCCGGTTATGACAAACCATGGACTATCGATTCACGTGACATTGCGGGTATTCTGGTCTATGACACCCCATATACTCCAAGCGAGATACGCGAAAGCGTTCCACTTTACATGGACATCATTTCAAGGCGGCAGAATTCCGTTGCTCAGCAGATAATGAACAATATGGTTAACGGCCGCCAGTTCCAGTTCCGTCTTGTCGACATTCAGGTCAAGGAGGACGCCCAGATCATGAGCGAGAAGGCCAAGCGCAACTTGGGTCAGCGCATATCCTCCTTGAACGGTTTCACGGTGCAGACCGCACAGTTCTACAGCCCGCAGTATCCGGAAGGTCCGATACATGGTGATGAGGACTATCGCCGCACTTTGTATTGGAATCCGAATGTGATAACTGACAGTATGGGACATGCGGAGATTGACTTCTACAACAATTCATATTCAACGCACTTCACCGTAAGCGGCTGCGGCATAACCGCCAGCGGCACGCCTTACGTGCTGGATGCGGATTTCTGAAAAATATGTTATGCCAAAACTGATCAGATTCACTATACCACTGATACTGTGGACTGCCGCAGTCTCATGCATAGTACCGTTTGACGGTGCGGTGTGTGACAGTCTGATTGTAGGACGCTGGATTGGTTTCGGCGCTGTCATGCTTACCGGCATTGTCCTTACAGCACTGATGGCATTGTTTTCTGACGGACAGTCACCGTTACTGTCCGCCACTGCACTTTCCTGGCCCCTTGCAGCAGCCGGCTTGACCATTGCAGTCCATTGTATGCTGCAGGTGGCCGGCATTGTTGGCGCTCCGGCGGGTTCAGCCTTCAAAGTCGTTGCAACATTTGACAATCCAGCCGGCGTTGCAGCCGCGCTTGTGGTCTCATGGCCTTTCTGCGCATACCTTACCATTGGCCACAGGCGCAGCCTGCTGTTTCAGTGTGTAACATTCGCTGTATGCGCACTGGTTCTTGCTGTCATAGGCTCACGCGCCGGACTCATGTCACTGGGCGCATGTTTCGCAACCTTCATGCTGCTGTCATCCAAAATCCGCAGGCCGGCACTCACCGTCACTGTTCTTCTTGCCTTGGCATGCATTGCAGCATCCGTCATATGGATGTCACTGCACAAGACCGGCTCTAACAGCGGGCGCATTCTCATTCTGGACGTATGCAACAGCATGTTCCGCGACGCGCCGCTAACCGGCCACGGATTCCATGGTTTCAGACGCGAGTATATGCTGTATCAGGCAGAACTGCTGAAACGGCCTGACATGAAGACAGTTTCAATGTTGGCAGACAATGTCACTCATCCGCTGAACGGTTACGCTCTGGCGGCCGTCAATTTCGGTGTGTCGGGAATCATCCTGCTTGTAGTAGCAATGGCGTTATTTGTCTCATACGCAATAAGACACAGGTCAATGGAGAGCATTGCCGCAGTGAGCGTCCTTGCCGGGACCGGAGTCATGGCGCTGTTCTCCTACCCCATGCGCTATCCGCTGACAACACTGGCACTGGTGGCGGCCATATGCATCATGTTCGGCAACTGGGTTTCAAGCATACCGGATACCTCACGCACACTGCTTTGCATTACGGCATGCGTTACCGGAGCTGCCGGTCTGGCAGTCTTCATACCATGGGCGGTGAACCAGCACAGATGGGGACAGGCCGCCAGAGAGTTTGAACTGAACGGCTGCACTGTGGAATTGCTTGAGAAATATGACAGGCTATACCTTTCGCTTGAACATGACCCTTATTTCCTGTACAACTACGCTTATGTCCTCTCTCAGTCCGGTGACAGCAGGAAGGCGGCAATGGCGGCTCGCGACAGTTTCGAACAGATGGCAAACTATGACACTGCGCTGCTTCTTGCTGATACGGAGAAGGAGTGCGGTGAGCATACCCTGACTGAAAGCCATTACCGGCTGGCATCGGACATGTGCCCGGTCCGTTTTATGCCGCTGTACAGCCTGTTCATGCTGTATGAAGAACAGGGCAGGAAAGATGAAATGAATGAAATTGGAAAACTGATTCTGAGCAAGCCAATCAAAGTGCAGTCCGACACAGTTCGCCGGATACGTCTCAGCGTCAGACAGAGAATGATGGTTGATTAAAAACAGATTATTAATAAAATATCACAAACATTACAATGAAAAAGAGAACCTGTTTATTAGCATTAGCATTTGCATGGTTGTTTGTAGGATGTTCAACAAACGATTGGGACCTCCTGGAGTATAATAACACATGGGAAGCGTCATTATCCCAATGCGTTCAGGATTACTCCAGCCAACTGTCAAAAAGTGGTGTAAGTCTAGTAAAAAAAGAATTGCTGACTGACAATTCAATTGACAGCACCAGTTTCCTTAAATCCAAAGAATTCTGTTTCCCGGTATATTACAAGAGTTATGATCGTTTTGATCCGGTCCCGTTGTCCTTCTTGGAAAAAGACAGCGTCACTTCTCATGTGTCCATTCAGACAATAAGGAACAGGGTACATGATTGCCTGAAACATCAGGATGATTACCAGTTTGTAGAATTGGAGTGGTCATGTGATGATGTGTTCACATTCAACACAATAGCTGTCTTTGACAGATACTCACATGAACTGGTATATGATAACCTGCTTGGCAACATCATAACTAAAAATGTATTGGACAACAGGCATAAGGTACTGACACGGTCAGAAATCACAGTGCAAACTGTACTTTCGAATGAGGCAGCGGAGCTTGATAGTGTTGTACATGTCAAATACAGGAGTTCAATTGTCCATAATTATTCTAAGTTGAATATGAAAATATCAATATGGGGCCAGTGGTGTAGAAGAACAATTATTGAGGGAGATAGTATTGCCAGATTTGAATTTGATTGGACTAATACATACGCATTTACGGAACTGTCATCTGATATCAACGAAAATGTATTGTCATGGAATGATTCGTTCATAAATTATAGTCGGAATAATATGATCGCGTATAAATATTTGTTGTGGATAGGACCTGCTTCTTCACGATATGAGACTTATTCGTTGAGCGATTTCGACATGTCTATTAACAGTCCGTTTGTTCTTAACGATGCAGACGGCAATTTGGAGGCATGTCATGTGGAGATCAGACTAGATCATCCGAAGTATTCTTTTTAATCAACTGAAATCATTATATTTGCAGAAACCCACCAAAAATAGAGCAATATGC
>JAKSIS010000010.1 GCA_024398665.1 Bacteroidaceae bacterium
ATCTGTGAAAGCAGACACAAATTTACTCAGCCCCCACTAAACTTCCACTGAGCCGCAATGAGCCCAAATCAGACCCAGTCGGATTTCACTGTTGGCCAAACACACAGAAAAGAGGAAGGAGTCATAAAAACTCCTTCCTCTTTTGTGGGCGTTGACGGATTCGAACCGCCGACCCTCTGCTTGTAAGGCAGATGCTCTGAACCAGCTGAGCTAAACGCCCTTGCTTTCCTTAAAAGCGGTGCAAAGATATTGCTTTAATCTTGCAACGCCAAAAAAAAAGCAGATTTTTTATTCTGCGCCGTTATATTTCTGCGACTGCTGTGCAATAAGTTCGTCCAGCACGCCCGGATCAAAATAATTGATCTTCATGGAACGCTTCACTGCGGCAAGAGTTCCGGCAGCGACTCTGCGCGCCTCTTCACTGCCCTTGCGCAGGACTTCATATACATAAGGTATGTTCTGCTCAAGTTCATGGCGGCGGCGGCGTATGGGTTCAAGCGTGTCATTGAGCACGCAGTTAAGGAAATTCTTCACCATCATGTCACCAAGACCGCCCTTGCGGTACTGGTCCTTGACCTCATCAAGGCTGTTGAATTCAAAACTGGCTTTCTTTCCGATGAACGATGAACGGAACATGGCAAAATGCTCAGGGCGGCAGAAAGCGTCAAGGTAAGTGAAGACGGTATTGCCTTCAACCTTGCCGGGATCACTTACCTGCAGGTGACCGGGGTCAGTGAACATGCCCTTGACCTTGGCCCACACCTCTTCAGCACTGTCGGAAAGGTAGATGCAGTTGCCAAGCGACTTGCTCATCTTTGCCTTGCCGTCCGTTCCGGGCAGACGCAGACATGCGGCATTGTCAGGAAGCTGTATGTTCGGTTCCACCAGCGTCTCGCCATAGACGGCATTGAAACGGCGGACAATTTCACGGGTCTGCTCAATCATAGGGGCCTGGTCTTCACCGACAGGAACGGTCGTGGCATTGAAAGCGGTAATGTCAGCGGCCTGGCTTATGGGGTACGTGAAGAATCCGGTAGGTATGCCGCGCTGGTTGTCATCGGATTCCGATTCGTCAAATCCGCGCATGGCTATTTCCGCCTTGACGGTCGGATTGCGGCGCAGGCGCTGGACAGTCACAAGATTCATATAGAAGAATGTCAGTTCGGTAAGTTCACTTACCTGGGACTGGATGAATATTGTGGACCTGGCAGGATCAAGACCGGCTGAAAGATAGTCCAAAGCCACTTCAAGGATGTTCTGGCGTACCTTTTCCGGATTGTCGGCATTGTCAGTAAGAGCCTGGGCATCGGCTATCATTATGAATATCTTGTCATACTCTCCGCTGTTCTGGAGTTCAACCCTGCGACGCAGCGAACCGACATAATGTCCTATATGAAGTCTGCCGGTAGGACGGTCGCCTGTCAGAATAATCTTGGCCATACCTGTGTCTTGTTTGAAAATCAGTTTGCAAAGGAACAAAAAAAAAGCCCACGAAACAAATCAGTCGAACCACTTTGAAATGTCAGCCATGGACCTTATGACATATGTGGGTCTGGCGTCAGGAGTGCGTGACGGCATGCTGCAGGCCTTGAGTGATGTGAGTATATCCTGCATTTCCTTTACAGTCAGGCTGCGGCCCGAAGGAATGGCTGACTTGCGTGCCATGGCAAGTGCCATTGACTCCAGCTGGCGCTCCTCATCATGCGTGGGATTGACCTGCAGGTCCTGAAGCATATCGGATATGAGACGTTCATAATCCTGGTTCTCCAGTCCTGACGGTACGCCCTGAACGGCAATTGCCCCGCGGCCCATATCGGAAATGTCAAATCCCAGGGCTGCGAAACGCGGTTTCAGCTGGGCGAACAGCGCAGTACAGGCCGGCGAGAGCTGGAACATTTCAGGGAACAGCAGCCCCTGTGATGCGGCATTGTGCGCGGTGGCTCCGCCCAGATACCTCTCATAAAGTATGCGCATATGCGCGCGGTGCTGGTCCACTATCATCAGTCCCTGGTCGCATGGAACCATAATGTAGCGGTCAGCGAACTGGAACGGAACGGGGATGCTTTCTTCAGGCTGCAGCAGAGAGTCCGATGGGCGTTCATAGACGGCAGCAACTTCACTCAACTTATGTTCCACAGCATCGCCATACAGCTTTGACCAGCCTTCAGTGCTGCGTCTGGTCTCAGATGTTCCGCTTCCGCTCCTGAACGGATTGAAGGAGGGATTGTATTCAACCGTGGGCTGGCTTGCCGGGCGCGACGAATCGAACACGGGTATGTCAGGCATGTCAGCGGTATTGAAATCAATGGTCGGCATGTTCTCAAACTTCCCCACCGTCTCCTTGACGGCAGCCATAATTATCTTCCACAGGACAGGTTCGTCCTGGAACTTTATTTCAGTTTTCGACGGGTGCACATTGACGTCGATCGTATCTTTGGGAACCTCAAGGAAAAGGAAATATGACGGCTGTTCACCCTCAGGTACCAGGTTCTCATATGCGCTTGTCACAGCCTTGTGGAAGTAGGCGTGTTTCATGAACCGGCCGTTCACGAAGAAGAACTGCTGTGCGCCCTTGCCCTTCACGCTGTCAAGGTTCGATGTAAAACCATGCACGCTGATTACTGATGTGCTGACATCGACCGGCAGCAGCGCCTGGTTCATCTTCTTGCCGAACAGGCCTACAATTCTCTGCTTTATGGCCGAAGCCGGCAGCGCAAGCAGCTGTTCGCCCTGATGGAACAGTTCAACTGCAACATCGGGATGAGACAGGGCCAGACGCTCTATTTCAGTCATTATATGGCCTAGTTCGGTCTGGTTGCTCTTGAGGAACTTGCGCCGGGCCGGAACATTGTAGAAAAGGTTGCGTACAGTGAATGTGCTGCCTACAGGACAGGTGCAGGGTTCACTGAAGACCTGCTCCCCACCCTCAATGCAGACAGACGTCCCGGTCTCACTGTCAGCCGTACGGGTCTTGAGCGTAAGCTGTGACACCGCTGCAATTGACGGCAGCGCTTCGCCACGGAAACCGAAAGTGCTGAGTGAATAAAGGTCGTCCGAATTCCTTATTTTCGATGTGGCGTGCCTCTCAAAGGCCATTGCAGCATCGGCGGCATCCATACCGCAGCCGTTGTCGGTCACCTGTATCATGGTGCGGCCAGCATCGGTCAGAACAACGGTGATGGACGTGGCACCGGCATCGACAGCATTCTCGAGAAGTTCCTTGACAACCGATGCGGGACGGTTCACAACTTCACCTGCTGCTATCTGGCAGGCCACGTTGGGGGGAAGTATCTGAACGTTTGCCATATCAGAAGAAAAGTTCACCGGTGACCAGCCAGTGCAGGATGAACAGAAGGGCTGCAATAATGACTACTGTAAGCTGGACCGACATGCGGGGCCCGCCGTTCTCCTTGCGGCGTTTAAGGTGCTTTGTCCCCTCAACGAACTTGCCGCGTATGCTCTCAGGATTGAATGTTTCCTGTGACACCATGCCAAGGTCACGTCTTGCGCTTTCCTCTATCTTCTCAAGCTTCTCCTTACGCTCGTCATAGTAGATGTACTTGTGTTCGTAGCGTTTGGGCTCCCTTATGTTGAACATTCCCATAGTCTAGAATTGTCTGTTGAGTGTAGGTAACGGAACTTCCTTTGTCGACGCGCTTTTCTTGAGCTGTTCATCGGCCCTCTTGGCACGCCAGTAGAATATGTCATACCGGTTCATGGGCCTGAGACGGTCAAACCAGTTGAAGTTCTCCAGGTACATCTTCTTCTCCTCCAGCTGGCTCATGGGATACATGACGCCGCTTGAACGGCTGTTCACAACTATGCGGTCCACGTTGCGGTCAGTGAAATAGATGGTAAGACGGGAAGCCTCAGTGGTGTTCATGCCAATCATGGTGGAGTCGTCATCCTCAGGGTAGAAGATTGCCAGCACATTTCCTATGACATTGGCCCTTTCCAGTTCGCCATTGTTGAAATACGCCTTCATTTCACGCCCTGTCACCTGGTTGGAATAGACTGAATCCAGGCGCTGTATGTACAGAGCCTGTCCTATGACATGAGCCCAGTCAATGGTGCTGTCATTCAGATATATGATGATCTTTTCACCAAGTATCTGCTGGTTGTCGCTCCATATGATGGGGTCACGGTACATGGTAAGGGTAGAATCCTTGGTGCTGAACTGCATGGAATCCGCCACCATCTGCATATCGGGCCTGAAGGCCATGACCCTGCGGAAAGCCCTTACGTGACGGTAAAGGACAGTGTCACCCGTCTCATTGTAGAATGTGGCAAGACGGAATGTGTCAGCATGCACGAACAGGCTGTCACCGGCTGAATATTCTGTCAGCATGGCACGGCCCGTCACAACTGCAGAATCATTGGCCTGGTTGAAATAGACGTATTCGCCGTTCACGTCAATCTTGTCCTTGTAGTCGTTGATTATGACATTGCCGAACCCCCTGATCTGCTGTGAGGCTTCGTCATATACAATGCTGTCACCTGTCATTTTCATGTCACCGTTCTGCTTGCGCAGTACTGAACGGTCCAGAAGCACGGCGCTGCTGTTGTCCGTATTGAAACGCCCGTGGCTGGTTTCAATTATCTTGTCACCGCTGTCAATGGTGGACGGGCTTTCGAAGAATGCCGTGTGGGAATCAGTATTGTAGTAGAGAGTGTCAGTGGACAAAAGATAGTCCGGACTTTCAAGCGTGACACCGTCAGTGAACATGGTCAGCTTGGTACCTGTATCGAACTGGCCGTATTCCGATATGAGCGTACTCTCGTTGTCCAGCAGGGTGCCTCCGTCAAAGAACCAGCCTATTCCGGTATTGCGGTCAAAGTTCAGGCTGTCCGTAAGCAGCGTCATTGAAGTGTTCTCAAGCCTGACATTGTCACGGACCCTGGCCACACGGGTCTCGCCGTCATAGAATAGGGCGTCACCGAACAGGAACAGGGTATCGCCCTGCTCAGCGTGTACATTATGGTATGCCTCGAACGAATTCTTCTCCTGGCAGAACAGGGCGCTGTCGCAGTACATGTACATGCTGTCATGGCGGAATACCACATTGCCCATAAGGATCTGCGCATCAGGATTCAGGTACTTGTCAAAGCGCACCACATCGGCATTGAGAAGATACACGTAGTCAGTGACGGCGCCGGCGGTATCGGCCGGCTCCTGCACGGGATATTCACTCTCCTGTGCGCAGACGGCTGTGGCAACCAGGGCGGACAGCACAAAAGCTATGGCGGCGCGTACCTTTTTCATGACTCCCTATCACTGTCCCCAACCGGGATATACGAATTCACAGTCATTCCACCCATCGTTTATTCTGACATATGTGGTACGCTGCTTTTCGCGTATCCACTTGTCAATGGCATTCTGGCAGCGTTCGGCATATACGGCCTGATAGAGAAGTTCATAGTCATCGTTCACCGTTGCCTTATGGGCGTTTATCCTGTTCTTGAGCTTGACCACTGCACAGACAATCTTTCCGTTGTCCAGCTGCATGGTGAACGGATCAGACACTTCGCCCACATGCATGCGGTCAACGACCTTGGCCACATCCTGGTGCAGCTGGTCCATCTGGAATCTTGATGTTCCGGGAGCATTGGGGTCCGGCATGCAGGTCATAATACCGTTGTTGTTGCGCGTGTCCTTGTCCTCAGAATACTGTGTCACCGCATTTTCAAACGTCACCCTGCCGGCGCGTATGTCCTCTGCAATAGTGTCCAGCCTGGCAAGACAGTCGGTAATGCTTTCAACAGGAACCTTGGGCTTGCGCAGGATATGGCGTACACGCACACGGTCACCCATGCGCTCGATAAGCTGGATTATATGGAAGCCGAATTCGGTTTCCACAATCTTGGACACCTTGGTGGGATCAGTAAGGTTGAATGCCACGGCACTGAATTCGGGAACCACCTCGGCACGTCCCACAAAGCCGCAGTCACCGCCGTTGATGGCGGTACCTGGGTCTTCAGAATAAAGGTGCGCCAGTGTCGAGAACTGGGCCTCACCGTTCTGTATACGTTCGCTGTATTCCCTGAGTTCAGCCTTGACGGCATCAATCTCCTCCTGGGGAATGACCGGATTCAGGGAAATGATCTGGACTTCGACCTGTGTGGGAACGAAAGGAATCTCATCGGCCGGAATGTCCTTGACAAAACGGCGCACATCGGCAGGCGTGACCTTGACCCTTTCAATAAGTTTCCTGCGTACGCGCGAAATGATTATTTGCTGCTCCTGCTGGTCATACAGCCTGGCTTTCAGCTGGCGTTCATTCATCTTGAAGAACTCCAGCACCTTTTCCACACTTCCTGCCCTTTCTATATACTGGTTGTATGTGTATTCGACAGCCTGATTGACTTCATCGGCACTGGCTTCGATACTGTCAAGCACCGCCTGGTTAAGGTACAGCTTGTTCACGGCAAGCTGCTCTGGAATGATGCAGTACGGGTCACCGTCCCAGCGGATACCGTTAAGCTGCGCCTCACGGCGTGTCTCTTCAACTTCGGACTTGTAGATGGCTTCATCACCCACAACCCAAACCACTTCGTCAATTATGTTGTTCTGTGCCATTGCCGGCTGCAGCATGGCAGCCATGGCCAACGCAGAGAGCAGAGTGTTCCTTTTCATTTCCTTTCCTTGTGGAATATTAGTCTGTTATTGTCTATGGCACTCTCATAGAGTTCCTCCTTGATTCTTCTTATGTAGTTCACCTCATTGCTGTTGACAAGAAGACCCACTATCCTGCCGCGCGCATGTTCAAGGGGTTCGATGCCGCCCTTCGGAGCATATTCACTCACGTTCAGAAGATATATGTATTCATCATCCCTGAATTCGAAACAGCTGTCCGTTTTAAGAAGTTCCTCAAGCGGTTTCTCCATTGGAGGCAGCAGGACCTCAATTTCAGCTGTCGAACGCCACTTGTCATAGAAGAACTCCTGCCTGGCGGCATTCCTGACGCAGAACTTTTCAATCTCTTCAAATGATTCGTCATCGGTTTCAGTGTACAGCCTGCGTATCTTTGCAATGTCATGTGACCTTACGGACAGTTTGAGATACAGTCCCCTTATAAGCGGTTCATCCAGTTCGAACAGATGCAGATTGTCATTGTAGAACTGTTCAATCTGCGAGTCCGATATTTCAGCCGAGAACTTCTGTGCTATTATCCTGCGCTGGTATTCGTGTTCTATGAGCGAACGGCGGTAGTTCTCAACCAGACGGTCTATGTCACGCGTGTCCGGAATGTTTCTTGCGGCGTTCTGATAGAACATTGCGTCCTGCACCCAGTTGCGTATGTAACGGTCAGCAAAGTCAGCGCTGTCAGCAGGTGACAGTCCCAGGGGCAGGGCCTGCTGCAGTTCATCCTCATAAAGGACGTCACCGTTTATTTCAACCAGAGGCATGCGGCCGGGTGCGTAGCGGGTGGAAGCGTTCCAGTTGCAAGACACGGCAGTGACGGCAAGCGCAAAGGCCGCCGCCACTGTTGTCTTCATTCTGAAACGGTATTCCACAATATGCATTGCTGTCAGTCTTCAAGAGTCACCGTATCAAGTGCCTTCCTGTATATTCTGGTCCTGTATTTCTTCTTGAGTTTCTTGAGCCAGGCTGCCTGAAGCATGTCCTGATAGTCATTTACAAGCTGCAGTGCCACATCGGACGGTTCTTCAGCCTTGTCTATGACACGACCTATGAAATCAATGTAAGGATATCCCTTCATGGGTTCATATTCAACATCCTCACCAAAGACAAGAGCGTCAGCAATGTTGTTCTTGCCCTTCTCAATGGGACCGCGCATTACACGGACGTTTATCCCGTTGCCGGAATTGTAGTCAATGACCTTGTCAGCCCACTGGTCCATAGGCACGTCCTTGAGCATGGCACTCACCTCATCAAAGACCTCCTTGCCGGTACAGAAGAATATCATGCCCTTGAACACCGGTTTCTCAAACTTGTACCTGCGGCGGTTGGCATTGAAATACTCAACCTGCCCGGCAGAATCGGCACTGGCCTTCTCCCATACCTCACGGTTGCTTATCTCAAAGAGAAGCAGACCGTCATGATATTCCCTGGACACGTTTCCGAATTCCGGATAGAGTTCCTCAAGCAGGCTGTCCTCACGGAGCAGAGCGTCCTGCGGGCTCAGGTTCCAGCCGTACTGATCGGACAGCTTTTCCGCTTTCCTGAGCATGGCCTCGGGATAGATGTCATCCTGCTGTTCCATCCACTGGTAAATGGATTCGCGGTGCTCCTCAAAGTCATCGAACTTCTGCAGGTCAAACACCATGACCAGGGCAAAGTTGCCGTCATAGTCAAACGGGCGGCTGTAATGGCCCACCTCTGTCGCAAAGACCGGATCAGCCACGACATCAGGCAGCTGTTCCCTTGAGAACCAGCCCACTATACCGCCGTTGCGGGCAGCACCATCCTTTGAATACTTCGATGCAAGCGAACGGAAATCATCACCTTCGCCAAGACGGTACCACAGCGAATCAATAAGGGCGCTGGCCCTTCCAACCGCTTCAGGACTGTCGTCATCGGGCTTTACGGTCATGATGCCGAACATTCTTATGCCGTCCTCACCCACCTCTTCACGCGAACGCTGGAAAGTCATTCTGGCAAAGTTGTCCAGATATGCCGAATCAAGCATAAGTCCGGTGGCCTGTTCTGCCCTGTACTGCCTGAATTCCTCCAGGAAGGACGCTGTAGTGTCAATGCCGGCATCGACAGCCGCCTGTACCTTCAGTTTGAAGTCCGCATAGATTCCGGCATAATCCTTAAGGCTTCCGCCCTTGCCCGAACCGTCCTCGGAATAGTTGTTCCTGTAAAAATACTGGAATTCAGATTTCCTGACCTCATTGGGGCCAATCTTCATGACGACCGGGTCAGCGCTCTGTGCGCCGGCCTGCATGACCGTCATGGCAAGCAGCAGCAATGTCTCTATCCGCTTCATCAGACTCCTGAAAAAAAATTATTCGTGACGGCTGTAGTTGGGAGCCTCACTGGTTATGGCCACATCATGCGGATGGCTTTCGTTCATGCCGGCATTCGTAATGCGTACGAACTTGGCATCATGGAGCTTTTCGATGTTCGGGGCACCGCAATAGCCCATACCTGAACGCAGACCGCCTGCAAGCTGATATACGACCTCATAAAGAGTGCCCTTGTAGGGAACGCGGGCTGCAATGCCTTCCGGAACAAGCTTGCGGGTGTCCTTGGTGTCAGCCTGGAAGTAACGGTCCTTTGATCCGTTCTCCATTGCCTCAAGCGAACCCATGCCGCGGTATGACTTGAACTTGCGGCCGTTGAATATGATTGTCTCACCGGGAGATTCCTCAGTTCCTGCAACCAGTGAACCGAACATGACACTGTCACCTCCGGCAGCAAGTGCCTTGACCACATCGCCCGAATAGCGCAGACCGCCGTCAGCGATGATAGGTACACCTGAACCCTTGATGGCCGAATATACGTCATAGACTGCCGATACCTGCGGAACGCCTATGCCGGCAATTATGCGGGTTGTGCATATCGAACCGGGGCCCATGCCCACCTTGACGGCATCGGCACCTGCCTCGACAAGCATCTTTGCAGCGGCGCCTGTGGCAATGTTGCCCACAACAATGTCAATATCCTTGAAACTGGCCTTGGCCTCCCTGAGCTTTGCAATGACGCTCTTGGTGTGACCGTGGGCGGTGTCAATCACAATGGCATCGGCACCTGCCTCGACAAGAGCCTCCATGCGGTCCAGAGTGTCAGCGGTCACGCCCACGCCGGCTGCCACGCGCAGACGGCCCTTGCTGTCCTTGCATGCCATAGGTTTGTCCTTTGCCTTGGTGATGTCCTTGTATGTGATAAGGCCTATCAGCTTGCCGTCACCGTCAATGACCGGAAGCTTCTCGATCTTGTTCTCCTGAAGTATCTGGGTAGCGGCCTCCATGTCAATCTGCTGGTGTGTGGTGACAAGATTCTCTCTGGTCATCACATCCTCTATGCACCGGTCATAGTTGCGCTGGAACCTCAGGTCACGGTTCGTGACAATGCCGCACAGCCTGCCGTCCTCTTCAACGACAGGTATTCCGCCTATATGGTATTCAGCCATAAGTGCCAGGGCGTCCCTGATGGTATTCGAACGGTTGATTGTAATCGGATCATATATCATTCCGTTCTCAGCACGTTTCACAATAGCCACCTGACGGGCCTGCTCCGCTATGGGCATGTTCTTGTGGATTACACCTATACCGCCTTCACGGGCAATGGCAATGGCCATGCGCGATTCAGTCACCGTATCCATGGCAGCCGTAACGAAAGGAATGTTCAGGCTGATGTTGCGTGAGAACCTCGATGTAAGGTTGATGTCCCGCGGCAGCACTTCCGAATAGGCCGGGATAAGCAGTACATCATCGAATGTCAGGCCTTCCATGGCCACTCTATCTTCTAAAAATGACATAATATTGTGAATTTGATTAATTACCCATTTCTGATATGAACTTGATTCTGACAAGTCTTATCTCCTCTTCCGAATAGTCGTCTCCCAGTTCGTCAACAGCATCGTCAATCGAATCGCTTTCCGAATCACGGAAGTATTCGTATATGTCTTCCGAACGGTCCTCGTCCATGACGCTGTCAATGAAATAGTCTATGTTAAGTTTCGTTCCGGAATACACTATGGCTTCAATTTCGGTAAGCAGTTCATCGAAATCTATGCCCTTGCTTATGGCTATGTCATCCAGAGCGACCTTCATGTCAATGCTCTGGATTATGCTTACCTTGAGCTTTGACTTGTTGGCCACAGTCCTGACCCTGAGGTCTTCCGGACGTTCTATCTCATTCTCCTCGACATGACGCTTTATAAGGTCGATGAACTCCTGGCCGTAACGTTTGGCCTTGCCTGCGCCTACGCCGGGAATGTTCTGCAGTTCCTCCATTGTCACCGGATACGTGGTGGCCATGGCCTCCATTGAAGGATCCTGGAAAATCACGTACGGCGGCAGCTGCAGGTGCTTTGAGAGTTTCTTGCGCAGATCCTTGAGCATGGAATACAGTTCAGGATCCACTGCAAACGAACCGCCTCCGCGAATGGGACCTTCAGTATCCTCGTCCTCAAATTCCTTGTCCTCAACAATCATGAACGACTTGGGTTCATTCATGAAGTCACGGCCTTCAGGAGTTATCTTGAGCAGTCCGTAGTTTTCAACATCCTTCTGTATGTAGCCGGCAATCAGGGCCTGGCGTATCACTGCGTTCCAGGTCTTCTCCTCTTCATCGGACCCGGAACCGAACACGTCAAGTTCGTCATGCATGTGGTCCGTTATTTCCGATGTCTCCTTACCCAGAAGCAGATCTATTATGTAGTCTGACTTGAAGTTTTCCTTCACAGCCTGGATGGCTTCCAGAACAGCTATGAGAAGCTGCTGCGCTTCAACCCTCTTCTTGGGATTCAGGCAGTTGTCGCAGTTTCCGCAGTTCTCCTCTTCGTAGCTTTCACCGAAATAGTGGAGCAGCAGCTTGCGGCGGCAGACTGACGATTCGCAGTATGCCGTGGTCTCCTGAAGCAGCTGGCGCCCTATGTCCTGTTCGGCAAGCAGCTTGCCCTCAAGGAACTTTTCAAGTTTCTGCACGTCCTTTGCGCTGTAGAATGCTATGCACTGGCCCTCACCGCCGTCACGTCCGGCGCGACCGGTCTCCTGGTAATAGCCTTCCAGACTCTTGGGGATGTCATAATGGATCACATAGCGGACATCGGGCTTGTCAATGCCCATGCCGAAAGCTATAGTCGCCACAATGACGTCAATCTTTTCCATTATGAATGCGTCCTGAGTCTTGGAACGCGCTGCAGCCTCCATACCGGCATGGTACGGCATGGCTGCTATATCGTTGGCCTTGAGTATTTCAGCCAGTTCCTCAACCTTCTTGCGCGACAGGCAGTATATGATGCCTGACTTTCCGGAATTTGCCTTTATGAACCGGATTATGTCCTTGTCAACATTCTTGGTCTTGGGCCTCACTTCATAGTACAGGTTGGGACGGTTGAACGACGACATGAAGTCATGCGCTTCCTGAATGCCCAGGTTCTTCTTTATGTCATCACGGACCTTGTTGGTTGCCGTTGCCGTCAGGGCTATGATTGGCGCCTGGCCTATCTCATTGACTATAGGCCTTATACGGCGGTACTCCGGACGGAAGTCATGCCCCCATTCCGATATGCAGTGCGCTTCATCGACCGCATAGAAGGAAACCTTTATCTTCTTCAGGAATTCAACGTTCTCTTCCTTGGTCAAAGATTCCGGAGCCACGTAGAGAAGCTTTGTCTTTCCTTCAAGTATGTCTGATTTGACCAGATCTATCGAAGCCTTGTTAAGGGATGAGTTGATGAAATGCGCTATGCCGTCCTCTTCACCCATGTTGCGCATTGCATCGACCTGGTTCTTCATGAGGGCTATCAGGGGCGATATTACAATGGCTGTCCCCTCCATGACCATTGCCGGCAGCTGGTAGCACAGGGACTTTCCGCCGCCGGTGGGCATAAGGACAAAGGTGTCATTCCCGTCCAGAAGGTTTCTTATAATCGCCTCCTGGTCTCCTTTGAACGTGTCAAAGCCGAAATGGACCTTAAGAACATCAAAAAGGTTTATGTCTTTGTTTGCCATATAGGATTTCAGTTTGTGTGTCATTAAACAAAGTTAAGTACAAGTATTTCATACTTGCAAACTTTTGGTCTTAAAAAATGACACAAAATGCCAAACGGTCTGAAACGGCGGGAAAAAGGTCATGCCTGTTCCAGAACCGCTCCGTCAGCCTTTTCCAGCTGCCGGCGGGCGTAATCAAGTGTTACAGTGTAGCTTTTCCTGTCTGAAGACGGTATTTCGTACATGGCGTCTATCATTATCGTCTCCACAATGGATCTCAGGCCGCGTGCACCCAGTTTGAATTCAATCGCCTTGTCAACTATGAAGTCCAGGACTTCAGGCCGGAATGTCAGTTTCACACCGTCCAGACTGAACAGCTTCACATACTGGCGGACAATTGAATTCTTCGGCTCTGTAAGAATATTTCTCAGGGCTTCCCTGTCAAGCGGTTCAAGGCTGGTAACCACAGGCAGACGGCCTATGATTTCAGGAATCAGTCCGAAAGACTTCAAATCCTGCGGGGCCACATACTTCATGAGGTTGTTCAGATCAACCCTGCTGCGCTGTTCAACGGAATCGAAGCCCACAACCTGCGTGTTCAGGCGGTTGGCAATCTTGCGTTCTATGCCGTCAAACGCGCCGCCGCATATGAACAGTATGTTCTTGGTGTCCACCTGTATGAATTTCTGTTCGGGATGCTTGCGTCCGCCCTGTGGGGGTACATTGACCACGGAACCTTCAAGAAGCTTCAGGAGGCCCTGCTGGACGCCCTCGCCTGAAACGTCCCTGGTGATTGACGGATTGTCGCTCTTGCGCGCAATCTTGTCAATCTCATCAATGAACACAATTCCGCGCTGGGCCGCATCGACGTCATAATCCGCCACCTGGAGCAGGCGTGAAAGAATGCTCTCCACGTCTTCGCCCACATAACCGGCCTCAGTAAGCACTGTAGCATCGACAATGGTGAACGGGACCTTGAGCAGTCTTGCAATGGTCTTGGCAAGCAGCGTCTTTCCCGTTCCGGTCGCTCCGACAAGGATGATATTGCTCTTCTCTATGTCAACGTCATCGGAATCAGGCTGGGTGATGCGCTTGTAATGGTTGTACACGGCTACGGACAGATAACGTTTGGCAGCGTCCTGCCCTATCACGTAGTCATCCAGATAGCTCTTTATCTCCCTAGGTTTGGGAACTGAATCCATTGTGAACGCCGGCTTGGAGGAACCGGTCTTGGAATCACGGACAATTTCAGCCGCACGTTCAACGCATTCGTTGCATATGCAGCCGTCAAGGCCTGTAATGAGAAAACCCACCTCCTTGTCAGCACGTCCGCAGAAACTGCAGGTTCTGCCGCCTTTCCTAACTCCTGCCATGCGCCTTATTTCCTTTTCTCAAGCACCTGGTCAATCATGCCGTACTCCATGGCCTCCTTTGCTGTCATCCAGTAGTCACGGTCGCTGTCAGCCCAGACCTTGTCAAACGGGGTGTGCGAATGTTCCGAAATGATTGTGTAGAGTTCCTTCTTCATCTTCTGGATTTCGCGGGCCGTTATTTCAATGTCACTGGCCTGTCCCTGGACTCCGCCCAGCGGCTGGTGTATCATCACACGGCTGTGCGGCAGTGCCGAACGCTTGCCTTCCTGACCTGACACCAGAAGCACGGCGGCCATGCTGGCTGCCATGCCGGTGCAGATTGTTGCGACAGGACTGCTTATGAACTGCATCGTGTCATAAATGCCCAGTCCGGCAGTCACGCTACCGCCGGGAGAATTCAGATAGATGGAAATCTCCTTGGAGGAATCGACTGAGTCCAGATACAGCAGCTGGGCCTGGATGGTGTTGGCCGTATAGTCGCTGATTTCGGTTCCAAGAAAAATGATACGGTCCATCATGAGACGGCTGAACACGTCCATCTGAGTCACGTTCAGCTGACGCTCCTCAAGAATGTAGGGGTTCAGATACTGTGATTCGGCCTTGATGACGTCATCAAGGGTCTGGCTGTTCATGCCAAGGTGGCGTGTTGCAAATTTCCTGAAATCATCCATAGCTGCTGTAATTCTGTTTTTTACTTCTTTGACTTCTTTGCTGCAGGAGCTTCAAAAAGCTTGTTGAATTCGTCAACCGTAACCTTCTTCTTCTTGAGCTTGACCTGCTGTTTGAGAACTGCTGAAAGCTTTGATTCCACAGCGCGGTTCACAAGTCCGTCAACCGTTTCACGCTTCTTGAGCATGTCCTTGGCGTAGTTGTCAAGCAGTTCGTCAGGAATGTTCATCATTCCGTACTGTGCGAACTGTGCACGTGTAGCTTCACGGGCCATGGCCTTGACGTCATCATCTTCGACCTTTATTCCGTTCTTTTCAACAAGCTGCTGCTGGATAAGGTGCCATGTCAGTTCGTCCAGGCTGCGTGAGAACTCCTCATCGCTGATCTCCTGTTCACCCTCCTTGCGGTTAGCCTGCATGATGCGCTTGAGCAGGTCATCGGCATATTCCAGCTTGCCCACCTTCTCCATAAGGAATGCGCGCACGTCCAGCATGAACTTGTAGTCGCAGTCGGGAACGAAGCTCTGTGCCAGCTGCTCGCCCACCTTGGCGCGGAAATCGGATTCGGTGGTGACAACGTCCTTGCCCAGCACGCGGTCAAACACCTCCTGATTCAGTTCGCTTTCCACGAAACGTGTGATATCCTGAATCTCGAATGAGAAGTCCGATGTGATTCCTGCAACCTGCTCCTTCTTCATGTTGAAGAGTGATGCCAGTTCCACGTCGTTGCTCTGATATGCCCTGTCGGGATTGATGACCAGGACATCACCCTTCTTCGCACCGGCGAAAAGTGCCTTCTGGGAATCATCCTTCATGTATACGGGCATGATTGATGCGCCTTCAACTGCAATGCCGTTCTCCTTGGCTGATCCGTCAATTTCAAGTTCGACAAGCTTTCCCTTGACCATATCGTTCTCCTGATATGCATCGACCTGCTCATACCTGCCGTTCTGCTGCGCATAGGCCTTGACCTGGCTGTCAACCATTTCGTCAGTCACCTTGATTTCATAGTATGTGACAGAATCGTCCTTGCCTATTGAAGCGTCGAACTGGGGTGCCAGTGCAATGTCGAAATAGAAAGTCTGGTCGTCATCATCAAGACTCATGCCGGCCTGCTTCTCCTCATTGGGCAGCGGTTCGCCAAGCATGTCAATCTTGTTGTCCTTCAGGTATCCGTATACTGTCTCCTGGAGGATCCTGTTTATCTCATCGGCCTTCACTGACTTGCCGTACATCTTCTGTATGAGCGGCATGGGAACCATTCCCGGACGGAAACCGGGCATGTTGGCCTTCTTTTTGTACTCCTTCAGCGTCTTTTCAACTTTTTCCTGATAGTCAGCCTTTACAAGGCCGATGGTGAGAAGGCCCTGAACCTTGCTCACATTCTCAAACTTTACGTTCATCTTTCTGTTATGGTGTATTTGTGTTCTGTTGCCATTCATCCGGAAACAGGAAAAAGACCTGTCCCGCTATTAAAGCGCGAAATTACTCCAATAACCTGAAAGTGGAAAACTTTTGCATTTTTTTTGCACTGTTGGAAGCGGTGCTGTTGCTGTTTGTCCCCTTTTGACTTATCTTTGTGTGCATAATCATAATGAAATGGAAGAGAACCAGACCAACCCGGAGGAAAGAAAGATGGTACTCAGAACTGACAATCTGGTCAAGCGCTACGGCAAGCGCACCGTTGTCAGCCATGTGTCAATCAATGTGAAACAGGGCGAAATTGTGGGTCTGCTGGGACCGAACGGAGCCGGCAAGACCACATCGTTCTACATGACCACAGGTCTTATCACCCCCAACGAAGGCCGCATTTTCCTTGATGAAGAGGACATCACCGGATATCCAGTCTACAAGCGTGCCCGCGCCGGCATAGGCTATCTGGCACAGGAAGCCAGCGTTTTCCGCAAGATGAGCGTTGAAGACAACATCGCATCAGTCCTGCAACTCACCGGCAAACCGGTCGAATACCAGAAGGAGAAGCTGGAAAGCCTGATAAACGAATTCAGCCTTCAGAAAGTGCGCAAGAACCTGGGCGACAGGCTCTCCGGCGGTGAACGCCGCAGGACTGAAATAGCCCGCTGTCTGGCCATCGAACCCAAGTTCATAATGCTTGACGAACCTTTTGCCGGTGTTGACCCCATTGCCGTGGAGGACATCCAGCAGATAGTCTGGAAACTCAAGTACAAGAACATAGGCATTCTCATCACGGACCACAACGTCCATGAGACATTGAGCATAACGGACCGTGCCTATCTTCTCTTTGAAGGCCGTATCCTGTTCCAGGGCACGCCTGAGGAACTGGCTGCCAACCCCACCGTAAGGGAAAAGTATCTCAGCCAGAGTTTTGAACTCAAGAAAAAGAATTTCCAGCAGTAGCCCCCATGACAAAGGCCATGCGTTACATCATGCTCATGGCTTGCATCATCCTTGCCGTTGCAGCCAGCGCCGTTCCTATTCGAAGGGACACGACACGTGTCGTACAGCCTGACGGGACGCGGCTCAGAATAACGGTCACGGGTGACGAAAACGGATGGTGCTACTGCACCGCTGACGGGGCCGCCGTTGTCCGTGCCATGGACGGAAGCTGGAAATATGTGTCACATGTCATTGACGGCACCCCGATAGCCGGGCCCCTTGCAGCACATGAAAAAGCTGACAGGAGCCTGCAGGAACAGGAATGCATAAATTCTTACGGAAACGTTGCCGCACGTATCGCATCGGTGCGCAGGACTGACGCTGACGGTACCTATGCCCTTTCAACCCGCGCCGGTTCGGCTTCAGGACACTATATCACCGGCAGCTATCCCAGGACCGGAAAACAGAAATGCCTGGTGGTGCTGGTCGAATTCCCTGACCGGCCGTTCTCCCGTCCGGTGGAACAGATGCTTTCATACTACACGGACATGTTCAATTCCCCCGGATACACTGAAACGGTGAAGGGAAAAGCGGGGACATACGTCACGCCCGGAAGTGTCAGGGACTATTTCGAACAGCAGTCCTACGGGCTCTTCTCCCCGTCGTTCATCGTGGTCGGCCCGGTCATGGCAGACTCAAGCTACACATATTACGGAAAGAACCGGGGCCGCAATGACAGCACCGAAAGGACGGGCGCTCTGGTCCGTGAAATATGCAGGAAGATAACGGAACGGAATATGGCAGACCTGTCAGACTATGACACGTCCGGCAAAGGTGAAGTTGACTTTCTTGGAATCGTATATGCCGGCAGGGGCGAGAACTATGAAGGGGCGGACCCCAACACCATATGGCCGCACAAGCACTACGTGCAGGGCAGTTTCGGCAGCATAGGCAAAGTCAACTACTTCATGACCTGCGAACTGTTCTGGGACAGCGATGACGTCATTGACGGCATGGGCACATTCTGCCACGAATTCTCTCATATTCTGGGACTGCCGGACTTCTATGACTCCTCACAGAACTTCATACTGGGCAAATGGAGCCTTATGGACTACGGCACTTACGCCGCTGAAGGGTTCGTGCCGTCCGGATACACCGCATTCGAACGCTACTGCCTGGGATGGCTGGACCTTACTGACATATCGGACCCGGGCACCTACATGCTTGAAGACCTCTCCCTGGGGCAGGCCTACCGCATGGGCACTGACAATGCGGACCGTTTCCTCATACTGGAAAGCCACAACCGCAAGGGCTGGTTCGGGTATCAGGACGCTGACGGTCTCATGCTCACAGCGGTCAGCTATGACGGCTACAGGAACAGTTCCATGCCCAACAGTTCCCAGAAACGCTACAGCATAATCCCAGCCGACAACAGCTACAGATACGAAACCGAATACGGTGACCTGTATCCGTATGAAGGCAGTGACAGCGTGACATGGTACAGCCGTCCCGCGCTGGCAATAGGCGGCCAGGACTATCAGGGCCTGCGGCTGTACAACATACGCTACAGCAGCGGCACTTCAAGTTTCACTCTTGGAACTGACATGGCCAGCAGCGTCAGAAAGCCGGAAACTGCTGAAACCATAATCCGATGCAGCGGCAGTGAGGTCACCGTAACGGCTCCGGACGGCACTGCGGCCGTTCTGTATGACATTTCCGGCAAGCAGATCATGTCAGTCACTGTCAGCGGCGGAACGGGAACAATGCAGCTGCCCGGCCACGGCGTATGGATGATACGCTGCGGCAGTGCGACAAGAAAAGTCAGCTGCTGACAATCCAGGTCTTACTTCTGCCTGAAGAAGATGTTGATGGGCGTACCTGAAAAATCCCATTTCTCACGTATCTTGTTCTCTATGAAACGCTTGTAGGGATCCTTCACATACTGCGGCAGGTTGGCGAAGAATATGAATGTGGGAATTGCCGGCCCCTGCAGCTGGGTGCAGTACTTTATCTTTATGTATTTGCCCTTCGTCGAGGGTGGCGGATATGATTCTATCAAAGGCAGCATCTCAGCATTCAGCTTGCCGGTTGAAACCCTTGCGGTCTTGTGCCTGTACACATCCTTCGCACATTCCAGCACCTTGAGTATGCGCTGTTTTTCCGTGGCCGATGTGAACACTATTGGAAAATCCGTGAACGGAGCCAGGCGGGAACGGATGGCATTCTCATAGTTCCTCATGACAGTGGCGCTGCGGTCCTCGATAAGGTCCCACTTGTTGACCACCACCACAAGCCCCTTCTGGTTTCGGGTAATGAGCGACACTATGTTCAGGTCCTGGCTTTCAATCCCGCGTGTGGCGTCAAGCATGAGAATGCACACGTCACTGTTCTCAATGGCACGTATGGAACGCATCACGGAATAGAATTCCAGATCCTCTTCAACCTTGCTCTTCTTCCTTATGCCCGCAGTGTCTACCAGATAGAAGTCAAAGCCGAACTTGTTGTAGCGGGTGTAGACCGAATCACGCGTGGTGCCTGCTATGTCAGTGACAATGTTGCGGTCCTCACCTATGAACGCGTTGATAATGGAACTCTTTCCGGCATTCGGACGGCCCACCACGGCAAAACGCGGTATGTCATCCTCAGTCTGCCCGCCCTGGTCTGACGGGAGGCGGCTCACTATAAGGTCAAGAAGGTCACCCGTGCCGCTTCCGTTGGCTGCTGAAATGGTGACAGGGTCACCAAGCCCCAGGCTGTAGAATTCAGCGGCGCCGTACTGCAGTTCAAAGGTATCCATCTTGTTTGCGACCAGAATGACCGGAGTTCTGGAGCGGCGCAGGATGCCGGCCACCTCATCGTCCAGGTCCGTAAGGCCGTTCCTTATGTCAACCAGGAAGAGTATCAGGTCAGCCTCATCGATGGCCACCTTCACCTGTTTGCGTATCTCCTCTTCGAATACGTCATCGGAATTGACAACCCATCCGCCCGTGTCGACCACTGAGAACAGGCGGTCACCCCATTCGCACTTGCCGTACTGACGGTCACGGGTAGTGCCGGCCTCGTCATCGACAATGGCCTGACGTGTCTGGGTAAGACGGTTGAAAAGCGTTGACTTGCCCACATTGGGACGGCCTACTATGGCTACCAGATTGCTCATATTCCTGGAATATTAATTCTGTTCGTATCCGAAATTGCGCAGTTCACGCGTAGAACTGCGCCAGTCCTTGTCCACCTTGACAAGAATCTCCATGAAAATCTTCTTGCCGAAGAACTTCTCAAGATCCTTACGGGCCTCAATTGCCACACGTTTCAGCGCCTGGCCCTCATGACCTATCAGGATTCCCTTCTGTGATTCGCGCTCGACATATATCACACAGTTTATGAGTATGCGCGAACTGTTTTCCTTGAACTGTTCCACGGCAACTTCGACCGAATACGGAATCTCCTTGTCATAATGCAGGAGTATCTTCTCCCTCACTATTTCCGATACGAAGAACCTGGCCGGCTTGTCAGTCAGCTGGTCCTTGTCAAAATAGGGCGGACATTCGGGTATAAGTTCGTTGACCCTGTTCAGGACGGTCTGGGCGCCGAAACCGTTGGCGGCTGATATGGGAATGATTTCAGCCTCAGGAAGACGCTCATGCCACAGCTGCACCAGTTTCTCCAGACTTTCCTGGTCAGTCAGGTCAATCTTGTTGATTATGACCAGAACAGGCACCTTCAGGCGTGAGACCTTGTCCAGGAAATCCTGGTTCTTGTCAGCCTTCTCAATGACATCGGTCATATAGAGAAGCACATCGGCATCGACCAGGGCCGATTCCGAAAACGCCAGCATTGACTCCTGCAGCTTGTAGTTGGGTTTCAGGACACCGGGCGTGTCCGAAAACACTATCTGTGTCTCAGGCGTGTTGACAATGCCCATAATCCTGTGGCGCGTAGTCTGTGCCTTGAAGGTGGCAATTGAAATATGCTCGCCCACAAGAAGGTTCATCAGCGTTGACTTGCCCACGTTGGGATTGCCCACAATATTTACGAAACCGGCTTTGTGCATCTTTGTATCCTACATTTGAAAAGGGTCAAAAAAAACGCATCGGGAAGGATGCGTTTCTACTGTCCTGTCATTCAGCGGCTGCTTCCTTGACTACTGCCAACTTGCCTCTGTAATAACCGCACTCACCGCATACTGTGTGGTAAACGTGCCATGCTCCACAGTTGGGGCAGATTGCCAGTGTCGGAGCAACTGCCTTATCGTGGGTCCTTCTTTTCGCAGTCCTTGTCTTTGACTGCCTTCTTTTAGGATGTGCCATTTGTTTTAGTTTTTAATCGTTATCGTTTTCAAAATTCATATTCTTCAGTTCGTCCCAGCGGGAATCGCCTGCCTGATTTCCGTCTGCAGCTGCATCGGGGTCATCCGGTGACGAATACTCGTCAAGCTTTTCCATCATGCCCTTGTTGCATTTGCCCGGAGCATGAACGTGCTTGATGGGAATTGCCAGTGCGATGAATTCGTAAATGTACCATGCCACATTCACCGAACCGTCACTTTCAGGAACGATTATAACGTCACCCTCCTCACCGAAATCGGCACCCAGCCTGACCTTCAGTTCGCCTGTGGTGTCAATGTCCAGTGTCATGTCATCAAGACAGCGGTCGCAGGTCACAATCACGAAACCGTTCAGGCTGAATGACAGGACATAAGAGCCCGATGCCTTTGTGACGGTAAGGTCCACGTTCACCTTACCCTTCTGAACCTCCTCACCTTCAACGATGGCGAAGAATTCATCACCGGCGGTCCACTGATATGAAGCCTGCTTTTCCTTAAGGCCCTTCAGTTCAACATTATATGCGCTCAGTCTGCCCATCAAACAATTTTTTCGGGGCACAAAGATACAATATTATTTTAATGAAAAGGAGAAAAAGGCGCAGAATCTCAAAACAGATTCCAAATTATTTGGGCAGTTCCACACGGAACACCGTGCCGTGGCCTATTTCGGACTGCTTGACGAATATCCTGCCCTTGTGGTATTCCTCAACTATGCGCTTTGCAAGCGAAAGTCCAAGTCCCCATCCGCGCTTCTTGGTCGTATATCCGGGATCAAACACGCTCCTCCATGAATTCTTGGCTATGCCCTTGCCCGTATCGGCCACTTCAACGGCAACTATGGCCTTCTCTTCCAGAAGGGTTATTGTCAGGCTGCCCTGCCCCTCCATGGCGTCAACCGCATTCTTGCACAGGTTTTCAATGACCCATCCGAACAGCGATGCATTCACCCTGGCATTGACCGGAGGATTCGGGAAATCCCTTGTGAAAGTGACGCTTTTGGGCGAACGGTGCTCCACGTAGTTCATCACGCCGTCCAGGACCTCCACCATATCGGCACTGACCGGTTCGGGCATCGATCCTATCTTCGAAAAGCGTTCAGCCACCATCTCCAGGCGGTCAACGTCCTTTTCCATCTCGCCTATCAGCGGGTCATCGTACTTGTCCTTGAGCAGTTCGGTCCATGCCATGAGTGACGATATCGGAGTGCCCAGCTGGTGTGCCGTCTCCTTTGACAGGCCCACCCACACCCTGTTCTGTTCCGTCTTCTTGAAACTGAGCAGGGCCAATATGGCAACCAGCACGAACAGGGCCACAACGCCCAGCTGAATGTACGGATACACCGTGAGACGGCTAAGCAGAAGCGATTCGTCAAAGCACACCTCGTTGTAGTGGCTGTCATCATACTCATTGAAATACACCTTTATGGTATTGCCGGCAGCGCGCATGCGCATGACACAGTCAGCAAGGTATGAAATGGTGTCGGAACCGTGAATCTCTATGTTCAGCCAGCTTTTTATCTCGTCATATTCGTCAACCACAATCACGGGAATGGTCTGGTTGCCGCTTATCACTGCCAGCACCAGGCTCAGGTCCGTATCCTCATCGGCAGCATTGAAGGTGCGGTACGCTTCAGCAAAAAGCTCCATCTTGCCGTGCTCTTCACGGGACAGGTCCCTGACCAGTGACTGTGACACGAAAAGCGATGACAGCGCAATGACCACAGCCGCCACAATGAGCACGGTCCTGATCTGTTTGAATTCCTTTATCTTTCCCATAGGCAAAGGAATAAACGTGCAGAAGGCGGCAATATTGTACCGGGAAGTCTACAAACGGAAAAGTCCCATGGCATTGGCCGTGGTCCGGGCATCGATTTCAGCGGTGCTGCAGCCGTACACCTGGGCCAGCCTGTCGGCCACCAGGCTTACATATGACGGTTCGTTCCGCTGTCCGCGGTGCGGCACCGGCGGCAGATACGGGCAGTCAGTCTCCAGGACCACCCTGTCCAGGGGAATCTGGGCTGCAAGCGTTTCGGGCAGCTGTGATTTACGGTAGGTGAGCGTACCGCCAATCCCGAACATGAAACCCTCAAGGCGCATCAGTCTGGCAGCCTGGGCGCTGTCACCTGAAAAGCAGTGGAACACGCCGCGCAACGCTGTCCCGCAGTACGGCGACATCACTTCATAAAGAAGATCGTCACAGGCACGCGCATGCACCACAAGCGGCAGGTCATATTCAAGAGCCCATCCAATCTGTGTACGGAACGAACTGATCTGGTCAGCGGTGCGCGAACTGTCCCAGTACAGGTCAAGGCCAGTCTCACCTATCCCCACATAGCGGCACGGTCCGCGCCGGTCAGCATCAAGCAGCGTCTTCAGGAAAGAGAGCTGGGAACTGAAATCAGTCTTCAGGTCCTCGGGGTGCAGGCCCACCATGGGCAGGCACAGATCAGGCCATGTGTCACACACGTGCAGCATGGCACTGACAGTATCTTCATTGATATTCGGCAGCAGGAGCCGGACAGCACCGGCGTTCCGGGCGCGTGAAATCACCTGGTCCAGGTCCCCGGCAAAAGCCTCGTCATAGACATGGCAGTGGGTGTCAATCAGCCTTCTCACCGGTACGGTAATAGTATATGAGACCGTATTCCCGGCATGCGTCCATCTTCTTCTTACCCTCCAGATCCGAGAAATAGTCCTCAATGGAATTCCATACCTCAAGTATCACCTCATCAATCTGGGGGCGCATCAGCGAGACTACCGTAAGGCTCTCTTCGGTAAGCTGGCGCAGCTGGCACTGCTTGTCATAGAGTTCCTTGAACAGGTCATAATGGACATTGACCTTTGCAATTGTAGGATTGTATATGGGTATGCCGCCGCGTGACGTCCTGGTCCTTTCGCCCTTTATGGCGTTCTCACAGGCGCGTATCACTGAAATGTCACTTGACAGGTCCGGCAGTTCGCCCATGTCTTCAGGAAGGGCATAGAACAGCCTGTCCTGAGCCTTGATCTCACCGCGCTTCACGCACAGGTTGAATACGGTTATGAAATGCGACACGTACATGCGTGCATTCTTCAGGCGGGTCTGGTACGCATCGGACTTGGAATAGCTGACCTGTGTGTCCAGAGCCTTGGTGTAACGGTCTGCCGCGTCACGGAACTGTATCAGTTTCTTTTCAGCCTTGTTGAACAGTTCGGGCGAAAGGACCGGTGCGTAATAGTCGCTGTTTCTCATCTTGCCAATAGCCGCCTCAAGGGAACGGATCCTGGCTTTGTCTGTATTCGGTAATCTTCTGTACGGCATCGGGTTATGGTCTGTTTTTACAGGACACGGCCCATGAGACTTTCCGCATACTGCCTTATAATGCGTTTGCGGCTTTCATCCACACTGACCCTGTCCAGGCATTCAAGGGATTCACCCAGCAATGATCCGATAAGCTTTTCGGAAAGGGCGCGTACTCCGACGGCGTCATACACGGCTCTCACCGCACTGATTTTGGACTGCGCGTCATCACCGTCATAGGCGGCCCAGCGGTCCAGTTGCGCAAGCTGTCCCGGATCCGACAGCAGGCGGGCATTAATATAAAGGTATGTCTTCTTGTTGCAGAGAATGTCACCCCCAATCTTCTTGCCGAAAACCTTCGGGTCACCGTAAACGTCAAGCAGGTCATCCTGCAGCTGGAAAGCAAGCCCCAGCTTTTCACCGAAACGATACAGCAGCTGAGCATCTTGTTCCGATGCGCCTCCAAGAACGGCACCCATCTCAACGCAGGCCGCCAGCAGCACTGAAGTCTTGAGCCTTATCATCTCAAGATATTCCCTTTCGCTCACATCATTGCGGTTCTCGAAGTCCATGTCATACTGCTGGCCGTCCATAATCTCCATATAAGTGCGGTTCGCAATGTCCAGTATGCGGGACAGCTTTGAAGGATCAGAGCGTGATATGAACTGATAAGCCATGACCAGCATCACGTCACCTGAAAGGACGGCCGTGTTCTCATTCCATTTCACATGGACGGTAGGCTGTCCGCGGCGCACGTCGGCCCGGTCCATGAGGTCGTCATGCAGAAGAGTGAAGTTGTGGAATATCTCCATGCCGGCTGCGGTAGGGAAGACATTCTCCACCGTGTCAGCATACATGTTGTAAGCCATGGCAAGAAGCGTGGGCCTGATGCGCTTGCCTCCAAGCGAAAGCACGTAGCGCACAGGGGCGTACAGGGTCCGGGGGTCATGCGAATAATCCAGCCCCTGCAGGTATGATTCAAAACGTTTCCGGATATCGGATGCTTCAAGCATATGGCGTCATTAACAGGAAGAAGGGGCTTGCGAGCCCCTTCTTCATATCATTAGTTTTAGTTGAGTCTGAAGTTTACAGGTACCGTGAACTTTACGCGCACGGCCTTTCCGCGCTGTGAACCCGGCTTCCATGCCGGCATGCCGGCAATCACACGCAGTGCCTCCTTGTCAAGATATGGGTTGACAGGCTTCACAACCTCCGGGTCAACTATTGAACCGTCCTTGTTCACAATGAACTGGATAAGCACGCGGCCCTGGATGTTGTTCTCCCGGCATATGTTCGGGTACTTGATGTTCTTCTTAAGGTACTCAAGAAGAGCGGCGGTGCCGCCGGGGAATTCCGGCATGTCCTCAACGACCACGAACGGAACCTCCTCTTCAGGTTCATCTTCAACCACGAAGTTCTCAACCTCAGTGATGTCGACGAATTCGGTCTGGTCATCGTTTGATGCGATGATGTCTTCAACGATTTCAGCGTCATCTTCAACAATCTCAATCACTTCAGCAACTGTGACTGCCTGGGGAGGTGGCGGAACGGTTTTCTTTTCAGGAAGGGTGATGGGTACGATTTCCTCTTCAAGACTCAGGTCTGCTACGATGTAGTCGTCAATGTTGATCTCCTTGTCCCTCTGAGTCCACTCCAGAGCCACGAACATGACTGCAAGAGCCACTACGAAACCGATGAGAAGGGATGTCGACTTGCCCCTTTCAAGATCGGCCTTTTCAGATTTCTTGATTTCCATATATCGATATAAAGCTTTAAATTTCCGGCAGTATGTTTTTTACCAAACGCAAAAGTAACACTTTTTTCGCATTACGCTACCTGGAATCGGCAAAATTGTGTTTTTTTTGCACTACCTTTGAAATCAGATATGAGAAGCCCAATGAAAAGAGTAACGGCATCACTGGTCCTGGCCCTTGCAGCCGTACCGGCCCTACATGCCCAGAGCCTGCAGACTTCATTCGAATTCCTGCAGTTGCCCACATCGGCCCACGAATCGTCCCTGGGCGGGCACTGCGTTTCACTCCATGACGCTGACCCGGCGCTTTTCATTGACAACCCCGCAAACCTGACAGCGGTCACGACACGGCTGGTGGGTCTTGATGCCATGACATGGTTCGCAGGCACCACCGTTGCCGGAGCGCAGTACTGCAGCAGCATTGACGAACGTTCGTTCTACGCCTTCAATGCCCGTTACGTGAATTACGGCAGGATGGCGCGTACTGAAGCTGACGGCACTGAGACCGGTACGTTCAGTTCAAAGGACATGGCTGTGGGCGCCACATTCTCATACCGCCTGTCCGACAGCTGGAGCGGCGGCCTTACGGGAAATTTCATATGCTCGCGTTACAGTTCCATGACATCGGTCGCCATAGGCGTGAACATGGGACTGCTTTATGAGAATACGGACAACGGCATTTCACTGGGACTTGCCGCCACCGGCCTTGGAGGCCAGGTCAAGGCTTTCGAGAACACATTCCAGAAACTGCCGTTCGACTTGTGCGCCGGCCTTACGTGGAAACCGGAACACGCGCCGCTGCGCTTCACGCTGACCATGGACCGCCTTACGGACTGGGACCGGGACGACTTCTACTTTGCTGAAGATGAAAAGGCGGGTTTCGGCCAGATCCTGAAACGCCACTTCTACATTGGAACGGACATACTGCTTACGGACCGTTTCTATGTGGCCGGCGGCTGCAGCCTGAGGAACCGTGAAGAACTGGCCGGCAAGGGCAGCCGCGGCATGACCGGATTCCATCTGGGCACAGGGCTCAAGGTGGGACGCGTCATGTTCGATCTGTCATACGGCAAGTTCCAGGTATCGGAATCATCATTACTTCTGAATTTCGCATTCGCACTATGAAAAGGATAATAATAGCAATGGACGGCCATTCGTCATGCGGCAAAAGCACCATGGCAAAGGCACTGGCAAAGAAGATCGGTTACACATACGTTGACACGGGCGCCATGTACCGTGCAGTCACGCTGTACTGTCTGCGCCGCGGTTTCATTCACGGCGACACTATTGATGAAAAGTCGCTGGAACAGGAAATGGACCGCATATGCATAAGTTTCGGCAAGGACAGCCAGGGCATGCAGTACACCATGCTGAACGGTGAAAACGTGGAGAAGGAGATACGCGGCATGGAAGTGTCCGGCAAGGTCAGCCCCGTTTCCGCCATTCCGTTCGTACGTGAGGCCATGGTCCTGCAGCAGCGCCAGCTGGGCCGTGACGGAGCCGTCATCATGGACGGGCGCGACATAGGAACCACCGTCTATCCCAATGCCGAACTCAAGATCTTCGTCACCGCCAGTGACACCATACGCGCACAGCGCAGATATGACGAACTCATCAGCAAAGGTGAGAATCCGGTTTATGAAGAAGTGCTGGCAAACGTCCGTGAGCGCGACTATATCGATTCGCACCGTGCCGTCTCCCCGTTGAGGAAGGCCGATGACGCCATAGTGCTGGACAACAGCAGCATGACCATGGACGAACAGGACGAATGGCTCATGAGCCAGTACATGCGCGCCGCAGCTGAATGATTCCATGAGGGTTGACATTGACAAGGATTCAGGCTTCTGTTTCGGAGTGCTTTCAGCCATAGGAAAGGCCGAAGAGGAACTCCGTAAGGGCGATGAACTGTACTGCCTGGGTGACATTGTGCACAACGGCATGGAATGCACGCGCCTGCAGGACCTGGGTCTGAAGACCATAGGCCATGACCAGTTCGACACCCTGCATGACGCAAGGGTGCTGCTCAGGGCCCACGGCGAACCGCCGTCAACCTACCGTACGGCCGCAGAAAACGGGATCACCCTGATTGACGCCACCTGCCCCGTGGTGCTCAAGCTGCAGCAGCGCATACACTCCCAGTATGAGACCATGGACCCCGCCACCCAGCAGATAATCATATTCGGACAGAAAGGACATGCCGAGGTTCTGGGGCTTGTGGGTCAGACTGACGGCCGCGCCCTTGTAATAGAATCAGCCGATGACATCAGTCTCATTGATTTCGGAAAGGACATCTTCCTGTATTCGCAGACCACGAAATCGGCCTCCAGCTACAACCAGCTGATAGCGCTCATAGGAGAGCGCGTGCAGAAGGGCAGGCAGTTCGTGCATTTCAATTCGGTCTGCGGACAGGTGTCGCACCGCAGGGAGCATATCAGGGATTTCGCAAAGAAACATGACCTTGTCCTGTTCGTTTCCGGCCGGAAGAGTTCAAACGGCAAGGTCCTGTTCAACGAATGCCTTAACGTCAATCCCAACACCTACCTAATTGAAGGAAGGCAGGACATAGACTTCAGTCTGTTTGAAGGAAGGCAGTCCATAGGTATTTGCGGTGCCACATCGACGCCAAAATGGCTTATGGAGGAATGCCGCGCTTGCATTCTGCAACATTTTGAGTAATTTTGGAAACCAAAAAAACAATAACCAACTAACCAGCTACTTAATATGAGTTTGAAGTACAATGAAATCGGCAGGACCGGTATGAAGGTCGCAAGACTGGCCTTCGGTGCATCATCGCTAGGCGGTGTATTCCATGAGATTGACGAAAAGAAAGCCATTCAGGCAGTCTTCACTGCAGTGGATGGCGGTCTGAACTTCATTGACGTGTCTCCCTACTACGGTCACTACAAGGCTGAAACCGTTCTGGGCAAGGCCCTCAAGGACATTCCGCGTGACAAGTACTACCTTTCAACAAAGGTGGGCCGATACGGAAAGGACGGTGTGAACACTTGGGACTACAGTGCGAAACGCGCCACTGAAAGCGTTTATGAAAGCATGGAACGCCTGAACGTTGACCACATTGACCTTATCAACGTACATGACATAGAATTCCAGGCTGCCCTGCCCGGAGGGCTGCAGAAAGTCGTTGACGAAACCCTTCCCGCTCTAGTTGAACTGCGTGACAAGGGCGTAGTCAGCCATGTGGGCATCACTGACCTGCAGCTTGAAAATCTGAAGTGGGTCGTTGACCACTCTCCCGCCGGCACGGTTGAAAGCATTCTGAACTTCTGCCATTTCTGTCTGAATGACGAAAAGCTGAACGACTATCTGGGCTATTTCGAACAGAAGGGTATAGGCGTCATCAATGCCTCGCCCCTGGCCATGGGACTGCTTTCAGAACGCGGCGTACCTGACTGGCACCCCGCTCCCAAGCCTTTGGTCGATGTCTGCGCCAAAGCCGCCCAGCACTGCAAGGCAAAAGGCACATCGATTGAAAAGCTTGCCGTGCAGTACTCATACAGCAACCCGCGCATTGCCACCTGCCTGTTCTCAAGCGCCAACCCCGCAAATGTGCTCAAGAACATTGAAGCCGTCCAGGAGCCTCTTGACTGGGATCTGGTATTTGAAGTCAAGGAGATAATAGGTGACCAGCAGCGCGTCACATGGTGCAACTCATGATGAAGATCATAGACGCCCATTCGCACCTGTGGCTGCGCCAGGACACCGTGGTGAACGGCATGCCCATACGCACCCTTGAGAACGGCCGTTCGCTGTTCATGGGTGAAGTGCGCCAGATGGTGCCGCCGTTCATCATTGACGGCCGCAACACCGCTGAAATATTCCTCTCCAACATGGACTATGCGCAGGTTACCGCCGCAGTCGTGGTTCAGGAATTCATTGACGGCATACAGAACGCATATCTGTCCGATGTGCAGAAACGCTATCCGGACCGTTTTCTGGTATGCGGAATGTGCGAATACCGCCAGCCCGGATATCTCGAGCAGGCAAGACAGCTCATTGCACAGGGATTCAGGGCGCTGGCCATTCCGGGCCACCGTCTGCAGACCCCGCAGGGCCGCGTGCCGCTGACCTGTCCTGAAATGATGTCCATGTTCAGGCTGATGGAAGAGAACGGAACCATTCTCTCCATCACCCTTGAGGACGGTGCCGTCCAGGTGCCTGAAATGGAGGAGGTCATTCAGGAATGCCCGGAACTGAAGATTGCAGTGGGCCATTTCGGAATGGTGACAGTCCCCGGCTGGCAGGAACAGATCAGACTGGCCCGCCACAGGAACGTCATGATCGAATCAGGCGGAATAACATGGCTGTTCAACAGCGAATTCTACCCGTTCAGGGGTGCCGTGCGCGCCATACGTGAGGCATCGGACCTGGTGGGTATGGAGAAACTCATGTGGGGTTCGGACTACCCGCGCACCATCACGGCCATAACCTACCGCATGTCATATGACTTCATTTTGAAGTCCACTGAACTTACGCTTCAGGAAAAGGAACAGTTCCTTGGCCTGAACGCCGCCCGTTTCTATGGAATAGAGACGTCAATTGACTTACCTTATATTAAAAACATGTCAGAATGAACCAGAATCCAACACCCAAAAAGAATACTGTGGCACTGGCCATGGTGTTCAGCCTTTTCTTCCTCTGGGCCATCAGCAACAACCTGCTGTCACCCGTAGTGAACAAGATGATGTCACTGTTCAACATAAACCAGGCACGCGCCGAATTTGTCGAGACATCATACTGGTTCGCATATTTCCTGTTCCCCATACCCATTGCCATGTTCATGAAGCGTTTCAGCTACAAGGCAGGCATAGTGCTGGGACTTCTCATTTCAGCCGTCGGCGGACTGCTTTTCCTGCCGGTGACATCGCTCCACAGCTTCCCGCTGTATCTTTGCGCATTCTTCATCGTGGCCATAGGCATGTGCTTCCTCGAGACCGCCGCCAACCCCTATGTGACTGAACTTGGCGACCCCGCCACCGCTCCGCGCCGTCTCAACCTGGCACAGGCATTCAACGGTCTGGGCGCATTCATCGCCGCCATGTTCCTGAGCAAGCTCATCCTTATCGATGACGCCACGGCTGCCGCCATGCCTGACGCTGAGATACACAACTTCAAGCTGACCTACGCCATATTCGGCATTGTACTTATCCTGATTGCAGTAGTGATCATATTCACCAAGCTGCCGCGCATCCAGGCTGAAGACGATGACACCGAAAACAGCGGCAAGCTCATTTCGTTCAAGGTACTCAGGCGCCGCCACCTGCGCAACGGCGTCATAGCACAGTTCTTCTACAACGGCGGCCAGACTGCAGTCAACAGCCTGTTCATAGTCTACTGCGTGAAGTATGCGGGACTGACACCTGAAAAGGCCACCACCCTGTTCGGATTCTACATGCTGGCCTTCCTTCTGGGCCGATGGATAGGTGCATGGCTCATGGGCAAGTTCCAGCCCAAAAACATGCTGGTCGTGTACGGCATAGCCAACGTGCTGCTGTGCCTTGTCATCTGCCTTACCGGAGGCATGACCGCCATCTATGCAATGATGGGCATATCGTTCTTCATGTCAATCATGTACCCCACCCAGTTCTCCCTGGCACTCACTGACCTGAAGGGTGAGACAAAGAGCGGATCGGCCTTCCTGGTCATGGCCATTGTTGGCAACTCCATTCTGCCGCTTCTCACCGCCCGTTTCCAGATTTCCCTGGCCAACCCCAGCCTGGCGTACATCATACCGCTGGTATGTTTCGCCGTATGCGCATGGTACGGATGGAAGGGCCACATTGTAAAGGACTGATTCAAATAAATACATAACATGAGACTTGTCAGAATCCCCGCACAGGGGAACATTACCGTTGAAGAAGCCCCGCAGCCGCAGGCCGGCCAGGGGCAGGTGCTGCTGAAAATAGGGTATGTGGGCTTTTGCGGATCGGACCTGAACACGTTCCTGGGCCGCAACCTCATGGCAAAGGATGCCGTCATTCCGGGACATGAGATCGGTGCCGTGATAGAAAGCACCGGCGCCGGTGTCCCCGACCATCTGAAACCCGGCATGACAGTTACCGTGAACCCGTACACCAGCTGCGGACACTGCGCCGCCTGCCGTTCGGGACACAGCAACGCATGTGAATTCAATGAGACGCTTGGCGTACAGCGTGACGGTGCCATGCGCGACTACATGGTGCTGCCGTGGGAGAAGGTCATCCCCGCCCCCGGCATCTCCACACGGGACTGCGCCCTCATTGAACCCATGAGCGTAGGCTTCCATGCCGTTTCACGCGCTGAAGTCACTGACTCCGATACGGTTCTTGTGTTCGGCTGCGGAATGATTGGCGTAGGCGCCATTGTACGCGCTTCGCTGCGCGGTGCCACCGTGATTGCCGTTGACCTTGATGATGACAAGCTGGCACTGGCCCGCCGCCTTGGAGCAGCGCACACCGTCAATTCAAAGACCCAGGACCTGCACGCCACCCTGCAGCAGCTGACCGGCGGCATGGGTCCTACGGTTGTCGTTGAAGCCGTGGGCAGCGTGCCTACCTACCAGTCTGCCATAAACGAGATAGGGTTCTCAGGCCGCGTGGTCTGCATAGGATATTCAAAGTCCGATGTCACGCTGCCCACATCGCTTTTCGTCAAGAAGGAACTGAACATACGCGGTTCGCGCAACGCCACTCCCATGGATTTCGAAGCCGTAATCCGTTATCTGCAGAAAGGCTCCTGTCCTGTGGACGAACTCATTACAGCATGTGTAAGGCCTGAAAACGCCCTTCAAGCCATGCAGGACTGGGTTGCAGCCCCAGGAAAAGTGTTCCGCATACTGGTAAGTTTCAATTAAATGACTACTTTTGCGACCGTTTTGAAATATCACCAATAACCATCAGAAAAAAATGAAGAAAATCTCAATGCTTTTCGCTGCACTGGCAGTCACATGCGCTGCCCATGCACAGTTCTCCCTGTCAGGTTCTTTCGGACTTTACGGTAACACCAACAAGACCAGAATTGAAAATGACGGCGAATTCACTGACACCCGCAAGAACGGCGGTGACAAGGGTTTCGCATTCTCACCTGCCATAGGCTATTCGTTCGGTGACTGCTATGAGGCCGGTCTCATCCTGAGCGTTTCAAGAGAGACTGAAACCACAAGGATCATGTCTGACCTTTATGACGAACATACTTTCGGATTTGAAAGCGCATTGTACTGCCGCCGCTACTTTGACCTGACTGACAGGCTTTCATTCTTTGCTGAAGCCCAGGGATTCTGGAACATTGAAAAGGGTACTGTCGATGACTATGACGGCTTCTCAAGGGAAACCAACATAGGCATCAGCGTCATTCCCGGTCTCAGCTACAGCCTGGGTGAACACTGGTCAGTCGAATCATATTTCGGATTCGCCGGACTTGAATGGAACAACAACTACACTGCAGACTTTGATGAGGACAGGAAAGTCTCCGGCAACGGCACTTACAAATCATCATTCAATTTCGGCGGCACATCGGAACTTGAAAGCGTGCTTGACCTTCTCGGATCAGTATCGATAGGTCTCTGCTACGAGTTCTGACACCGGTCTGAACAGCAGGAATCGACTAAAAAAGAGGGTGACTGAAAACAGTCATCCTCTTTTTATCATAAGTGTACCGGCAGGTTATTCCTCCGGCAGATTCTGAATCTGAGCCAGAATGTCTGCAGCTTCAGCCTTGAGTGATTCGATGGTTGCGTTGATGGCATCCACGAAACTGTTGCCGGACTTGCTGGATATCATGGCCACATTGTTCTCATAGGTCTGGATTTCAGCCTTCTTGGCCTCATACTGGCGCATGAGCCTTTCACGGGGTGTGCCGGTCTCACGCTGGACCGATGCGCGCTGCGATGAGCGGCGCTGGCCACCTGCACGCACCACACCGCCAAAGGAATCCATAAGTTCTTTGTATTCAGCGGCAATCCTGTCCTTGACCTTGAAGGGAACGAATCCTATGCCGTTCCACTGTGATGCCAGGTCGCGTATTGCGGCAATGTCGTCATCACTCAGGTTCTGTGAATCAAACTCCTTGAGCCTGGAAATGATCTCCTTCTTTGCGGCCAGGTTGGCACTTTCCTCCTGACGCTTTGATGAAGTGTTCTTGTCACGCTGCTCATAGAAATAGTCACAGGCACCTATGAAACGCTTCCAGATGGCGTTGGTGTATTTCTTCTGCACGGGACCGGTCTCACGCCACTGTTTCTGCAGTTCTGCTATCTTTTCACCGGTGGCCTTCCAGTCAGTGCTGTCCTTCAGGGCTTCAGCCTGTTCGCAAAGTGCGGTCTTGCGTGCCAGGTTCTCGCCCATGTCACTCTTCATCTGCTTGAAGAATTCACCCTTGCGGCTGAAAAAGTCGTCACATGCGGCACGGTAGCGTTCGAATATCTTCTGGTTGTGCTTGACGGGAGCGAAACCTATGTCCTTCCATTTCTTCTGCAGGGCAAGCACTTCCTGAGTCTTGTCATTCCAGCTTTGGAATGTGGTCAGGCTGTCATATTCAATACCCTCAAGAAGTTCGCATATCACGGTCTTCTGGTCCAGATGCTCCTGTTCGTTCTTCTTGACCTCTTCAAAGTGCTGCTGATGACGGCGGTTAACGGCAGTCGACGCGGCCTTGAAGCGGTTCCATATCTCCTCCCTGGATTCCTTTGACACGGGACCGGTCTCACGGAAATCCTGATGCAGTTTCTGCAGCTTGCGGAAGGCCTGAACCACATCAGGGTCTTCAGCCAGCCTTTCAGCCTCTTCACAGATGGCTATCTTGGCCTCCATGTTCTTGCGGAAGTCATATTCGCGGAATTCGTTGTTCAGTTTCTGTATGTCATAGAACTGTTCGGCATACTGCTGGAAAGTCTTCCACAGTTCACCCACCTTGTCTGCGGGAACCTCCTTTATGTCCTTCCATTCCTGGAGTATGGTCTTGAATTCGCTGTAGGGTGCACCTTCAGTGTTGGCCTTTTCAATGAGAGCCTTGAAGCGGTCCAGAATATCCAGTTTCCTGCGGTAGTTCTCCTGCTGGACAATCTCCAGAGCTTCCTGCGCCGCGGCCTTCTTCTCCCTGATTATGTTCATCAGCTTGCGGAACTGCTCCTCAAGCGGATCCATCTGGGGCTTGAATTCTTCGGCCGTACCGCCGCCTGCAACGTAGGCTGCAATCTGTTCCTCCTGAGCGGCTTTCAACTGCTTGTAGAAAACCTGCTTCAGAGACTCAAGTTCCGCTCTCTTGGCCAGTGAAATGTCACCGACCATTTCCTGAAGACGTGAAATCACCTCTTCACGGGTGGCAACAGGCTGCTGCTGTGTCAGTTCCTCCTGAACTGCAGTTTCCTGTAAGTTCTCATTGTTCAATTCCTCTTCCATAATTTCCGGAATGTTTTCGTGTTAATGCTATGCAAAGCATGCAAATAAAAGCAAAAAATGTCAAAGTGCCAATTTTTTCGGGCCGTTTTTTTCGAATTCCCCGCGCTTTGGGCCCGCCGTCATATTATGAGGGTGATTACAAGCATGTAAATGCCCATTCCAAGAAGGTCATTCGTAATCTGCACGAAAGGGCCTGTGGCTATGGCGGGGTCAATGTGTATCTTTTCGAAAAGAAGCGGCAGCAGGGTGCCCCACAGGGTACCAATGAGCACCAGTCCGAACATGCTCAGGGGAACGGCGTACGTTACCGGATCAGACCATCCGAACGCGAACACGTTGTAGGCCAGGACCAGCAGCGACAGTACAATGGCGTTGATTAACGCCACGGCCGATTCCTTGAACACCTGCCGCCATATGTTGCTTGTGTTGAGCGAACCGTTGGCAAGTCCCTGCACCACAAGGGCCGATGACTGCGTGCCCACATTGCCGCCTGTTCCACCTATGAGCGGTATGAAGAACAGCAGTGAAGTGGCGGCGGCGAAGGCCGTCTCGAAATGCTCCAGCAGCTTTGAGTTCAGAATGCCGCCCAATATGCCTATGAGCAGCCACGGTATGCGTGACCACATCTGGCGGAACACGTTGTCATCGGCCTCGACATCGCCGGTAAGACCGGCAGCCTGCTGATAGTCATGTTCCTGCTGTTCACGCAGTTCGTCAATGACGTCATCGACCGTGATCTGACCCTGCAGGCGCCCTATGCTGTCAATGACCGGAACGGACACCAGGTTGTACTTTTCAATCATCTGCACCACGTCATCAATGGGCGTGTCGACCTTGGTGCTTATCAGGTCCTCGTCCATGACGTACTTCACTTTCGATACGGACGGGTTGGTGATCATCTTCTTCAGGGGGAACACGCCCTTCAGGCGGCCGTCGTCATCGACCACGTACACGTTGTATATCTCGTCAAGGTCCTCGGCCTGCTTGCGCATTTCCTGAAGGCATTCGGGCATACTCATGTTCTCGTTCACGACAACCATTTCAGTGCCCATCAGACCGCCGGCGGTATCTTCATCATACTGCAGCAGGTCCACAATGTCACTGGCCTGCTCTATGTCTCCGATGTGTGCAAGGACTTCCTCCTGACGGTCTTCGTCCATCTCCTGGATGATGTCCACGGCATCATCGGTATCCATGTTGTCAATGAACTTGCTGGCAATCACTTCCGACGGGAGCACATCCAGCAGGCGCTTGCGGTTGTCCTCGTCCATTTCGACCAGGACATCGGCCGCCGTTTCGTTGTCCAGCTGGCGGTAAACCAGCCTGGCCTCATCGACATCAAGGGTATCGCACAGTTCGGCTATATCGGCCGGATGCATGTCCTCAAGGATAGCCTTGAGCTGTACGGCATCCTGCCTTTCAATCACTTCAAGAATGTTATCCAGAAAATCCTTCTCCATAGTTCTGAATACATGCGGCCCCTCAAGAGCGGGGCCAGGGTGAGTTTTTCGGTTTCCTAACTCGGGATATCAGCCTGCAGCCTGTTCCATCATGTTCGTCAGAGAGATGAAATCACTGACTGAAAGCTGTTCGGGACGTCTGTCCAGATAAGGAGAGTCCGCCGGTAGAGGGACATCCTTCTCATAGACCTGCCTGAGCGAATTGCGCAGCATCTTGCGCCGCATGCCGAACGTGCACTTCACAACCTTCCGGAACAGGGCTTCATTGCAGCCCAGCTGCGTGCGGGAGTTGCGGGTAAGGCGCAAGACAGCACTCTTGACCTTTGGAGGCGGATCAAAGACATTTTCGTGTACGGTGAAAAGGTATTCGGTGTCATACCAGGCCTGCAGCAGCACGCTCAGTATGCCGTAGTTGCGGTTTCCGGGGCCCGAGCATATGCGCTGGGCCACTTCACGCTGCAGCATTCCAGTGCAGCACGGTATGAGTTCCCTGTTCTCCAGCATGCGGAAGAATATCTGGCTGGATATGTTGTACGGATAATTTCCCGTAAGGACAAACTGTCCGCCGTCAAAGAGCCCGTTCAGGTCCAGCTTGAGGAAATCGCCCTCAATGACATTCACGTCCGGCATGTTCTCATGCAGGTACATGACTGACTCCCTGTCAATTTCTATTACTTTCAGCTGGCGGTCACGCTCCTTCAGGAACTGTGTGAGGACTCCAGTGCCGGGTCCTATTTCGAGAATGGGGAGATCAGGACGGGCATCAACGGTTGCGGCTATTGCCCGGGCAATATCCATATCCCGCAGGAAGTGCTGGCCTAGAGCCTTTTTGGGTTTTACAGTCCGCATTGTCGTCCATATGATTGATTTTTCCGTCTGACTTTGCAAAGGTAGTCAAATTGGTTTAAAGAGTGTACTCTTTGCGGTTTTTATTTCGGTTTCGCCCATCACCGCGGGCCACTTTGGCGAAAATGACTACCTTTGGCAAAAATATTGGAATTATGAGAAAATCTTTTCTGGCAGCGGTTCTCGGAACCGTAATCGGAGTCAGCGGCTGCAAGGCCCAGAACCCCAACATTGCAAGTGTGGGAGTTGACGGATTCGAGAAGGCCATCCTGGATCCGCAGGTCCTGCTCATTGATGTCAGAACCCCCGAGGAGTATGCTGAAGGCCATATCCCCGGCGCAATAAACGTGGATGTAAGGGAAAACGGTTTCATGGACAGGATATTCAGAATAATGACCCGTGACATGAGGGCAGCAGTATATTGCCGCAGCGGCAACCGCAGCAAAACCGCCCGTGACATGCTGGCCGGCTACGGCTACATGGTCTATGAACTGGACCCGGGATTCATCGCATGGACTGAGGCCGGCAAACCCGTTGTAAGGGATGAGTCCGATGTCTTCCTCACCCCGAACGGAACGACCATAGTCCTGTACTGCATCAAGCACGGCAGCATCGGAATGAAAATTGCTGACAAATGGATATATGTCGACCCAGTTGGACGCGCCGCCCAGCCAGCCACTGACTATTCCATTCTGCCCAAGGCCGATGCCATACTCATAACCCACGAACACGGCGACCACCTGGATGCCGATGCCATTGGCCAGCTGACCGGGGATGATACCAGGATATTCGCCACCGCCAATTGCTGCAAGCAGCTGGGCAGGGGTGACGCTATGGCTCCGGGCGATGTCCGCACGCTTGACGGAGGCATTGGGATAAAGGCCGTCCCCGCATACAACACTTCAGCTGACAAGCAGAATTTCCATCCCAAAGGACGTGACAACGGATATCTGCTTACGGTTGACGGCTTTACAATATATGTTGCAGGTGACACTGAGGACATTCCCGAAATGAAGGACCTGCCCGCCGTTGACGTGGCTTTCCTGCCATGCAACCTGCCCTACACCATGTCACCGGAGCAGTTGGACAATGCCGCACGGACCATCGGACCGAAGGTGCTGTTTCCCTACCACTACAGCAGCACAGACATGACAAAGGTAACTGACATGTTGGAAGGCAGCGGAATTGACGTGCGCATACGCCGCTACCAGTAAGGTCTCTTTGGAATATCTTTCGTATCTTAGCGGTCGGTTATGAAAAAGGGCGTTTCGACCACACTCAAAATAGGGCTTCCGCTGCTCATTTCAGCAGTGGTGCTGTATTTCACGTACCGGGACTACAACTTCACGGAGTTCGGCAATGACATGCGCCGCATAAACTGGCTGTGGCTTGCCGCGGCGCTTTCGTTCAGTGCGCTGGGACCGCTGTTCCGCGGACTGCGCTGGAACCTGCTGCTCGAACCCATAGGCTATGACGTGCCCAGAAAGGACACCGTGCTGACCGTATTCACCGGATATGCCGCCAACATAATCATTCCCCGCGTGGGTGAAATATGCCGATGCGGCATGCTGGAGCAGAACGCGAAAGTCCCGTTCAGCAAAGGTCTGGGCACCCTGGTGGCTGAAAGGGTTGTCGATGCCGTCCTGCTGGGGCTGATCGTACTTGGCAGCATACTTGCACAGCTGGGACAGTTCAGGCTGCTGCTCACCCCTGACGGCACGGAAGAAATCGCTGAAAGCACTCCCATGCTTCAGAATCCGGCCTTCTGGTACTGGGCCATCGGAATAACCGTATTCTGCGCCCTGTGCTGGTGGCTCTGTGCAAAGTTCCACCTTTGGGAGAAAGTGAAAGGCTTCATAAGCGGTTTCTGGGAAGGGTTCCTTTCACTGAAACAGATCAGGCGCCTGCCCCTGTTCCTTCTCTATTCAGTAGGGATATGGATCTGCTACTACCTTGAACTTTATCTGGCGTTCTACTGCCTGCCGTCAACAGCGGCCGTGGGCCCGGTGGCCGGTCTGGCCTGTTTCGCAGCCAGCAGCATTGCCGTCCTGGTCCCCACCCCCAACGGTGCAGGTCCGTGGAACCTTGCCATAGTCAAAATGCTTGGAATATACGGTGTCCCCCAGTCCGATGCACAGCCCATGTCATTCGTCCTGCATTTCTGCCAGACCATGATATACCTGCTGTGCGGCTTCATTGCATGGGTGGCACTGAAAATAATACACCGAAATGGAACATCCCGAGAACAGTGAGGAATACAAGGGACTGACCGTGAACAGCGGCGTGGTCCATCCCGACAGCGTCAACCCCTATTTCAAGAAACGCGCCGCAAGACGTCCGCAGCTGTCCGTATCGGACTATGTGGAAGGCATAGTGAAGGGCAACGTCACGGTGCTCAGCCAGGCCGTAACCCTGGTCGAGAGCCTGAGGCCGGAACATCAGGCCGTTGCGCAGGAGGTGATTGAGAAATGCCTGCCCTATGCCGGAAATTCAGTCCGCATAGGCATAAGCGGCGTTCCAGGAGCCGGCAAGAGCACGTCCATTGACGAATTCGGCCTGCATGTGCTCAAGGACGGCGGCAAGCTGGCCGTTCTGGCAATAGACCCCAGTTCGGAAAAGACAAAAGGCAGCATACTTGGTGACAAGACGCGCATGGAGAAACTCTCAGTCCACCCCAACGCATTCATACGCCCCAGTCCGTCGGCCGGCAGTCTGGGCGGCGTGGCCCGCAAGACGCGTGAGACCATTGTGCTGTGTGAGGCCGCAGGCTTTGACAAGATCTTTGTCGAGACCGTGGGCGTGGGCCAGAGTGAGACCGCCGTGCATTCCATGGTGGACTTCTTCCTGCTCATACAGCTGGCCGGCACCGGCGACGAACTGCAGGGCATAAAGCGCGGAATAATGGAGATGGCGGACGGCATTGCCATAAACAAGGCCGACGGCGACAACATACCCAAGGCCGAAATGGCAGCGCAGAGCCTGCGCAACGCCCTGCACCTGTTCCCCGCCCCGGAAAGCGGCTGGACGCCCAGAGTCGTGACCTATTCCGGTTTCTACGGACTCAAGATCAAGGACGTCTGGGACATGGTCTGGGAATACGTTGACTTTGTAAGGAAGAACGGCTACTTCCAGTACCGCCGCAACGAACAGTCCAAGTACTGGATGTACGAAACCATAAACGAATCGCTCAAGAACGGTTTCTACAATGACCCGGTGATATCGGCACGGCTGGAGGAGACTGAAAGGCTTGTCCTTGGCGGCCAGCAGACATCATTCGCCGCCGCCCACCGCCTGCTTGAAGAATACAGGGCCAGACCCTGACCGACGGGGCCGGACCCTGGCCGGAAGGACGGAAAAAAAAGACTGTCGCCGTTGCGGTGACAGTCTTTTTTGCTGGGCTACCCGGACTCGAACCAGGAAAGGCAGGACCAGAATCTGCAGTGTTACCATTACACCATAGCCCAATGCTTTTTCGAAAAGCGGTGCAAATATACGGCTTTTTTCTGGTTCGCAAACATTTTGGCACATTTTTTGCCATAAATATTTTGTCCGCCGCAGAGAGGCGGGCAAGAAAGTTTTCATTACTTTTGTAGAATCACATACATTTACACGTAAATGGCAAAAAAGAAGAGAGAAAGCATAATTGAAAGCATCATAGAAGGCATTCAGGAAAGGAAAGGCGAAAAAATCACGGTGGTTGACCTGAGCGGAATCGAGGATACCGCATGCCGTTATTTCGTAATCTGCCAGGGAGGCACGCCCAACCAGACGCTGGCCATTGAGGACTCCATCAGGGAAACGGTGCGCATAAGGGAGAACATCAAGCCGGCATTCGTTGAAGGCACGCGCTACGCCCACTGGATAGCAATGGATTACGGAGAAGTCATGGTACACATTTTCGTACCTGAAGACCGCAGGTTCTATGATCTGGAACACCTTTGGGCCGATGCCGCCCTTGAAGAGATCCCTGACCTTGACTGACACCTTGACACATTTTTACTGACAAGAGACCCATTATGGCGGAAAAGAACAACAGCAAAAAGAAGAACAACGGCACCGGAGGAGGCGGCGCCGGAGGATCCAGAATAACCACCTGGCTGTACATAGCCATGTTCATCGGATTCGGATACATAATGCTCAAACCTGACGGTTCAGAACTGACTGGAAAGGCTTCATACACCGAATTCAAGGAATACATGGAGAAAGGTTACGTGAGCAGCCTTGTCATATACACCAACATGGACAATATGGAAATGTACATATGGCCGGATTCAGCCAAATACATTTTCGGTGACAAGGCGGCCGCACAGCCGCTTGCACGCCCCATGATGCAGGTTGGAGTGGGTTCCATGGACAACCTGCAGGAATTCATTGACAGGGCGCAGTCCGAAGGCCGGTTCAGCGGCAAGGTGGAATACGTACGCAAGTCACACACGTTCACTGACGTGCTCATAAGCATATTCCCGTTCCTGCTGCTCATAGTATTGTGGATTGTCATGTCCAGGCGCATGAGCGGCGGAGGCTCAGGCGGCGGAGGCGGCGTGTTCAGCGTGGGCAAGTCCAAAGCCAGGGTCTATGAAAAGGGACAGGCTGACCGCGTCACGTTCAAGGACGTGGCTGGACAGGCCGAGGCAAAGACTGAAGTCCAGGAGATTGTGGAGTTCCTCAAGAACCCCAAGAAATACACAGACCTGGGCGGAAAGATTCCCAAGGGCGCTCTGCTTGTAGGTCCTCCGGGCACAGGCAAGACACTGCTGGCCAAGGCTGTGGCCGGTGAGGCCGATGTTCCCTTCTTCTCACTTTCCGGATCGGATTTCGTTGAGATGTTCGTGGGCGTGGGCGCATCAAGGGTGCGTGACCTGTTCCGTCAGGCTAAGGAGAAGGCACCATGCATAATATTCATTGATGAGATCGATGCCGTAGGCCGTGCACGCGGCAAGAATCCGGCCATGGGCGGCAATGACGAACGTGAGAACACCCTGAACCAGCTGCTCACCGAAATGGACGGTTTCGCCACCAACAGCGGCGTCATAATCCTGGCCGCCACCAACCGCGTGGACATTCTGGACAAGGCCCTGCTGCGTGCAGGACGCTTTGACCGCCAGATTCACCTTGACCTGCCGGACCTGAACGAACGCAAGGAGGTGTTCGGTGTGCACCTGAGGAAAATCAAGCTGAGCAAGGATGTCGACATAGACCTGCTGGCACGCCAGACACCCGGTTTCAGCGGCGCCGACATTGCCAACGTGTGCAATGAGGCCGCCCTGATAGCAGCCCGCCACAACAAGAAGGCAGTGCAGAAGGAAGACTTCCTTTCAGCCGTAGACCGCATTGTGGGCGGACTGGAAAAGAAGACCAAGGTGCTTACCGCCGATGAGAAGAGGGCCATTGCCCTTCATGAGGCCGGCCATGCCACATTGTCATGGTTCCTGGAATACGCCAATCCGCTCATCAAGGTCACCATCGTACCCCGAGGCCGCGCTCTGGGAGCAGCCTGGTACCTGCCTGAGGAACGTCAGATCACGACCAGGGAACAGATGCTTGACGAAATGTGCGCCACCCTGGGCGGCCGCGCTGCCGAGGAACTGTTCATAGGACATATCTCAACCGGCGCAATGAATGACCTGGAGCGTGTCACCAAGCAGGCCTACGGCATGATTGCCTATGCCGGAATGAGCGACAGGCTGCCCAACCTGTGCTACTACAGCAGCACTGACGAATACGCCTTCCAGAAACCCTACAGCGAAAAGACCGCTGAACTCATTGACAGTGAAGTCAAGGAGATGATAGCGCAGCAGTACGAACGCGGCAAGCAGCTGCTCAGGGAACATGAGGAAGGACACCACCGTCTGGCCCAGCTCCTCATTGAGCGTGAAGTCATATTCGCTGAAGACGTTGAGGAGATTTTCGGCAAACGTCCGTGGGCGTCAAGAAGCGAAGAGATCCTGGGCACTGACAACACGGCAGCCGGAACCGATGTCGAACTCCAAACACCTGCTGAATAATGAACTTCCTTATAAGAACCGCCACCGCAGTAGTGTATGCAGCCGTACTCCTGTTCTGCATGCAGAAGGGAGACATATGGTTCCTGGGGCTTTTCGGCCTGTGCACCGTTCTGGCCACAGCTGAATTCAGCGGCCTTGCCAACAGGTACCGTCAGGCCGGCACAAGCCGCCTGTGGTCAGTACTGGCAGCCCTGTCTTTCTACATTGCCGTAGCCATGGCTCCCGTACAGTCTGACATGACATTCATACCGTTCATAGTATGTGTAATGGTCATTTTCATACTGGAACTGTACAGGAAGAAGGAAAGTCCGCTGAGAAGCATGGCCTACACCCTTCTGCCTGTGCTCTACATTGCCCTGCCCTTCTCGCTCCTGTCGCTGCTGGGCTACGGCATATTCGCTGAAGGCTACAACCCAGCCGTCCCCGTTGCGCTGTTCATTTTCCTGTGGTGCAATGACGTTGGCGCATACTGCACGGGGTGCACAATAGGCCGTCACAAGCTGTTCGAAAGGGTTTCACCCAAGAAGACCTGGGAAGGTTCAGCCGGGGGGGCTGTGCTGACAGTTGCAGGAGCCGTTGTTCTGACAAAGTGTCTTCCTGACATATACGGTGCGGCACCGCTCCGGGTATGGATAGGCATGGCCCTGACTGTAGTGCTGTTCGGCACCTGGGGTGATCTGATAGAGTCGCTCATGAAGCGTGAAATGGGAATCAAGGATTCCGGCAGGATTCTGCCCGGCCACGGCGGCATGCTGGACCGTTTTGACAGTACGCTTCTGGCAGCGCCGGCGGTGCTTGTCTATTTCTGTATCGTAATGAAGCTACTCAAGTAGTCCCACAATCTGTCCGGCTGCACGTTCAGGCGCTCCGGCAGGTCCCAGGATACCGTTCATGCGGGCGTAGCCTTCTCTCTGTGCCTTTCTTTCAGGCGTTTCAGAGAGCAGCGGAACCAGTTCCTTCCTTATGTTGTCCACAGTGAACCGTGCTGCCACCAGTTCCGGCACCACTTCACAGCCTGCGACCAGGTTGACCAGCGAAATGTATCTCACCCTGATGAACAGCGGCTTGAGCAGGCTCACCACATGCGGCAGAGGCATTCTGTAGCATACCACCTGAGGGACGCCGAACACGCCGGTCTCAAGAGTGGCCGTGCCCGATGTGACCAGAGCGGCATATGCGCTTTCCAGCACCCCGTAGGTGTTACCATATACCTTTTCGACTGATGAGTCCCCTATTACGCTGTCATAGAATTCAGGTTCTATGCCCGGAGCGCAGGCCAGCACAGGGCGTATGCCCTCAATGCCTTTCAGCGCATCAAGCATCTTGGGCAGGTTGCGGCTTATTTCGGTCCGGCGGCTGCCGGCAAGTACGGCCACAATCTTCTTTCCGTCTGCAGCGGCAATGGGACGGCGGCAGTCCGATGCCCGGTATGCGGCTATTTCATCGACTGTAGGATTGCCCACGTAGCTTATTTCATAGCCGCGGTTTGAAAACCAGCCCACCTCAAACGGAAGGATTGAGAAAAGCTTTGACACATTGCGGCGTATCCCCCTGATACGCCATGACTTCCATGCCCATATCTTGGGGGAGATGTAATAGTATACGGGTATGCCCAGGGAATCATGCACCTTCCTGGCCAGCGAAAGGTTGAATCCGGGATAATCGACCAGGACCAGCGCATCGGGCTTCCATGAACACAGGTCCTCAAAGCAGTCCTTCCGGCCTCTCAGTATTGTACCCAGATGGGTCAGCACCGGCCACCACCCCATGTACGCCAGGTCACGGTAGTGACGGACCACAGTACCTCCCGCAGCCTCCATCATGTCACCGCCGTAACAGCGGAACTGCGCCCGGGCGTCCCTGGCGGCAATTGATTTCATAAGATTTGAAGCATGGAGGTCACCTGACGCTTCACCGGCCACAAGATAGTACTTCACAGCTGAAAAAGTTTTAACCTGTCAAAAATAGTATATTTTTCCCGAATCCCGTTTTTTTGCACTACCTTTACGAACTAAAATCATCTCTATGGGAAAGATCATAGCATTGGCCAACCAGAAGGGCGGTGTGGGCAAAACCACAACCACCATCAACCTTGCCGCATCACTTGCCGTACTTGAAAAGAAGGTTCTTGTCATTGACGCTGACCCTCAGGCAAACGCGTCATCGGGACTGGGCATTGACATCAAATCACTGGAGTGCACCGTCTACGAATGCCTGGTGAACGGAAATGACCCTCATGACGCCATACTCAAATCATGTATTGACGGACTGTACGTCATGCCCTCACACATTGACCTTGTGGGCGCTGAACTTGAACTGATGAACCGTGAGGAACGTGAACTGGTCATGAAGAGAATGCTCTCCGGAGTGAAGGATGAATATGACTACATACTGATTGACTGCTCCCCGTCACTGGGCCTGATAACAGTCAATTCCCTGTCTGCCGCTGATTCCATAATCATTCCCGTCCAGTGCGAATACTTTGCCCTGGAAGGTATAAGCAAGCTGCTCAACACAATCAGGATCATCAAATCGAAACTGAACCCAGCCCTTGACATAGAAGGCTTCCTGCTGACCATGTACGATTCGCGCCTGCGCCTGAGCAACCAGATATATGAGGAAATACGCAAGCATTTCCAGGAACTGGTGTTCAACACCATAATTTCAAGGAACGTAAAACTGAGTGAAGCCCCCAGCTACGGTCTGCCGGCCATACTCTATGACGCTGAATCACGCGGTGCCAGGAACTATCTGGCACTTGCCGAAGAAATTTTAAGCAAGAACTGAAAAGCATGACCCCTACAAAGAAATCGGCTCTGGGCCGCGGCCTGGACGCTCTCATATCAACTGAACTTGTAAGGACACAGGGATCCTCTTCAATCAGTGAGATTCCTATGGACCAGATACACGCCAACCCTGACCAGCCGCGCCGTGACTTCGATGCCGGAAGCCTTCAGGAACTGTCGGCATCAATAGCTGAAATAGGCATAATCCAGCCCATCACGCTGAGAAAGGTTGCAAGCGGTGACTATCAGATCATTGCCGGCGAACGCCGTTTCCGAGCCGCCGGAATGGCCGGACTGAAGTCCATACCCGCATACGTCCGCACAGCCGATGACGAGAACGTCATGGAAATGGCCCTCATAGAGAACATACAGCGTGAAGACCTGAATTCAATGGAAGTGGCCCTGGCCTGCCAGAATCTGCTTGAGGTCTACAACATGACCCAGGAGCAGCTCAGTGCCAGGATAGGCAAGAACCGCGCCACAATAGCCAACTACATCAGACTGCTCAAACTTCCGGCTGAAATACAGATGGCGCTCAAGAACCGCCAGATAGACATGGGCCATGCCCGTGCCCTGCTTTCAATTGACGACCCGGTACGCCAGCTCAAGCTTTTCCATGAACTGCAGCAGTACGGCTATTCGGTCCGTACGGTCGAAATGAAGGCAAGGCAGCAGAATGGCGCAGCCGGAGAAAAGAAGGCCGCTGTCAGTCAGGAACGTCTCAAGCCTATGGGCAAAAGCCTGTCTGCAAAGCTGGGCGCTCCCGTAAAGCTGAAATGCGGCGCTGACGGCAAAGGCAGCATAAGCATCGGTTTCAGGGATGAATCTGATCTGGAACGCATAATGCAACTGTTTGAATCAATTTGAAAAGATGACCGTGCTGTCCAGACTGGCAAAGACCCTAACCCTGCTGTTCATGGCCATGCTGGCCGTCGCCCCTGCCAATGCGCAGTCCCCTGTTGTCAGAAGGGAACTGCCACGCCCTGTCCTGCTTGAAGAAGACAGTCTCAGGACGGCAAGAATGGACAGCATATACCGTTCCCTGAATGACACCGCCGCATGGGAAAAGGAACTTGAATTCGTGCGCGGCCTTGATTTCGATCCGCCGTCAGGCAACGCCACTGAAGGCACCGCCACGAGTGAAGGAAACGGAAAACAGCGTCTCAAATGGAAGGATAAGGAAGACATGGCTGTACGTGAAATTGAAGAGAAGGTAACCGTATGGGAACCGGAACCCAAGAAAGCCGTACTTTTCTCCATAGTTCCCGGAGGCGGTCAGATTTACAATAAGAAGTACTGGAAACTGCCGGTAGTGTACGGAGGGTTTGTAGGCTGCGTATATGCGCTCACCTGGAACCAGTCCACTTACACCGACTACAGGAAAGCATATGTGGACATTATGGACAGCGACCCTGACACCCGCAGTTATGAAGATTTCCTGCCTCCACATTATGAAATTGATACCAGCATGGAGGACTGGCTCAAGGACGTGTTCAAGAACCGCAAGAACAAATACCGCCGCCAGCGTGACCTGAGCATTTTCGCATTCGTGGGAATGTATGTCCTGTCAGCCATTGACGCATACGTTGACGCGGAACTGTACCATTTTGACATTTCACCTGACCTGAGCCTGCAGTGGCAGCCGCAGATTGACATTGAGCGCGGCGTGGGGACTGCCGGCCTTGCACTGGCACTCCATTTCTGACTATGAGGAAACTTTTCATCACCATAACATGTTTCATTGCGGCCATGACGGCTGCAGCCCAGGACCGTGCCGCAGCCGTTCCTGACACCGCCGCAACGGCCGTTGACCTGCCTGAAAGTTTCAGTTATGACGTTGACAGCCTTATGGACGCGTGGTTCGCAAGGCAGTATCTGACTTTTGACGAAGACTGTTTTGAAAGTTCCGCCAACCCGGCTGTAAGCGACGAAGAGTATGCCAGGCGCCTGGCCAGCCTGCCCACAATCATAGACATGCCGTACAACAGCATCACACGCAATTCCATTGACGCATACGTGGGCCGCAACCGCAAGATCATTTCATTCGCGCTGGGCATGCTTCCCATCTATGAGGACATTTTCGTTGACGCTCTCATGAAATACAACGTTCCACTGGAACTGAAATACCTGCCCATTGTGGAATCGGCGCTCAAGCCGAAGGCCTATTCGCGCGCCGGAGCGGCCGGAATGTGGCAGTTCATATACAGCACGGGGCGCACTTACGGCCTGTATGTCAACAGTCTGGTCGATGACCGCTATGACATAATCAGGGAGACCGATGCCGCCGCCCGCCACCTGAGAGACCTGTATGACATGTTCGGGAACTGGGATCTGGCCATATCGGCCTACAACTGCGGTCCCGGCAACATAAGCAAGGCAATCACCCGTTCCGGCGGCAAGACCGGATTCTGGGACATCTACCCCTACCTGCCCCATGAGACACGCGGCTACCTGCCGGCGTTCATAGCCGTCAACTACGCCATGAACTTCTACAAGGAGCACGGGATATGCCCCATGGAGTCAGTCAGGCCGCAGCAGACTGACACGCTGCACATATGCCGCAACCTGCATTTCGGACAGATACTGCACTACTGTGACATAAGCCGCGACGAACTGTCCGCCCTGAACCCGCAGTACCTGACTGACGTCATACCCGGCGCCTACCGCACCTGTGTGCTCACCGTTCCGCTGCAGTACCTCAGGCCCCTGCTCGAAGCCGGTGATTCGCTGTACGAATATGACCGTGAGACCTATTTCTCTAAGGCCAAGCTGGCAGTCATCGATGATGACATGACCAACAGGATCACATACTTCACGCACAAGATCAGGGAGGGTGAGAACCTGGGTTCCATAGCACGCAAGTACCACACCACGGTAAAGAACATCAAGGCATGGAACAACCTGAAGAGTGACAACATCAGGGCCGGAAAGACCCTCAGAATTTATAACCGGTAAACTGACAGAAGATTATGAGTGAGGATATTCTTTTTTCTCCCGATGAAGAAAGACTCATTGATGAAGCCTTCCAGCATCTTATAGACTGTTACCTGCAGACCAAGCACCGCAAGAAGGTCGAAATAATCACCAAGGCCTTCCAGTTTGCGCGTCAGGCGCACAAGGGCGTACGCCGCCACTCTGGCGAACCGTACATAATGCATCCGCTGGCAGTGGCGCAGATTGTATGCACCGAGATAGGACTTGGTTCGACATCGATATGCGCAGCGCTGCTGCATGACGTGGTTGAGGATACCGACTATACGACCGATGACATAAAGAACGTGTTCGGTCCCAAGATTGCACAGATTGTAGACGGCCTGACAAAGATTGCCGGCGGCATTTTCGGCGACAAGGCATCGGCCCAGGCTGAGAATTTCAAGAAGCTTCTGCTCACCATGAATGACGACATACGCGTCATTCTCATAAAGATTGCGGACCGTCTGCACAACATGCGCACGCTGGACAGCATGCTGCCGCGCAAGCAGTACAAGATTGCCGGCGAGACCCTCTACCTGTACGCCCCGCTGGCTTACCGTCTGGGACTCAACAAGATAAAGACCGAACTTGAAGACCTGAGTTTCCGTTACGAACACCCGGCTGAATTCAAGGACATTCAGGAAAAGCTGTCGTTCTCACGTGAGGAGATGAACGAAAGGTACCGCCAGTTCATCAGTCCCATTACGGAAAAGCTTGACGCCATGGGCATCCAGTACAGGATATTCGGACGTGTCAAGTCTCCGTATTCAATATGGAAGAAGATGAACAAGAACGGCCTGACCTTTGAAGAAGTCTATGACATCCTGGCCGTAAGGATCGTATATGAACCCAAGTCCGATGACACCGAACTGAACGAATGCTTCAACATATACCTGGCCCTGACCCAGATATACAAGTCACACCCCGACCGTCTGCGCGACTGGGTCACACACCCCAAGGCCAACGGCTACCAGGCCCTGCACCTTACCCTGATGAGCGGCAGCGGACAGTGGGTTGAAGTCCAGATACGCAGCACACGCATGGACGACATAGCAGAACAGGGCATTGCCGCCCACTGGAAATACAAGGCCGGAGCATCGTCCTATGAGGAGGACGAATCGGAACTGGGCCACTGGCTGGAAACCATCAAGGAGATTCTTGAAGACCCGCAGCCTGATTCCATGGACTTCCTTGACACCATCAAGCTGAACCTGTATTCATCGGAAATATTCATATTCACGCCCAAGGGCGAACTGCGCACCATGCCGCAGGGAAGCACCGTGCTTGACTTTGCGTTCACCATACACACCTTCATGGGAACGAACTGCATAGGCGCCAAGGTGAACCACAAGCTGGAAGCCATCAACTATGAACTGAAGAGCGGCGACCAGGTTGAGATCCTGACATCGAAGAACCAGAAGATAAGTCCCGAATGGCTTGATTTCGCCACCACGGCCAAAGCCCGCGGCAGGATAAAGCAGCTGCTCAGGAAAGAGGAACGCACCAACCAGAAATTCGGCGAGGCCATTTTCCACGAATTCCTTGAGGCCGAAGACCTGGAGGCCGATTCCGACAAGATTTCACGCATATGCGCGCTGCACGGAATGGGCAGCCGTGAAGAGCTGATGGTCGCAATAGGACAGAAGAAGATTGTTCTGGGCGAACAGGAGAAGAACATAATAAAAGGTGACAGCGGCAGCAGCTGGTGGCGTTTCTGGTCACCGTTCTCAACCAAGGACAAGGACAAGGCTGCTGCAAAGAAGGATGATGTCCAGACTGGAGGGACCATTGACTACAGGAAGACCCTGATCATCAATGACCTTGACATGCACAAGTACACCTTTGCCAGCTGCTGCAACCCCGTGCCGGGTGACGCTGTCCTGGGTTTCGCCGATGAGAACGGGCACATAACCATACACAAGCGCAAGTGCGAACTGGCCAACAGGATGAAGTCCGGCAACGGGAACAGGATACTGACAGTGGAATGGCAGATTGAGAATTCACTCTTCCCCGCCAGCATCTACATGAAGGGGCTTGACAGCGTGGGACTGCTGGCAAAGGTCACTGAGGTCATATCGCAGAAGATGAACGTGAACATGACCAAACTGGTTCTGGAAACCCGCGAGGGCGTGTTTGAAGGAACCATAAGCGTCATGGTACACAGTCTCAAGGACCTGGAGGCAATCAAGAAAGGCCTTAAGAAGATATCGGACATTACAACGGTTGTCCGCAAGGAGGAGTAGCGTCCAGCTGGCGGCATATGGCTTCCAGTTCCGCCCTGACGGCTTTCAGGCGGGACACTATCTCATGGTTGTCAACCGTTGCCTTGGGATTGTTGTGAAGACTGTTCCTGGCACCGTTTATGGTCATTCCCTTCTCCCTTACCAGATGGTTCACAAGCTTTATGCGCTCAATGTCAGCCTGGGTGTACTGGCGTACGCCGCCCGAACTCTTCTTGGGGTTTATCTCATCAAATTCCTGCTCCCAGTAGCGCAGCGTGCTGGCCGGGACCCCTATGATATCGGACACCTCCTTTATGGAGTAGTACTTCTTCAGATTCTTGTTCGTATTCAGTGCCATGATCAGTCAAATACCTTGCCGTGATTTTCCGCAAGACTTATCATCTCCTCATACTGCTGGACATCAAGGTCCTTGAAATAGTAGTTTATGGGATTCACGTTCTGGCGGTTCACCTGGACTTCATAATGCAGATGCGGGCCTGTGCTCTTGCCCGTTGACCCCACCAAGGCAATCTCTTCGCCGCGCACCACCTTCTGGCCCTTGCTGACAAGTATCTTGCTGAGATGGGCATAGCGGGTCACGTAACCGTAGCCGTGGTCAATCTCTATGAAATTGCCGAATCCCGACTGCCGCGCGGCGAAAATGACCGTGCCGTTGCCGGTGGCGTAGACCGGTGTGCCTGTGTCACATGCAAAGTCCATTCCGGCATGGAAGCGCGTGACATGGTATATGGGGTCCGAACGGTATCCGTAGCCCGATGCGGTACGTTTCAGGTCCTTGTTGGATACCGGCTGTATGGCCGGGATGCAGGCCAGCTTGTTCTCCTGTTCGCGGGAAAGTTCCACCAGTTCGTTGAACGAACGGGTCTGCATGTAAAGCCTGCGTTCCAGCATGTCCACCTTCTGTGACGTGCTGACCACCAGTTCGGAATAGGGCATGTCCAGAAGTTCGGCATATCTGTTGGTCCCGCTGTAACCGGCCTGGCGGTTCTTGTCCTGCACGGGATCAGCTTCAAGAAGCACGCGGTAGAGATTGTCATCGCGCTCTTCAATGTCATGCAGCACCAGCATGGCGTCATCGACCTTACGGGAAAGGATACGGTACTGGGACTGCAGTTTGGCGTTGTCATCGGCCATATCGGCCACTGACGGCGAACTGTTTATGTACCAGTATGCGAAATAGAACACGCCTGCAAGCACAAAAACGCCCAGCAGCCTGAAGAAATATGACCTGAGGCGCTGGCCGAATGTGGGATATACGCGGCGGTAAACCCTTGTCTTGGGATCGTACTGGTAGTATACCTTTCTCATGAAACAGCTTGCTTGCGGCGGCAAAAGTAATGAAAATATAGTATCTTTGCAAGTTCAAAAACCGTTGTAGCAAAAACAGCAACTTTATATAGAGTATGATGACAGCAAAGGAAATACGCGAATCCTACAAGCGTTTCTTCGAGAGCAAGGGACATCTTATCGTTCCCTCAGCACCCATGGTGGTCAAGGATGACCCCACCCTGATGTTCACCAATGCGGGAATGAACCAGTTCAAGGACATCATTCTGGGCAACCGCCCGGCCAAGAGCAGACGCGTGGCCGATTCACAGAAGTGCCTGCGCGTAAGCGGCAAGCACAATGACCTGGAAGAAGTGGGCCACGACACATATCACCACACCATGTTCGAAATGCTGGGAAACTGGTCATTCGGCGACTATTTCAAGAAGGAGGCCATTGACTGGGCATGGGAATACCTGGTTGACGTGCTCAAGCTGAATCCCGAAAACCTGTATGCCACAGTTTTCGAAGGCTCGCCCGAGGAAGGCATAAGCCGTGACGACGAAGCCGCATCATACTGGGAGAAACATCTTCCCAAAGACCATATCATAAACGGCAACAAGCATGACAATTTCTGGGAAATGGGAGACACCGGCCCCTGCGGCCCATGTTCGGAAATACATGTGGATTCCAGGTCCGATGCAGAAAAGGCTGCTGTCCCCGGCCGCGACCTTGTCAACAAGGACCATCCCCAGGTGATTGAGATATGGAACCTTGTGTTCATGCAGTACAACCGCAAGGCTGACCACAGCCTGGAGCCGCTGCCGGCAAAGGTGATTGACACCGGCATGGGTTTCGAGCGTCTGGTACGCACCCTGCAGGGCAAGACATCGAACTATGACACTGACGTGTTCCAGCCCATCATATCGACCATCGGATCACTTACCGGCAAACAGTACGGCAAGGATGAGCAGACTGACATTGCAATGCGTGTCGTGGCAGACCACATACGTACCATTGCATTCTCAATCACTGACGGCCAGCTGCCTTCAAACGCCAAGGCCGGCTACGTGATACGCCGCATTCTGCGCCGCGCTGTCCGTTACGCATACACGTTCCTGGGCCAGAAGGAGGCCTTCCTATACAAGCTGCTGCCCTGCCTCATTGACAACATGGGTGACGCCTATCCCGAACTGGGCGCCCAGAAGACCCTTATTGAAAAGGTCATCATTGAGGAGGAGGAATCATTCCTGCGCACCCTTGACACCGGCATAAAGCTGCTTGACAAGGTCATGTCCGATGCAAAGGCTGCAAAGAGCACAGTGATAAGCGGTGTGAACGCCTTCACACTGTATGACACCTACGGTTTCCCGCTTGACCTTACCGAACTGATCCTGCGTGAGAACGGCATGACTGTCAACCAGGACGAATTCAACGCCGAAATGGCAAAGCAGAAGGCCCGCGCACGCAACGCCGCTGCTGTCGAAAACGGTGACTGGGTTGTCCTGAAGGAAGGCGAGACCGAATTTACAGGATATGACTTCACTGAATATGAGACTTCAATACTGCGCTACCGTGAGGTCAGGCAGAAGAACGGCACCACATACCAGATTGTCCTTGACAAGACTCCTTTCTACGCCGAAATGGGCGGTCAGGTAGGTGACAGGGGTGTCATAGTAAGCGAATTCGAAACCGTTGAAATCATTGACACGAAAAAGGAGAACGGTCTTCCCATACATATTGTAAAGAAGATGCCCGAACATCTTCAGGCCCCGATGATGGCATGCGTTGACGTTGATCTGCGCCGCGCCTGTGAGGCCAACCACACCGCAACGCACCTGCTTGATGAGGCTCTGCGTGAAGTTCTTGGTCCACATGTCGAACAGAAGGGTTCGCTGGTCACTCCTGAAGGTCTGCGCTTTGACTTCTCGCATTTCCAGAAGGTGACTGAAGATGAGATACGCCAAGTTGAAGAACTGGTCAATGCCAGGATCCGTGAGGACCTGCCCCTGCAGGAGCACCGCGACACTCCCATTGAGGAGGCCAAAAAGCTGGGTGCCATTGCCCTGTTCGGTGAAAAGTACGGTGACAAGGTGCGCGTTGTGCAGTTTGGTCAGTCAATAGAATTCTGCGGCGGTGTCCACGCAAAATCCACAGGCCGTATAGGCATGTTCAAGATAACAGCTGAAAGTTCAATCGCAGCAGGTGTGCGCCGCATTGAGGCCATCACCGGCCAGGCCGTTGAGAATCTGCTCTACACATATCAGAACAGCATGAATGCGCTGAAGTCCATGCTGCCCGGAGGCAGCCTGGAGGCATCGGCCCAGAAGATGATTGACGAAAACGCAGCCCTTAAGAAACAGCTTGAAGAACTGCAGAAGGAAAAGGCCGCACAGATAAAGGACAGCCTGCTTGCCGCAAAGAAGGAAATTGCCGGCGTTCAGGTCATTGACTGCACCATGGAAGGTTCAGCCAATATGGTACGTGACCTGGTGTTCCAGCTGCGCGGACAGATTGAAAGTAATCTTGTGGTCGTGATTGGCAGCAAGGACGGCGGCAAGCCCATGATAACGGTCAGCGTAAGCGATGACCTGACATCAAGGTTCAATGCCGGCCAGCTGGTACGTGAAGCCGCAAAGCTCATACAGGGCGGTGGCGGCGGACAGGCCCACTACGCCACTGCCGGCGGCAAAAATGCTGAAGGTCTGGCTGCGGCTGTCGCATCGATAGTTGGAAAGATAGGTGCATAAGCCTATGTCACGAAAGATTGTCCTCATACTTCTGGCCCTTGCCTGCGCATTCAGCACAGGCTGGGGCCAGATGCGTTTCGGGCAGGGATTCAGCGGCGGTATCAGACCCGCAACAGTCCAGTTCGCCGTAAAGGACTCCATCCCCCTTATGATGGACATCTATGAGCCTGAAAACGGCAAGGACGCAGCTACCGTGATATTCATGTTCGGCGGAGGTTTCAAAGGCGGCCGCCGCAACGGGTTCTCCGAAACGGCATGGTGCAGCACGCTGTGCCGCAACGGCATACGCGCCGTAGCCATTGACTACCGTCTGGGGCTGAAGGACATGCACAAGATAAACCTCAAGTCAGTAGGACTGCTCCACAACGCCATAACGCTTGCCGTTGAAGACCTTTACAGCGCCACAGCATATCTCATTGACAACTGTGAAGCAATGGGCATTGACACCAGCAGGCTGGTGCTGGCCGGTTCCAGCGCAGGTGCGCTGTCAGTCCTGCAGGCCGAATATGAAATATGCAACAGCCATGACATTGCAGGCGTGCTTCCGCCGGACTTCAACTACGCCGGCGTAATATCGTTCTCCGGTGCAGTCTTCACCAGGGACGGACGTCTCAGATACAGGGATAAGATACCATGCCCGCACATGATGCTGCACGGCACGGCTGACCACATAGTACTGTACCGTGGCGTCAAGGTGTTCAGACAGAATTTCACAGGCACGCACCGCATAGCGAAAGTGTTCCTCAAGAACGGTTATCCCTGCGTGATAATGCGTTTCCAGGACAACGGGCATGAAGTGGCCGGCGCCTACAACACGCTGTCTGACGACTGCATTGACTTCATACGCAAATACGTGATTGACGGTTCAACGGCCTGGTCCGATGCCCTTATGGCTGACCCTGCAGTCCAGCCCGCCGAATGGGGCCGCGGCAATTTCAGCAAGCTTTACTGATCCAGCCCGTCTTCAGGCCAGTTCACCAGATACACGTGCCCTGTGGCGCGGGTCAGCGCCGTGTACAGCCATCGGAAATAATCAGCGTCACGCATGTCTTCAGGCATGTGCCCCTGATCTATGAAAATGTTGCGCCACTGGCCGCCCTGAGCCTTGTGGCAGGTCACGGCATAAGCGTATTTGACCTGCAGCGCATTGAAGTGGCGGTTCTCGCGCAGTTTCATGAAACGGTCCTTCTTTGCGGGAATGTCCTCATAATCCTGCATCACGCTGCTGAACAGACGGTCGCTCTCTTCACGCGTAAGTGAGGGCGATTCGCTGTGCAGGGTGTCAAGCAGCAGGGTCACATCGGCCTCAATGTCATAGTCAGGGAAAGACAGGACGGCGTCTTCAAACGTGAATCCGTACAGTTCGCGGCGGCGGCGCACGCGGCGTACCACGGCAATGTCACCGTTAGCTATGAATGACGGCAGGCTGATGTAGGAATCACGTTCCTCTTCCTGCGCCATGAGTGATGTCCAGTAGTAGTTGTTCTTCACAATCATGAGCATGTCACCGCGGCACAGTTCGTCCTCGCGGTCCAGGACCGTATTCCTTATGCCGTTGTTGTATATCACCGCCCGCCTGTTGGAACGGCACAGCACCATGGTCTCGTCAATGCCGTCACGGCTGTAGCAGCCGCTTATCGTTTCAATCAGGTCCGCGCCGCTTATGGCAGTCACGTCACTGAATCCGGAAATCCGGAACCTGAAACCGGAAAAGACCCCTTCCGCAAGACTCTCACGCAGTCTGGTGGCATTGGACAGTATGCCGGACTCATGCATCTGGCGCACCACGTCCTTCAGGCACATCTGCCTCACGTTAAGGCCGTATGCGGCAATCGCGGCCGCTGACAGCGCCGGACTGTCAGTTTCACCCACCGGCGGCAGCTGCGCCGTATCCCCAAGCATGACAAGACTGCAGCCCCTGCCCGAAAAGACATAGCGCACAAGGTCGTCAAGAAGGCGGCCGGTTCCGAACATGGAACCTGACAGGCCTTCGTTCGAAATCATTGAAGCCTCATCGACCAGGAACAGCGTATTCTCACTCATGTTCCGGTCCAGCTGGAAACTGTCAGTCTCAGTCACGGACTTCTGGCGGTATATCCTGCGGTGAATGGTGCACGCCTGCATTCCGGAGTATGATGAAAACACCTTGGCAGCCCGTCCTGTGGGCGCCATGAGCACCACCCTGACGGAATGGCGGCGCAATGTCTTTACGAGCGTACCCACAAGTGTGGTCTTTCCCGTTCCGGCATAACCTTTCAGCAGGAAGACCCGGCGTTCATCTGACGAACAGACAAACTCTGACAGCATCTCCATAGCTCTGATCTGTTCCGACGTGGGCTGAAACGGATAGGCCGATGCTATCTCACTGGCCAGAAATTCGCTTTTCATCAGTTAACAATACTAAAAATTGCTTTTTTGTGGGTTTATACCGATAATTGTTCTATTTTTGCGGAGCGAAAATATAAAATAAAACATCAGATATGAAAAAATTCGTCAACATTCTTCTCGTGCTCTGCATTATAGGTCTTGCCTATATCTACTACGGAAGCATCATGGGCCCGATCAACTTCCAGAATGAGAAGGATCGCCGCAGTCAGGCTGTAATCAGCAGACTTGTGAACATCAAGGACGCACAGATGGAATACCACCACCAGCACGGAGGCCTGTACACTGAAAACTTTGACACGCTGATTGAATTCGTCAAGACCGGAAAGCTGCCGGTAATCAAGAAGGTAGGTGACCTGACTGATGACCAGCTTGACGCAGACTGGACTGAGAACAAGGTTCTGGCTCTCTACAAGGAGGCAAGACAGCTTGAAGACCAGTCACACATCCTGACAGGCTACAAGGGCACAAAGGCAGCCAAGGAAGCTCAGGAAAAGTGGCAGACCGCCATTGACGCCGGCTTCATCACAATTGACGAAAACGGCGAAAAGAATTTCGTCTACAGCCGTGACACCGTATGGGTAAGCCTTTACGATTCACTCTATCACGGTTCAATCGACCCCGATTCACTCCGTTACATCCCCTTCGGAAACGGTGCTGAATTTGAAATGACAACAAGCTGCGACACCACCAAGTCAGGCAACTTCCAGTATTCATTTGAAGCCATGGCTCCCTACAAGATTTATCTGGACGGCCTTGACAAGCAGGAAGTGTTCAACCTGATTGACGAATGTGACCAGCTGGGCCGCTATCCCGGCATGCGCGTTGACAACAACTCAGGTAACTGGGAATAATTGGAACACCACACAACACTGAATCCATCTGCCCCAAAGCGGATGGATTCTTTTTTACCTTCAACATATGAGAGTAATAAGCGGAATATACAGACACCGCCATTTTGAAGTGCCGCGCACATTCAGCGCACGCCCTACCACGGACTTTGCAAAGGAAAACCTGTTCAACGTTCTGGCCAACCGCATTGACTTTGAGGACGCCACCGCCCTGGACCTGTTCGCAGGCACAGGCAGCATAAGCATAGAACTGGTGTCACGCGGCTGCAGCAAGGTCGTGTCAGTTGAAAAGGACCCTGCACACTACGCATTCATCTGCAAGGTCATGGAAACCGTAAAGACAGACAAGTGCCTGCCTGTGAAAGGAGACGTGTTCCGATACATTGAAAGGTGCAGCACACAGTTCGATTTCATATTCGCTGACCCTCCCTACCAGCTGGAGAACATAGCAGACATTCCAGACCTTGTATTCGCCGCAGACCTGCTGGCCCCGGGCGGGATATTCGTCCTGGAGCACGGCAGGCAGAACGACTTCAGTCATCATCCGCGCTTTACGGACAAGAAGGTTTACGGATCCGTAAACTTCTCGTTCTTCAAATAGAAACAGTCTGAGAAAGTAAAGAGCAAGCCGGCTGAAAATCACTTTCAGCCGGCTTGTTTCCGTATATTAACGGCCGCGTCCGCCGCCGCCACCGAATCCGCCTCCGGGACCGCCCATACCGCCACGGCCGCCCATCATGCCGCCCATCATGCCGCCGCGTCCGCCGCCGCGCATCTGAGCCTGTTCCTGGCGCATCTCCTTACGTGCGGCATGCGTGCCGAACACGTTCACGCGCAGAATGAAATGAAGCATGATATAGCTGTGTATGCTGGTGTTCCTTGTATCGGTGCGGCCGGTAGTCGAAACGTTGTGGCTTACGTTGCTCTCATCATTCAGGATATCGTAGTACTGGATTTGCAGTGTACCCGCATTGCCGCGCAGGAAACTGATTGAAGCGTTGGCATTCCATATCAGGTCATCACGGTTGTATGTGCCGCCATAACCGCGACGGCTCTGCATGGTGATGTCAGTGCCTATGTTGATGTTCTTCCAGGGAAGACGACCGTTGCCGCGCAGTCCGTAACTGTAATTGTATGTGTCAGTATTCTGGTTGGGACGCATTGAGTTGACTGAATGACTGTAGCTGAAACGGCCGTTGGCAGTGACTTCAAGAGCATTGGAGCGGTATGTTACAGAACCGTTCTCGCCGGCCGATATGCTGTTGGTGGTAGCCAGGATGGCGCTGCCGTCACCTGCAGCGGCATTGTAGTTTCCAATGCTGCCGGTACGCGCATAACTCTCCTGATGGCGGTATGAAGCGTTGCCGCTTGTCGAGTAGCGCCATTTGGTATTAGGAATGGTACGGCTCAATGTGATGTTTGTCGATGCGTTCCAGTTGGTCCAGAAACCTGTCATATTCTCAGGCCGTGAGAACGATATGCCGGTTGTTGGATCATAGTCGGTACGCTGGGCCACGTTCCTGAAATTGTTGGTAAGCGAAGCCCTGATGTTCAACGTGCGCCTTGTGGAGTCGTTGTATGTCTGGAAATTCAGTTCGAACGTGTTGTTCAGTGACGGCAGCAGTCCCGGATTACCGGCCCTGACGTTAAGCGGGTTTGAAATGCTGTCCACTATGTCAAGCATGTCCTGCAGGCTGGGCTGGCTGGTATTGGTACGGTAGGTAGCCTGCAGGCTGGTGCGGTTGTTCCAGCGGTAGCGGTAGCTCAGTGTGGGTGACCAGTTATAGACTACACGTGACGTGTCGCCTATGGTATGGCCCAGGTACTTCATGTTGTCCATTCCCGTGTACTGTGGCATGAAATTGAATCCCAGATTGAAGTTCATGTGGTCAGTGTTGTGACGGTACTGCAGGGTGACTGTGTGATTGCGTGACACATTGGCACCGTTGCGGCTCAAAGCACTGTCACGGAAATGCTGGATATCTTCAGGCAGGTACCAGTTGTCTGACCACGTGGCGTATCTTTCATCCCAGTCTTCACCGGCACGCGGACTAGACGGCAGAACGTACGTGGAACTGTAGGTGTTACGGTTGCTCACCTGGATCTGGTAGCTCAACTGCAGATGGCGCTTGCCGGAATCCATGGGCTCACTCCACATGACACGGCCGGACCAGTTGCTGTTGTCAGTAGGATTGCTTGTATAGCGGTTCCTTATGGTGTCGCGGTCATGACGCTGGTAATATGTCTGGTCAGAATAGTTGTAGTTCTTGTTCTGTCCGTTCTGTGCCGAATATGTGAAACGGAATGTAAGGTTACGGCCGTCTTCAGTGAATTTCTTGTTGAACTGGAATTCACCGCTCATATTACCGCTGCTTCCCTTGCTGCGGCTGGCGCTTTCCTGTGAATTGACGCCTATCGAATCCATATAATCCGCACCCCAGCCGTATTGCGTATCAATGTAATACCTGTATTCGTCAAGAATATCGGTCATGCTGGTGAATTCATACGGGTCCTTGTTGAATGTGGCTGACCGGCTTGACGAACTGCTGTGGTTCCAGCTCTTTGAGAAACTTGGACGGAAAATGATGTCAATAGTGGTATCGGGACGCCATTCCATACGGAATTCACCGTTCACGCTGTTGCTGCCGCTGTTGCTGCGCGAATCATTGTTGCTGAATGTTTCATCGGCATAATCGGTGGCAAATCTCTGTGAAACCGATTCGTTTGTCGATTCAGACCTGTTGCCGTTCCAGCGTACGTTTCCACCCAGGACCAGCGGGTATTCGTTACGCCTGCGTTCAAACCGCTTTCCTATGTTCTTCGAGAAGTTGACACCCACCTGGGTTGTCTGGCTCACGCCGTTGCCCCTGCCTGAATTCTGCGTGTTGGCCGTGACGGAAAACTGCGTGTCCTGCTGGAAGCGGTTCAGTGTGTATCGGCCTGAATACAGGAACTTTATCCAGTCACCGTAGTCATTCTGGCCCATGGGCTTGCCTATGCCGGCATCGAAATTGTTCAGCCAGCCCTTCTTCATGTTGGGCTTGATCTGCAGGTCCATGACCGTTTCGTCCTCACCGTCGTCAATACCGGTCACACGGGCCAGGTCACTCTTTCTCTGGTAAGTCTTGATACGGTGTATTATGTTCACCGGCAGGTTCTTGGTGGCCATTGAACGGTCATTGCCGAAATATTCCTCACCGTCAACCAGAATGCGTGTCACGGTCTGGCCGTTCACGGTTATGTTGCCTTCCTCATCGACCTCAACGCCGGGCAGGCGCTTTATGAGTTCCTCCAGCACGGACCCTTCAGGAACGCGGAATGCGCTCACATTGAACATGAGCGTGTCATCGACCACCTGTGACGGCGGCAGAGTCTCCTCAATCACGGCCTCGTCCAGAAGATAGCTGGAATCATACATCTTGAACACGCCCAGCGCACGTTCACGGTCCTCCTTCACTATCTTTATGTTGAAGTCCTGGGTCTTGTAACCCATGAATGAATAGCGCAGATAGAATTCACCTACCGGCACTTTCTTTATGTTGAACCAGCCCTCGTTGTCTGTCACTGTTCCGTACATGAAGGTCGAATCAGACAGCTGGAACACCTGAACGGTAACCTGAGGCATGTCTTCAGTGGTGGAACCGTCAATGATATGGCCATTGATGGTTGCCTTGCCGTTCATTTTCTTTTCCTCCTTCTTGTCCTCCTTTTTGGAATCTGAATCCGATGTGGTATTTTGTGCCAGTGCGGCCGATGCGCACAATGTGAATATCGTAAGTAGTAATGCAGCCTTCTTCATAAGTCAGTAAATGTGGTTTTTTGACAGTTTCATGGGTAAATGGTTTAAGGCATTTCACATTATTTATATATTCGCGGTCCGTATGGATGACTTTTCTCTTGTTCTGGGCCGCGCCCTGCAGACCGCCGCGGCTGAAAACGGCGCCGCATGCAGCGCTGACGGCTGCACTGCCTGGGGACGCACCGGTGCCATGTACCTGGCCCATGTACTGTGCGGGCTTCCTGTCAGCATGCTCCGGCAGCAGCAGTATGCCACCCGTGAAGAATACGGTCCCATTGTCATGGACTGCCGCTGGTATGACCGCATGTGCGACATCTGCCTTGATGGCGGCGGTGGCTGCGCAGTACGCCTGACCGGTCCTGACGGACATTTGCAGGACTGCCTTCTTGACCGCTCCCTGTTTCTCGAGATGCTTGATTTCTGCCGCGAAGGCTGATTTTCCACCCATTGGAGAAAAAAACAGCGCATTTGCAGTACAATCTCCAAAAAAAAAGATACCTTTGCACCGCTTTTCAGGAGTTCCTGTTGGAACCCGCAGTCATCGGGGTGTAGCTCAGCCCGGTTTAGAGTACGCGTCTGGGGGGCGTGTGGTCGCTGGTTCGAATCCAGTCACCCCGACTGAAAGTAAATATGATAGATGCTTGAAATTCAGGCATCTATCATTGTTTTTTAAGGGTACTTCCCCTGCGGGCGTCTTGCCAAAGTATCAGTTGCGCCAGGTATATTTCCAGCCGCTTTCGTGGTTCCCGCCAAAGTGGGATGCAAGCACATTGTTTCTGCTTCATGTAGGGCACATCATTGCCGCTGACCCCTTCATATCAGCGCAGTCGGCGGCAGTCATCCGGGTTAGAACGCTCTGAGAGACGGTTCGTGCCACCCGCTTTGGCGAAGTGATTCAATGGCGGCTCAGTCGAAATTTAGTGGGGGAGGAAGTCACCGTTGCCAATATTGCAGCCAT
>JAKSIS010000011.1 GCA_024398665.1 Bacteroidaceae bacterium
TGCATGTGCGGGACAAATGAACCGGGGCTTGGTCCCACTAAATTTCGGGTGAGCCATTAGATTTTTTTAGAATCTGTATATGTCTGATACTCAGCACCAAACAAATGGTAGTATAAATGGCCTCCATTCCCGAAATCAACGGATAGTGTTTCAAAAAGTGTGTCTGAGCAGGTAAAAATATTGCAAAACAATGTTTATCTTTGACTTCGAAATGCGTGCACTTCAAAGTAGAATTCACCAATGAAAACGGACATAGAAATTGCCAGAGAGACGGATCTGCAGCCGATAGGCCTGATAGCAGGGAAGATGGGAATGGGACAGAATGTTCTGGAACCTTATGGAAAATACATTGCCAAAGTTCCGTACAACCTTATCAACGAGGACAGGGTGAAAGCCTGCAAGCTGATTCTCATCACTGCAATTACCCCAACGAAAGCCGGAATTGGCAAGACCACAGTCTCTGTGGGTCTGGCCCTGGGTCTGGCCAGAATCGGCAAGAGGGCTGTCCTGGCCCTGCGCGAACCGTCACTGGGTCCGTGTTTCGGCATGAAGGGAGGCGCTGCCGGCGGCGGATACGCACAGGTGGTTCCCATGGACAAGATCAACCTGCACTTCACGGGCGACTTCCACGCGGTGACAAGCGCCAACAACATGATATCGGCCTTATTGGACAACTACATTTACCAGCACCAGAAAGAGGGCTTCGGAATGAAGCAGATTCTGTGGAAGCGCGTGCTTGATGTGAATGACCGCTCGCTGCGCCATATCGTGACCGGCCTGGGTCCGCACACCAACGGCATTACGCAGGAGGCGTCGTTCGACATCACTCCGGCCAGTGAGATCATGGCAATCCTGTGCCTCTCAAAGGACCTGGAGGATCTGGAACGCCGCATAAACAACATTCTTCTGGGATTCACCCTGGAGGACAAGCCTTTCTATGTGAAGGACCTGGGCGTGGGCGGCTCGATAGCGGCGCTGCTCAAGGACGCCATCAACCCCAACCTGTGCCAGACGACAGAGAACACGCCGGCGTTCATCCACGGCGGACCGTTCGCGAACATAGCCCACGGCTGCAATTCGACCCTTGCCACGAAGATGGCCATGACTTTCGGCGACTACGCGATTACCGAAGCCGGATTCGGCGCCGACCTGGGCGCAGAGAAATTCATGGATATCAAGTGCCGGAAGGCCGGCATTGCTCCTGCACTGACGGTGATTGTAGCGTCCCTGCGCGGTCTGAAAATGCACGGTGACGTACCGGAGTCCGATATCAAACTGCCCAGTCCGGATGGTGTCAGAAAAGGATTCGCCAATCTGGACAAGCACATAAGGAACCTGCGCAGTTTCGGCCAGAGCGTTCTGGTGTGCTTCAACCAGTTTGCAGAGGACGCATCGGAAGAAATAGAGATGGTGCGTGAACACTGCCGTGAAATTGGCGTGCCGTTCGCGCTGAACAACGCATTCACGGAAGGCGGCCAGGGTGCATCGGACTTGGCAAGACTGGTGGTCGAAACCATTGAGAAGAATCCGTCTGAGCCCATAAAGTTCGCATATTCCGATGACCAGCCGGTTATGGAGAAGATTGAGGCTGTCGCGAAGAACATTTACGGAGCTGACAAGGTCACCTTCTCACTTGAGGCGCGCAAGAAGATACGTATTGCAATGGAACTGGGCTACGCATGGTTCCCGGTCTGCATTGCCAAGACGCAATTCTCGTTCAGCCAGGATCCCAAGGCCTACGGCGTGCCATCGGGCTTCAATTTCGATATAAAGGACGTGGTGATCAATTCCGGCGCCGAAATGCTTGTGGCCATTGCCGGTGACATTATCCGCATGCCGGGCCTCCCCAAGGACCCGCAGGCCACCCGCATCCGCATTGTGAACGGGCAGATTGACGGGCTCAGCTGACCTGCCCTGCTTTAAAGTTTTCCGCTGCTGGCGGCAAAGCGCGCCCTGCATTCGGCAATACTGGCAAGCGCCTCATGCTTGGGGTGGTAGTCACCCACTTCAACCCGTATCTCCTGCAGGGTCTTGTAGTTGCGGAAGAAATCGGCAATCTCCTTCAGGATGAACGGAGGCAGGTCCTCCAGCGAACCCACATCGGCATAACGGGGATCACAGGCGACTACTGAAATGAGTTTGTTGTCAGGAACTCCGCCGTCCTTCATGGCCAGATAGCCCAGCACGCGGGCCGGTACGCGGCAACCGGGGAAAGTGGCCTCAGAACATATCACCAGGATGTCCAGCGGGTCACCGTCCAGTGCCAGTGTGTCTTCAATCATTCCGTATTCAGCAGGATATGTCATGGCTGAATACAGCACGCGGTCCAGATGTATGCGGCCTGTCACGTGGTCAATCTCAAACTTGTTCTTCGAACCCAGCGGTATCTCAATCAGTGCGTCAACAACGTCTGTCATTTTCTTCCAATTTTCTCCATTAATGATCCGTAAGCGGCCATGCGCTTCTCTTCAAATTCAAGTGCAGCGGGCGAACCGGGATTCAGTTGCCTGTGGCTCATCATTCCCATGACCTTTTCGGATTCGGCCAGCAGCGGCCGCTCCCGTTCGTCAAGCACAAAATCCATGAAACGCTCAAAAACATACTGCGCAGCCTGTGCTGTGGGGTGCATCATGTCATCGGCATAAAAGCGGTAGTCGCGCAGTTCGTCCATCATGATCTCATATGCCGGGAAATAGTGCGCATTGGGGTAGCGCTGCAGCAGTTTCTCCACACCCAGCAGCAGGTTGGCCTTGCTCAGCTGGTTGCCATGCAGTCCGTCCGAAAGGTGTCGGACCGGACTCACGGTAAAAATCCACTGGCGCTGCGGATTGGCCGCAACATACTGGCTCAGTGTGGAATACACCTGGTCAGGGTCAATCATCTCCCTTTCGAAACGGTCAGAGGGCAGTTTGTGGCAGTTGGCGACAACCATACCGGTTTCACGGTCGCGGTATACATATGCCGTACCAAGCGTAAGTGACACCCACCCCTGCCTGTAGAAGAAGTCCGATGCTGCAGCCAGCCTGCCATTTGCAAGCGTCAGGAACTCCTGAGCCGTGGGCCGCGCAAAGTTGCCGTGGTGGTGGAACGAACAGTATCCGCCGGGCGTTTCAATCACGTCTTCAGGAATGAAGCTGCACCCCAGGGAATTGATTCCGTAACCTTCAAGCAGGCCCAGACAGTCCGATATGGAACAGGGATTGAACAGCACGCCGAAGGGGTTCACCTGCACGTCAAAATAGCGGTCCGCCATGCGCTGTCCTATCTCCTGTGCAAAGCATGATCCCACCAGAAGCATGCTGTCAGCATAGGTGAAGCGCCTGTCCAGCGGCTTTATTCCAACCGGTGTCTGCAGTTTCATCGGGTTATTCCGTGATATGTTTCCGAAACCTTGCGGTATGATTCCAGATTGCCTATGTCATAGCGGCTGCCGGGCATCTCCATAGCGTGTACCGGAGTCTGCGTGCACAGCCATGCAATGTAACTGCCCGGAGCGTCAGTTCCGCATCCGGCTGCTATTCCGGCAGGCACCAGGCGGGCATCGGCCTTGGTGTAATAGTAGAAAGGCGGGCAGCACCAGTTGGACTTGGGCTGTGCGGGTTTCTCCTCCATGCCAAGAATGCGGTCACTGGCATCAACCTGGACAATGCCGCATTTTATGAGACGCTTCTCATCAGGCTCAAAGTAGCGCATTATGCATGAAGTCTTCTTTTCATAAGCGTAGCGCACGAATTTCTGCAGGCTGAAATCAAGCACGTTGTCACCGGCAATGACCAGCATGTCGTCATCAAGCCCCAGCCTGTCTATGGCGAACTGGATGTCACGGACAGCGCCCAGACGGGTCTCGTTGGTGGATGTCCCGTCATCGACAACGGTAATGTCCACGCTCTTCCGGGCAGCCCACTCTTCAAAATGGCGGGCAAACTTGTGGTTGCTTATCACCACGTATCCGTCAACAAGACCGGACCCGTCAATGTCATCAATCAGCCAGTCCAGAATGGTCTTGTCACCTATCTTCAGCAGGGGCTTGGGAAAGTTCTCGGTCAGCGGGTACAGCCTTGTGGCATAGCCCGCAGCAAGTATCAGGCACTTCATAGCTTCAATCCGTCAGCCGAATGGCATATTGCAGTCATGTATTTACCTTCAAGTGCCGGGAACTCCTTGAGATATTCCCTTGACACCTTATCTATAATGCTCTCGCGGTATGCGGGGTCGATGAGCGCCATGCAGCAGCCCTTGAACCCGGCGCCGCTGAAACGGCCTCCGTAGATTCCGTCCGTGCGGGTCATGATGTCATACAGCGTCTTCAGTTCGGGCGAACCGGTCTCCCAGTTGCAGATTGACGAATTGCCTGACTGGAAGCTGAGACGTCCGTACTCCTCAATGTCACCGCGGCGCCATGCCTCGGCACCCGCCATGACACGTTCCTGTTCGGTGTACCAGTGTTCGGCACGCTTGCGCCAGTTGTCAGGCAGACGGTCCTTGTAGGTGTCATATACGTCACGCGGCACATTACGGAAATATGTCTCGCCAAACTTTCCGTAGTCCATTCCGGCATAGGCCATGAGCGCATACGCTGCACTGCGGCATTCGTCCACGCGCATGTTGAACTTGCTGCCGGCCAGCGTACGCTCCACGCCGCTGAAGAAGATCGCTATCTCATACGGCTTCATTGAGTCCGATGTGGGTATCAGCTCATAGGTGTCATCCTTAGTGTCCAGGTACAGCAGATGGTCCTTCATGGAATACATCTCGCAGCTCTGGTCAAGCTTTCCGCTGTTCACGCCCACATAGTTGTTTTCCGATGCCATGGCAATGGTTATCATCTCCAGTGCGCTGAGCCTTATTCCGTTCACCTTGGCCAATGCCGAAAGGAACACCAGACACACTGCTGCCGATGATGACAGGCCGCCTATGGGCAGGGTACCTTCAATCACGCCGCAAAGACCGGTTGAAAGGGTGTAGCGCTGGGCAAGCGCAATGGTCACGCCACGCAGATAGTCTGCCCAGTCATTCTGCCTTACATCGGCCACCTCACGTATATGGAACTGGGCACGCTTGTCAAACTGCAATGAAAGGAGTTCTATCACACCGTTCTGCTTGGGCCTGTAGGCAAAATGAATGCCGCGGTCAATTGCAAGACCGGTAATACGGCCCAGCTGATGGTCCACATGTGCGCCTATCGGACAGATTCTGTAAGGGCAGAACGCCACGTCCTCGGGCTGTTTGCCATATATCTCAAAAAATTTCTCTTCACATTTCATAGTTGTTGGGGTTTTTAGTTTTCAGGATACCCGTCAGGGTTGTTCTTCTGCCAGTTCCAGCTGTCACGGCACATCTCCTCAATTCCGAATTCAGCCTTCCAGTCCAGTTCGCGTTCAGCCTTTGAGGGATCGCTGTAGCATGTTGCAATGTCGCCCGGACGGCGGGGCTTAATGCTGTACGGCACCTTCACGCCGTTCACCTTCTCAAATGCCCTGACAACGTCAAGTACCGAATAGCCGTGGCCGGTTCCCAGGTTGTACAGTCCCAGACCGCACTTCCTTTCAATGGCCTGCAGGGCCTTGACATGACCGCGTGCCAGGTCCACCACATGGATGTAGTCACGTACGCCAGTGCCGTCAGGGGTGTCATAGTCATTTCCGAAAACGCCCAGTTCCGCACGCTTGCCCACTGCCACCTGTGTCACGTAAGGCATCAGGTTGTTGGGTATGCCGTTGGGATTTTCGCCTATTGTTCCGCTCTCGTGCGCGCCTATCGGATTGAAATAGCGCAGCAGCACCACGTTCCATTCGGGATCGGCCTTCTGCATATCCGTCAGGACCTGTTCCAGCATGCTCTTGGTCCATCCGTAAGGATTCGTGCACACGCCCTTGGGACACTGCTCGGTAATGGGAATGATTTCGGGATTGCCATATACCGTAGCGCTCGATGAGAAGATGATGTTCCTGCAGCCATGGTCACGCAGTGCCTGAACCAGCACCAGCGTACCGGCAATGTTGTTCTCATAATACTCCAGCGGCTTGGCGACCGATTCACCCACAGCCTTGAGACCTGCAAAATGTATGCACGCATCGAACTTGAACTGCCCCATGACACGGTCCAGACCCTCACGGTCGCGTATGTCGACCTTGAAGAAAGGCACTTCACTGCCGGTAATCCTGGCCACGCGGCGCAGGCTCTCGGGGTTCGAATTGCTGAGATTGTCAACCACTACTGCCGTATGGCCGGCCTTGTAGAGTTCAATGATGGTATGTGAGCCTATGTATCCGGCTCCTCCTGTTACAAGTATGTTCATTATTCCAAACCTTGCGGCCTCTTTTCACGGGCCAGTTTCAAAAGATATTGTCCGTACTGGTTCTTGAGCATGGGTCGGGCCAGTTCCTCCAGTTTGGCCTCATCAATCCAGCCGTTGCGGTATGCAATGGCCTCAAGGCAGCCAATCTTCAGTCCCTGGCGCTTCTCCAGCACCTCGACAAAGGTCGATGCCTCACTCAAGGAATCATGGGTGCCTGTGTCAAGCCATGCGAATCCGCGGCCCAGAAGCTGCACCTTCAGTTCGCCGTCGCTCAGGAACTGCTGGTTCACAGTGGTGATTTCCAGTTCCCCGCGTGCTGACGGTCTGATATGGGCGGCCACATCAACCACCTTGTTCGGGTAGAAATACAGGCCCACCACAGCGTAGTTGCTCTTGGGGTTCGCAGGCTTCTCCTCAATTGAAAGGCAGTTGCCCTCTCCATCGAATTCAGCCACGCCGTAACGCTCGGGATCACTCACCCAGTAGCCGAAAACTGTAGCCTTACGGTCCTCCTCAGCCGTGCGCACGGCTTCTTTCAGCTTGCTTGTGAAATGCGCCCCGTAAAAAATGTTGTCACCCAGGACCAGGCATGCGCTGTCATCGCCTATGAAATCCTTTCCTATTATGAAAGCCTGCGCCAGACCGTCGGGACTGGGCTGCACAGCATAGGTGAAATTCACTCCGTAGTCACTGCCGTCACCCAGCAGGCGCTGGAAGCCCGGCATGTCCTGCGGCGTACTTATTATCAGGATGTCACGAATCCCGGCCAGCATGAGCACGCTGATGGGATGATACACCATGGGTTTGTCATAAATGGGCAGCAGCTGCTTGCTCACGCCCTTGGTGATGGGGTACAGCCTGGTACCGCTACCACCTGCCAATACTATTCCTTTCATGTCCGTTTGTCCAGTGGGGACAGTCCCTATTCAACAGGGACAGTCCCTGCCAATCAGTCAATGTGTTTCTTTTCTGCAGTCCAGTCCTTGCGTGAAGCCAGTCCGCAGGGATTGCCCAGGAACATGGCACCGGCCTCCTTGTCACCCTTAAGCTGCCATTCCAGCCAGGCGGTTGCCACAACTGAGAATTCGCCGCCGTGGGGCTGGCCGTATGTTCCGCCGTGCCCAACCGGGAAGTTTGCGGCAAATGCCGGAACGTGGTCAATACGGTGGAAGTCATCCATACCGTTCTCATAGGCTATGTCCGATGGCCCGCCCAGCAGGTACATTACCGGAGTGTGGATCTTCATCAGGTCTTCCTTCTTGGGCATGGGCATATTAGGAACGGCACCTGAAGGATCAATGAAACTGCCGCTGTTGCATATCATGATAGCCTTGAGGCGCGGATCGGCAGCGTTGACCAGGGTCTGCAGACCGCCGCAGGACATGCCTGCTGCAGCAATGTTGTCCACATCAAGCTTACCGTAATACGGACTGTTCCTGTCACTGTTCTGCTTGATGGCCCAGTCAATGCCTTCAATCTGCTGCTCACTGGTCGACATGGCACCGCGGTAACGCTCGCCTTCAGCGGGCCAGTGACCTATGGCAACCACCAGGAATCCGTGTGACGCAATCTCGCTCAGGAAATTCTGATGTTCCCAGGGGCTGTTGGTGCATGCGCCGTTACCCCAGGCAAGAACAGGCAGAGGATTGTTCTTTCCGAACTTGCTCAGGTCCGCCGGACGGAAAATGGTATGTGCCTCAAGGCTTGGTTCTTCAACCATGATTGCCTTGTAGGGACCTGTTCCGCCGTCCTCGACAACGCGGTTCTGAGTATAGGTTTCAGGGGCTGCACTTTTGCATGCCACCATTGTCACAGCCCCAAGAAGGAGCGCCGTCATTGATAATCTGTTCATATTGTCAATAGTTATTGTTGTTTCTTCGTAATGGTCAGTACACCGGCTGACAGCGCGGGTACCTGCAGTATGACATCGTTTCCGCTCACCTTTGCGCCGCCTCTCTTCAGGACTACGGCATTCTTGTTCTCCATGCTGTTGGCCACTGTCAGCGAACCCGGTGCGTAATACTCGAATTCAGCACCGCCAACTCCTGCCCAGTCACCGGTAATCTTCAGTTCCGATGCATTCTCAGTGGCGTTCACCACCTTTACAATGACATCGGCCCCGTTTTCAGACATGGTGGTGCATACGCTCAGATCACCCGTTTCACCGGTATAGTCAAGCAGATATTTCGAAAAATGGTTGTACCACAGTTCGGTCACCTGACAGTTGGGAGCCTTGAATACGTCCTTGTAGTCAAAGTTAAGGAACGCATTGTTCCAGTCAGGCGAATCGGTGCGGCGTATGAACAGGGCGGCGGCACCCATTGCCACAACGTCCTTCTGTTCGCACATGTTCAGGAATCCGCCTGCAAACAGGCCTGTGCGCCAGTCAATGCTGTTCAGGTTCCACTCCGATATGAACAGTTTTATGTTCGGGTTGGGGCCTTCGGCAATCATCCTGGCATAACGGTCATACTGCTGTCCCAGACGCGCCGGACCGCTGGCATATCCGCCCTGCTGCTCATAGTGGTGCAGGCTGAGGTAATCGAAATAGTTGCCGCTGCGCTTTATGAACTGTTCGTCCTCCTGGAATCCGCCGCAGGCTATGATCTTTATTGACGGGTCAATCTTGCGCATCTCAGTGCTGAATTCGCGCACGCACTTCTCGTAGCGCTCAATGCCCATCTCCCACATTTCGTTGTCAATCTCCCAGTACTTCACATTGTAGGGCTCCGGATGTCCGTTGGCAGCGCGGCGGGCGCCCCATTCGCCGGTAGCGGGTTCGTTGCAGTAGCGCAGCCAGTCAAGGGCGTCCTGCAGTATCTGGTCATGTTCCGATTCCGGACGCTCAAACTTTACGCTCACCACAATTATGGGTTCGCTGTTTATCTCACGGCAGAACTGTATGAATTCATCGGTACCGAAATTGTTCTGGTCATAGTCCATCCACATCCAGTGCGGCCAGCGAATACGCTCTTCCTGCGGTCCAACACCCCACTTCCAGTTGTACTGTGCCACATATCCGCCTCCGGGCCAGCGCAGACATGAAGGATGCAGTTCCTTTACGGCCTGCAGTATGTCAGGGCGGAAACCGCCGGTTTCAAGTCCGGTCTTCGAACTCATGGTCACCTGGTCCACCTGTATCTCGCCCTCCAGTACGCAGATGGCAAAATCGGCATCGCCCACGTAACTTTCAGGCTGCAGCTTGAATTCGTATTTCTTCCAGTCCTTTGTCACACGGCCCAGGTTCTGCATGGCCACAAAAGCACCGTCCGGCTGACGGAATCCCACCTGCAGCAAGCCCTTGCCCTTGGCATAAACCGAACCGATGTATGATTCGCCCCTCTTCAGGTCATGCGGTCCCTGACAAACGCCGGCAATCTCATTCCCGGCTTCAATGGCCTGTGAATAGCGCATGTTGACGGCATCGTCCTTGACAAGGCGGAACCGTCCGTTTCCGAAACCGGTCCACTGCTGCGCCACCTCCGGAATCTGCACATCGGCCGGAGTGCCTTCAAATACGGTCTTCCTGCCTGATACTACCTTTATGTTCCTGTATGTAGCCTCAGTATAGTTCACCCAGAACACAATGTCGTTCTTTCCGCTCTTCTCCAAATTGTCAGCGCTGACAACCTGGACACCATCCCAGTACATGGTCATGACGTTGTCCTTGCGCACAATCCTCAGCTTGTGCCACTGCTGGTCCTCATTCACCTGGCTCTTGTCAGCGGGGGCCGATGCTATGGCCTGCAGTGTGCTCACCCTGCGTCTGCCTCCGAATCCCTGTGTCTCACGTTCAGTCATGGCGGCAATCGAGAAGTCAGCAGTTGACGGCTGCTGCTGGACCGATGCGCGTGCTGCGGCTTCGTTGGCGGCGGCAATCTGCGATTCGGTCTGCGCCGGAGTGAACGTGCGGCCCTCATAGTAGGGGTCATGTATACGTGCGAAATAGGCGCTGCCATCGGGCTTGTTGCCCACAGCGAACCTTATGTCCATCAGTCCGCCGCTCCACGAACGTCTGGCCAGTTTGTAGGCACGCCAGTTTATGTCCATCGTTATCTCATAGTCATCGGATTCAACGGTGGTTATGTTCAGCGGCTGCTCATAGCGTGTGGGCGAATGCAGTATCATGTCGTCGTCCATGTACCAGCCGTCAAAGTATCCGTCACGCGGATGTATTCCGGGGTACTGTTCAGGTTCGAACGAACGCTCGAATATCATTTCGTTCCACACGCCGTTGTTGGCTGAAAAGTATATGTGTTCGAAAAGCTGTCCGTACAGCATCTCGTCAATGATTCCTGACGGGCTGCCGCTCCTGACGTTTATTTCCAGTCCTTTCGTGTCCTGTGTCTGTGCGCCTGCCAGGGCTGCTGCAAGTGCCATGGCGGCCAGTAATGCGGTTCTCTTCATAATATGGTTCAAGTAATCGGTTATTGTTCCCTTTTTATCATCTTGTACAGTTTGTCGCCGCGGCGCACCTTTTCCGGCGTACGGAATGATACACGTACGCCCTGCGGAACCGTTTCCACTGACTTCAGGTCCACGCGCGGATCATCAAGCGTGAACATCAGGCAGCCGGTGGCGTTGCCGGTCACCATCAGTTTGTCTCCGGCACTGAGCGGTGCGGCCTCCATCAGGAATTCACCCACGCCCAGCTTTGAGAAATAGTCAGTGCACTTTCCGGCATAGACCTTGGTTTCCGTAGCCTTGGACCCGTACCGGTCATTCCATTCGCCAAGACGCTGCCCCAGGTAGTATCCGTCCCAGAAACCGCGGTTGAACACGGTGGCAAGACGTTCGTCCCAGCCGTTGCAGGCCTCCTGCGTAAACTTCCCGTCCAGACAGGCCTGAATGGCCTCGCTGTAGCATTCGCACACCGTACGTACATATTCCGGTCCGCGTGCACGGCCTTCAATCTTGAAGACACGCACGCCGGCATCTATCATGCGGTCCATGAAACGTATGGTCTTGAGGTCCTTCGGTGACATGATGTACTGGTTCTCCACTGCCAGTTCAATGTCAGTTTCGCGGTCCCGGACAATGTATCCCCTGCGGCATACCTGCATGCACGCACCGCGGTTGGCGCTGGCCCCCAGTTCGTTCAGACTCAGGTAGCACTTGCCGCTTATGGCCATGCACAGGGCCCCGTGGCAGAACATCTCGATTCGTACCTGCCGTCCTGACGGGCCGCATATGTTCTCCTCCCGGATGCGGCGGTATATCTCCGCCACCTGCTCAAGATTCAGTTCACGCGCCAGCACCACCACATCGGCAAAGCGGGCATAGAACCTGAGCGCCTCAATGTTGCTTATGTTCAGCTGGGTTGAAAGATGCACCTCCATGCCCACCTCGCGGCAGTATGTCATCACGGCAATGTCACATGCTATGATGGCCGATATCCCGGCCTCAAGCGCGGCATCGACTATCTCATGGATGAGCGGAATGTCCTCACCGTACATGACCGTGTTGAGCGTAAGGTAACTCTTCACACCATGTCCGTTGCATTCCGATGCTATCTGCCTGAGGTCGTCAAGCGTGAAATGGCTGGCACTGCGCGAACGCATGTTCAGCTTCTCCACACCGAAGTATATCGAACCCGCACCAGCCTGAAAGGCCGATGCCAGCGATTCCCATGAGCCCACCGGGGCCATTATCTCAAAATCTTCCCTCTTCATCATTCCATATTTCCGGCATCGGACCCGTCACAGCCTTGTCCCCAGGTCCCGGTTATGCGGTCCATTATCCGGAACAGTTCGTCCACAGTTTCGGCACGCAGCATCTCAATGCGTGTGTGCCTGAAGTCAGGCAGTCCCTTGAACAGCGGGCTGGCAGCCAGATGCCGGCGTATGTGTACTATTCCGCGGCGTTCGTCAAGACGCGCTATGCTGTCAAGAGTCTCCTGCTTGAGAACATCCATCTTCCACGCGAATCCGGGGTCAGGCCAGTATTCGCCCGTTTCCAGATAGTGCTTCACTTCACGGAATATCCACGGACGCCCGAAACTGCCGCGGCCTATCATAATGGCATCGACCCCATAGCGTTCAAAGCATTCCTTCGCCCTTTCCGGAGTAGTGATGTCTCCGTTTCCGATAATGGGAATCCTCATGCGGGGATTCTCCCTGACCTTCCCTATCAGGGTCCAGTCAGCCTGACCGGTGTACATCTGGGCCCGGGTGCGGCCATGTATGGTAAGTGCCTGAATGCCGCAGTCCTGCAGCTGTTCGGCCAGATCCACAATTATTCTGCTCTCGTCATTCCAGCCCAGGCGGGTCTTGACCGTAACGGGAATCTTCACCGCATCGACCACAGCACGGGTTATCTCCAGCATCTTGGGAATGTTCTGCAACATACCCGCGCCGCCGCCCTTGCCGGCCACCTTCTTGACCGGACAGCCGAAATTTATATCCAGGATATCGGGACCGGCAGACTCGGCCATCCTGGCCGCTCCAACCATGGACTCGGTATCCTTTCCGTATATCTGAATGGCAACGGGACGCTCCTCATCGCATACGGCCAGTTTCTGCATGGTGCGGTTGACCTCACGTATAAGGGCGTCACTGGACACGAATTCGGTGTAGACCATGTCAGCCCCGAACCGTTTGCACAGCAACCGGAAAGCCGGGTCCGTGACATCCTCCATGGGAGCCAGGAACACCGGCTTTTCTCCGAACTCAATGTCTCCTATCCTCATTCCTTATTTTCAGAACGCTACGGTGTAGCTCTTGCCGGCCTTGGTGTCCATTGTTCTGGACTGACCGTTCCAGCTGGCTTTCAGCTGGCCGCCGGCTGTCGATGTGAACTTGACGGTAACGGGCTTTCCGTCCTTCCATGTCAGTTCGTCAAGTATGAATCCGCCACGGCAGCGCAGGCCCTTCACACTGCCGTCCTTCCATACGTCGGGCAGTGCGGGAAGCAGCATGATCTCACCGGTGTGGCTCTGTACGAACATTTCGGCAATACCTGCGGTGCAGCCGAAATTGCCGTCAATCTGGAATGGCGGATGTGCATCGAACAGGTTTGTATAGGTTCCGCCGCTGCCGCCCATGCCACGACCGCCGCCAACCGGCTTCAGCTGGTCCTGGATAAGCTTGTATGCGTGATTGCCGTCAAGCAGACGTGCCCACAGGCATACCTTCCAGCCCATTGACCATCCGGTCGATGCGTCACCGCGTGCCTCCAGGCTGGTACGTACGGCCTTGAACAGGTCAGGCGTACCCTGTGCCGTGATCTGACGTCCGGGATACATGCCCCACAGGTGCGATACGTGGCGGTGGCTGTCACGCGGATTGTCCCAGTCCTGGAACCACTCCTGCAGCTGTCCCCAGCTGCCTATCTTCATGGGGGCCAGACGGCTCTTTATTGTCTTCAGCGTGTCCACGAACAGCTGGTTCTCCTTCATGAGGGCTGCGGCCTCGATGGTGTTGCCGAACAGGTCAGCCAGCATCTGGTTGTCCATTGTCACACCGAATGAAGTGGTGATGTTGCGGTTTTCAGGATCCATCTGCGGAGCGTTCTCCGGCGAATAGGACGGAGCGGCCACCAGATACCTGTTGCCGGAAACGGGCTCTTCGACAAGGAAGTCAATGAAGAATTCGCAGGCGCTCTTCATGAGCGGATATATCTCCCTGAGGTAATCCGGGTCCTGATTGAACAGGTATCCGTCCCAGATGGCCTGGCAGAACCATGCGGCGCCGGTGGGCCACATGCCGTTGTAGGCGCCGTCAACCATACCGGTCGAACGCCATATGTCAGTGTTGTGGTGCAGCGTCCAGCCGCGGCATCCGTACATCTTCGCCGTTTCCTTTCCGTGTTCGGCACATTCCTTTGCAAGTTTCAGGAACGGGTCGAAATTGTCTTCCAGACCGCATACGAATGCCGGCCAGTAGTTCATCTCCACATTTATATTGGTGGTGTACTTGCCGTCCCAAGGTGCCTGGCGGCTCTCGTTCCATATACCCTGCAGGTTGGCAGCCTGACCGCCCGGCTGCGAACAGCTTATGAGCAGGTAGCGGCCGAACTGGAAATACAGTTCCACGAACTGCGGGTCAAAGCTGTCATCGAACTGCGCCAGACGTGTGTTGGTGGGCAGTTTGGCCTGGTCATTGCTTCCCAGGTCAAGGCTTACGGTATTGAACTGCTTCTGATATGCTGCAATGTTGGCAGCCATCATCTTGTCGAATGACTTCCTGCCGTTCTCAAACGGCTTGAGCCACTTTGCGGCAACGGCATTCTCATCACCGCTCACATCGGTATAGTTCACAAAATTAGTACCTATCGAAATGAATATGAGCACCTCATCGGCCTTGCTCACGCTGATGGTATTGTCCGATGCGGTGGTGGATCCGCCCTTTGCAAGCACCAGCGTACGGTCTGTGAAACGGACCTTGCCCTCAATGCCCTCATGGTCGTCGCCCTTGCATGAAACGCTCATGCAGGCACCGCCCTTCACTACTTCTGACGAACGGGATATTATGCGGTCTTCGCGGTAAGGCAGGTTATAGCTGGCCTTGAATGAAAGCGCACCCTTCTCCGATGCTTTCAGCCGCAGGGCTATCACCTGGTCCGGGAACGAAACGAAGGCCTCACGTGTGTACTCCACACCGCCGGCTTTGAACCTGGTGGTTGCGACAGCCGTTTCAAGATCAAGTTCGCGGTAATAGTCAGTGTAGTCCTGGATTCCCTCAAAGTCCAGCATGAGCGAACCGGCAGTCTGGTAAGGCATGCCGTGGGGGCCCGGAGTGTTTATATACTGGTCGCAAAGGGACTGCGCGTCCTTGCGGCGGTTTTCAAACAAAGCCTGGCGTATCTGGTCCAGTCCGTCCTTGGCCTTGTAATTGACGTTGTTGTGCGGTCCTCCGCCCCATATTGTCTCTTCGTTGATCTGCACTCGTTCCTGGGCAGGAGTGCCGAACACCATGGCTCCAAGACGGCCGTTGCCCAACGGAAGGGCGTCAGTCCACTGTTTTGCCGGTTCCTCATACCACAGTTTCAACTGTGTGTCATTTCCTGACGTGCAGGACAGCGACAGCATCACCGCTGCTGCAAAAAGTAAGGTTTTCTTCATATAGATGGTTTGAATAGGTTTGTCAATAATCACAAAATTACACCATTTTAATCAAGTACGGGTACATTATTCATAAAAATTTCTGTCCCGTGCGGACCTTTACATTACTTTTCCGTACCTTTGGAACTCCCAAATTGGGTCCGTACCGTTTTTTTGACAATTTTCAATAACAAACAATACATTACAATGTACCTACTAGGTTATGACATAGGCAGCTCTTCAGTGAAGTGCAGTCTTGTTGACGCTCAAAGCGGAAACTGCGTTGCAACCGCATTCGCACCCAAAAGTGAAGCACCCATCAAAGCCGTCAATCCCGGCTGGGCAGAACAGAATCCAGAAGACTGGTGGTCATACCTCAAGGCCGCTACCGCAGACGTGCTCTCACAGAGCAAGGCCGATGTCAATGACATCACAGCCATTGGCATATCATACCAGATGCACGGTCTGGTCTGCGTGGACAAGAACAAGAAGGTCCTGCGTCCCGCCATCATCTGGTGTGACTCACGTGCAGTGGGAATAGGCGAAGAGGCTTTCCAGCAGCTTGGCCGTTCACAGTGCCTGACCCACCTGCTCAACACCCCGGGCAACTTCACGGCTTCAAAGCTGGCATGGGTAAAGCGCAACGAACCGCAGATATTTGAAAAGATTGACCGTATCATGCTGCCCGGCGACTATATCGCAATGAAGCTTACAGGCGAAATCTCAACCACCATATCCGGCCTTTCCGAAGGCATGTTCTGGGACTTCCAGACCGGTGACGTTGCAGGATTCCTGCTTGACTACTACGGCATTCCCCGCTCTTTCATCCCTGAAATCAAGCCCACATTCTCCGAACAGGGCCGCCTCACGGCATCGGCCGCTAAGGAACTGGGCCTGGCGGCAGGCACCCCCGTCACCTACCGCGCAGGCGACCAGCCCAACAACGCCCTGTCACTGAACGTGTTCGAACCCGGTGAAATAGCATCGACCGCCGGCACATCAGGTGTCGTATACGGTGTCAACGGTGAAATAAGCTATGACCCCAAGTCACGCGTCAACACATTCGCCCACGTCAACCACAAGACCAAGTTCAACCGTCTGGGCATACTGCTCTGCATAAACGGTACAGGTATCCTTAACGCCTGGATGAAGCGCAACATCATGTCTGAAGGACTCAGCTACAATGACATGAACGACCTTGCCGCACAGGCCCCGATAGGTTCAGGCGGGGTTTCGGTCCTCCCGTTCGGAAACGGTGCTGAGCGCGTACTGGAGAACAAGGAGCGCGGCTGCAGTTTCCACGGCGTGAACTTCAACATTCACAACCGTTCGCACCTGCTTCGCGCAGCACAGGAAGGCATAGTGTTCTCATTCAAGTACGGAATCGAAATAATGGAAGACATGGGCATGCCCGTCAACAAGATCCATGCAGGCAACGCCAACATGTTCCTCAGCCCGCTGTTCCGCAACACTCTGGCAGGTGTCACAGGTGCCACCATCGAACTCTATGACACTGACGGTTCTATAGGTGCCGCAAAGGGTGCAGGCATGGGTGCACATATCTACAACGACCACAACGAAGCATTCGCCTCACTGCAGAAAATCCGCGTGATCGAGCCCAAGGCATCGGATATGCCGGCCTATGAAGAGGCTTACCAGCGCTGGAAATCATATGTTCAGAATTAATTACAAACCAATAACAGAATCATGAAATTTTTCAAGACTGCAGCTGTCTGCCTTGCAGCATTGTGCGTGGCAGGAGTATCATTCAGCTGTGCTTCATCAAAGAAGATGGCACCCGCCAAGAAGGGTTATGCCCAGACAGGCAAGTATCGTAACTATCTGAAGGAATTGGGTTATTCCCAGGAACAGATTGACGGCAAGATCAATGAGATATACTCGGAAATTTTTGAAAACCCCGAACGTGGCGCATACAAGGACGTTGAAGTTGACGGCAAGAAGATGGGCTACATATCCGATGTAAAAAATTCCGACGTACGTACTGAAGGCATGTCATACGGCATGATGGTCGCCGTACAGTTGGACAAGCCCGAACTCTTCAACAAGCTGTGGCGCTGGTCCAACTACTACATGCGCCATAACGAAGAAGGTCCGTCCCACGGACTGTTCGCATGGTCCTGCCGCGTTGACGGCCGCCGCACATCACAGGGCAGCGCCAGTGACGGAGAACTTTATTACGTCACAGACCTTCTGCTGGCAGCACGCCGCTGGGGCAGCTTTGAAGAATTCAACTATCTTGAGGAAGCCCAGACCCTGCTTAACCAGCTCTTCTCGAAAGACGGCACAGGCGGTGTGACCAACATCATCAACATGGAGAAGAAGCTCATCAACTTCTGCCCCGACACCCGTTCGAACGAATGGACTGACCCTTCATACCATCTGCCTGCATTCTATGAAATCTGGGCCGAAACCGCACAGGACGGCCGTGAGGCAATATACCGCGAACTGGCTGACAGCGCACGTGCATATCTGCACCGCGCCACTGACCCCGTGACCGGCATCAACCCCGACCAGAGCCAGTTTGACGGCACCCCCAACCGCGGCAGCGAATTCCACTATGACTCATGGCGTGTTCCCATGAACATAGCAATGGACTTCACATGGTACCACAAGGATGCCGAATGGCAGTCCGACTATGCACGCCGCATGCAGGAAACCATCATAGGCCGCTACGGTCTGACCGAATTCCCCGACCAGTTCGCACTGAACGGCGACGCCCCCCGTTTCCTCATGGGCGGCGGCCGCTGGCGCGGCAACCTGCGTCATTCCATCGGCTTTGTAGGCACCCTGTCAACAACCAGCCTGATGACTGACGGCCAGTACAGCCAGGACCTTGTGCGCCACATGATGGAGCAGAAACTGGAACCGTACGAAGACGGCTACTACGATGTCTATTATGACGGACTTGTATACCTGTTCGCGCTTCTGCACCTGAGCGGAAACTACCGCATGAACTGGTAACTCCTGACTTTAGCAAATTGATGTGCCGCCGGAAAACGATCATTTCCGGCGGCATTTTTTGTATATTTATATAAATTTTCATAAACAATTTATTATCTTTACGCGCCAAACATGCGTCCGCACTATGTTCGTGCGCGTATATGCTTGATAGACAACAATAAAAAGCAACCTATATGAAAACCAAAACAAAAAAAATGGCTGGCAGACTGATCGCCGCCGCACTTGTCCTTTCAGCAGGCCTCATGCAGACCTCGTGCTGGGAAGAACAGCATCCGGGCAGTTACTACACTTTCTCCGGTGAAACTGTAGCTGACTTCCTTTCAAACCGTGACTCCGTATTCAGTGACTTCATCTACTGCCTCAAGACTGCAGAAATCTGGGGTGAAATGCAGGTTTACGGTGACCACACATGCTTTGCCCCCACCAACGCGGCAATGGCAAATTACCTTGTAGACAAGTTCCCCACAAGGCCAGGCATCACTGTCAAAGACCTTACCAAGGATGAATGTGACACCATAGCCAAGACCCACCTGTGCAGCAGCACTTTCTTCTGCAAGGACCTTCAGGACGGCGCATTCCCCTCACCCAACCTTCTTGACCGTTACCTCACCTACAATACGGATTCCACCATTGACATGGAAGGCAACATGAAGGTCGTCTACAAAGTCAACAAGTCTTCAGTCATTGTTGAACGTGACGACACCGTGGTCAACGGCGTTGTTCATATTGTAGACAAGGTCATCAGCCCCAGTAACGACTTCCTGCCCGACCGCATCAAGGTAGACCCCACCGCCACGCTTTTCTACGAAGCGCTTATTCTTACAAAGATGTCGGATTCACTGGTCGCCTATATGGATGAAACCTATCCCACACCGTCATATGACTCACTGCTTATCTGCTTCAAGACTACAGGAAAGACAGCAAAGCAGTACAAGACAGCCTATGAGACCGACAACGTGGTATGGCCTGAAAAGCGCATGTACAAGTACACCGCCTTCATTCCCCAGGACACTATCCTGAAGGAAAAGTACAATGTTGAGAACATTGAAGGTCTCAAGGCACTTGCATACAGCATTTACGGTGATGACGGCGCAGAAGATGACTTCACCAGCAGAAAGAATTCTCTCAACAAGTTCATCTCATACCACCTGCTTCCCGAATACCTCACATATGACCAGCTGACCAACAGCCTTGAAAAGATTGTGAACCAGCATGACCAGTATGACTACTTTGACGTTGAAGACTTCTATGAGACCATGATGCCCCATTCATTCATGCGTATCAGCATGCCTAAAGTTGACAAGGGACACAAGTATATCAACAGGAAGGGCACTCAGAAATCCGGCAACCTCATTCCGGGCATCAAGGTATTGGAACCGGAAACTGACGTTACAGGTCTGAACGGCGGTTACTACTACCTGAGCGACATCCTCAAGTATGACGACTACACAAGAAACACCGTATTCAACACCAGAATGAGATACATGTGCAACACCATGTCTCCTGACTTCATCAACAGCAACGCCCGCGGACGTGACAGAGAAGTCGTTGACCGTGTCGTATACAGCTTCCTGCCCGGTTACTGCAAAAACTTCAAGGTTTCTGACGAATCAGAATTCGCAGTCCGCTACGTTGACTTCACTTTCGGAACTTATAACGGTGATGAAATGACCATACGCGGTATCTATGACGTAAGTCTCAAACTGCCGCCCGTACCGGTTGACGGAACATATGAAATCCGCATGTTCATGAACACCATGGCATCGGACGCCAATGTAGGAAGTGACCGCGGTGTCGTACAGGTCTACTTCAAGCAGGGTGACTACGCAACAAGTGAAGGCTGGCAGCCCTGCGGTATCCCCGTAGACCTTACACTTGCAGGCAATGACCCCAAGATTGGCAACTACAAGGACAGCGGCGATGAACTGAAGAGTGACGAAGACCTCATTCAGGCAAATGAAAAGGCACTTCGCAACCGCGGATACATGAAGGCTCCAAACTCATACCACCAGAGCAGCGGTGACAATCTGCGTGACATCGTAGACTGCCTGAGAAAGATCCTGACTACGGAATACATGTATGCAAATCTGGACTATGCAATCAGACTGCGTCTGGTTCTGGACAATCCTTCAGCTGTATGCCCGCTCAACTTCATCGAACTTGTTCCCAAGTCAATATACGCAGGTGACACTCCTGAAGACCGCTATTGATCTTTATTTACACCTTTTATAATATAAGGCGGGGCGGATACAGTCCGTCCCGCCTTGTTTTTCCCGGAAACAGACTGACATATGGCAACTACATTCGAACTCAGAACCACAAGAAAGAGCGGTTTTGCCACCCTTTTCGTGCGCGTCCAGTCCTCACCGCTGCACGTCAACGTACGCCAGTCCACACAGATGAAAGTTCCTGTCCTGTTTTCCGCCGCTCATCGGTCTCCGTTTGTGTTGTGCCAAAGTGTCCCGCATCAGTCCGACCGTGAGTACCGCCAGAGCCTACTCACAGCGTTACATACGTTCATTTTGAAGGCTTGTAACGCAGAATACGTACGCACCTGCGCTGTGGGGGCAGTGCGTGCGGGACACTTTGGCAAGATGGGGGCCTATGCGGTTATGTGCCAGCCCATGCGGTTATGTGCCAGCCCATGCGGTTATGTGCCAGCCTATGCGGTTATGTGCCAGCCCATGCGGTTATGTGCCAGCCCATGCGGTTATGTGCCAGCCCATGCGTGGACTTGTAATTGAAAATCCCCCGCAGAGCATCACATGGGCTCTGCGGGGGATTCCCTTCAGTAATAGGGTGTTACTTTATGTATTTCTTGTCTGAAATGACAGTGCCGTTCTTAAGAGTGTAGCGGACTACATTCAAGCCGCTGTGAGGCGTCTTTGACTCTATGCCCTGTGCATTGAAGTAGCTTGTGCTTTGAACCTCACTGAGGGCCGCAGAATTGTCTTCTACGCCATTTTCTCCCATGATGGCATTGATGGCTACGCTTTTGGTCCCTTCCTTTATTGTAAGTTCAAGCAGATTGTTCATATAGGTGTTTTCGGTCTTTTTACCATTGGCATCGGTCACAGCCACGTTCCAGCCTATTACGTCATATCCTTCTGTACTGCATATGCCGGTGAAACTGTACTTGCGTCCGGCATACAGTTTTCCGTCAAATACGGCTGCGGTAAGAGGAACCGAATTGATGAATACGGTCTGGGTCGATGAAGGGGCGGTCTGCTTGTTTACGGTTACGGGAATCTGGCTGCCCAGACCGTAATATTCCTGAAGCTGGTTGTACATCTTCGTGTGGCGTTCGCTTCCCCATCTCTTCATGTCATTCAGCGTGTTCTCCCAACTGCCCTTGCCGGATATGCCCTGCGCACGGGAATAGTCATCCCATTCATTTGCCATCAGGTCATGAGCCCATGTGATCCATTTGTTCATGTTGTCAGGTGTCAGGAAGTCGCCCATGTAGACTGTGAAACGGTCCAGGAACAGGTCCCTGTATTCAGGAACGGCCATCAGGCTGCGGAACAGGCGTGTCCAGTATTCGTAATCCTCAGCAGACGGTGATTCACCTACGTTGTTTTCAAGCATGAGCAGCCATTTCAGATACTCTTCGCCCGATGAATGACCCCATATTCCGAACGCACGGTCCACGTCCTTGATTATCCAGCGCCAGCGGCCGCCTTCAGCTGACGGACGCCACAGGACGTTGTTGTTGTGCGGATAGTCGGTATTGCTCATGAATATGTTGTCAATGATCATGTTGGTATATTCAACCACGTCCATGACTGAATCGAATTCAGCATATGTGCGTCCCGGAGTGGAATAGAAATCCACAAAGTCCAGATACTGCTGATAGTCACCCTTCTTGAGCTCTCCGTTCTCAATTACAGTCACGTCCTTCAGTTCGCCGTAGTGGCACCATACGTTGTCTTCGTTTCCGCGTTCCCTGAGGTTGATGAGACCCTGGTAATACTGGTTGATGTAGAAAATTGCGGGCTGGAATCCCTGCCAGTCAAGGTCAGTGTACATGCCCAGCATCATCTGTCCTATACCGTCACGCATGTTTGAATTGCCAAAGTCATTACCGGAATCACGAAGTCCTATTGACGGGGTCTTTCTGATTGAAGGCCTTGTGGTGGGCCAGAACTGCTGTTCGAAATAGTCGTTTGTGCCCAGACGGTCCTCAGCGTAGACTATCATAGACTTCAGTTTGTTGTCACGGGTATATGCACCGCTTATTCTCACTTCACCGCGCTGGTTGAACTTTGCAGCCATACCGCCTGTTGCAAAATAACTCAGGTATGTGGGACGGCGCCAGTTGTACTTTGTCTCCCTTGAATTCCTGGTTATGATGCCGTAATCCTTTCCGTACAGGTCCAGACTGTCACAGATGATTGCCACAGTGGGTATGTTGGGACGGCGGTTGTTGAATACATATACGCCGGCAACGGAATTGGCGGTAAGATAGCCTTCACAGAATACGGCAGCCTTGACAATGGTATTTTCCTTAATGTACAGGCCGGCTGTGGTGAATGCCTTGCTGGTGTCACAGGGTTCCGTTCCGTCAATTGTATATCGGACTTTGGCCGTTGACGGTATAGGAGTTCCGTCAGCAAATTTCAGGCGTGCAACCTTTGTAGCCTTCACGTTGACTATAGTATTGTTCGGTGAGCCTACAAATCCCAGAGGTGAAAGGATGGCGTCAGGCAATACGCCAAGTGCATGTCCGCCTTCGTTCCTGGCACCTTTGGTGATGTTCATCTCATAGCCTATCGAATCAGCCCCGTCAGTGAGTCGCCCTATGCCAACATTGACAGCGGGCATTTTGGGCAGTGCCATGGAATCGACCAGCAGTGAATCCCTGTTGAACAGATACAGGGCGCTTGGCTCATCGGTCGTTATTCTGAAATCAGTGTGGATTTCCTTCTTTTCCGATGTCACATTGCCCCACCAGTCCGTTGTCCGCTCTACGACAACTGAATCGCTCTTGTCACATAATACGACAAGGTAACCGTTGGCCTTGATTGTGATATCCGGAAGTTCGTAGTTCTTCTTGAACTTGTTCTTCTTGCCAATGCGGTATCCTGCCAGGTTTATGTCACGGGGTCCCGGGTTGTACAGTTCAATCCAGCCGTCAGGATACTCCATAAGGAGGTCCAGATCACCGCCAAAAGTGGACTGTACCACTTCGTTGATATAAAGTGTATGCGTTAGTTCGTTGAATTCTTTCGCAGAAATGCCGCTTGTCAGCGTCATGAATGCAGCTGTCAGAACAGCGACAAGTGAATTTTTTCTCATCAGATAATGATTCAGGTTCGTAATTATGTGCAAAATTATCCAAAAAAACGGGAATGGGCTAGGATTTAATGAAAAAAGAGAAACGCACATGCATCTCTCTTTCTCATTTCACTCCCCAACCAGGTGTCTGCGAATTGCCTGTTCCGGGCCAGGTGCCTGAATTGCCCCCGCCCTGAGGTCTGGGAACCGGAGCACCTTGCGGCCATGCGGGGCTGCCGTGATTTGGAGCACCCTGCAGCCATGGTGAGCCGCCGGGTACGGCACCGGGCCACCGGCCTTCATTATCGCGCTGGAAACGGCGGAAGAACGACGAATCGGGGCGTTCCCAGTTGCGCCAGTAATTCTCCCACCACTGCTGCTGCTGTTCTGACATGCGCTGCATGTCCATTTCATGGCGGTGCTGGAATTCCATCATCTGCGGCTGCTGCATCATGATCTGGCGGTTGTTTTCAGCCCAATGCTGCCACATCTGTATCTGCATCTCCATACCGCGGCGGCTGCGTTCGTTCCACTGCTGCCATATCTTCTGCCCCAGTTCGAACTGGGCTACGCCTATCTTGGCACGCGTGGAATCAGGAAGGGCCTTTTCAAGTTTGCCTTCATAGTCGTCATTGACTTCTTTCCAGCGTTTCATGTATTCGGGGTTGTCCGGCTTGAGTTCACGGTTAAGTCTGGCCAGTTCCTCGTTGTGTTCGACGTAGATTTTTGCAAATTTCTGATATTCCTTCTTGTTCAGGCTGGCATGTTCCATGATGAAACGCAGCTGTGCGTTCACCATCTGTTCATCAGTCTGCTGCGGTGCCTGTGCTGACACTGTAACTGACAAACCTGCAAATATGGCCAATATGACAAGAAGGCGTTTCATTCAATTGCCGTAGTAGTTGCTCATCATTGAGTAGACACTCAAATCATCGGCTGACATTGTCTGGAAGACTTCGTCAATGCTTGCGCACTGTGAAATGCTTTCATAGTCAGGTACGTTCAGGTTGCTCATTCCAAACGGGTGGATGAGAAGCAGCGCCACTGCAGCAACACTTGCTGCACCGGCCATGATTGCGTAGAGCCTGCGGTGGGAGTGTCTGCTGCGCTCCTGACCTATCTGGGACATGACTCTCGCAGTCATGTCATCCATGAAATGCTCCGGCATCCTGTAGGGCATTTCCCTACTGAGACTTTCCAGGTCCAAATCTTTCATAACTGATGCTCCAAAATATATTCCTTAATCTTGTTCACAGCGTAGTGATAGTTAGTTTTCAAAGTGTTTACACTGTCACCGACTATCGTATGTATCTCCTCATAGCTGAGGTCGTCGTAGTATCTCAAGTTGAATACCATCTTCTGCTTGGTTGGAAGCAGTGCAATTGCCTCCTGCAGCAGAATAAGGGTCTCATCGGCATCCGGACTGGCTTCCGCCCTTACACTGTCCTTCAGCGAATCACCCAGGTCATCAACGGAAACGTTGTACCCGGCCCTGTTCTTCAATACCTTGAGAGCTTCATTGGTGGCTATCTTGTACAGCCAGGACGAAAGCGGGAATTCGTTCGAATACGTGCCGCGGTACTTGTACACGTTGATCATTGCCTCCTGCAGGGCGTCCTCGGCGTCATCATGCGCCACCACCATGCGCCGTATGTGCCAGTAAAGCTGTTCTCCATACTTCTTCATGATGAGGCGCACAGCCTCCTCCACGTGACTGTCATCACACAGCAGACGGGCAATGGATTCATCGCTCACCGAAAGGGATCCTTGACTGTTCATGCTGTCATTGCGGTCACGTTTCATCAGTACTATAAGATACTCTGTAAAAAGTTAAACGGTCTGGCGGAAAAAACATCGGACTGTATTTCAAGTCCGATGCTCTTTTCTGCGGATATTGTCATCAGTATGCTGACTGGTGGAAATAGTCGAAGTCAGCGTAGCCCCCGGCCTGCTTTGTGGCATAGCTGTAGAGACCTGTGCGGTAGCCTGTGAAGTAATCAAGGCTGAAACTCATCTGGAGGGTGGCATCGACCTTGGTCCATGTCTTGCCGTCAAGAGAGTAGCTCATGAAGGCCTGGTCAGCACGTTCGCCCTCCTCCTGGGGAGTGAACACGTAGTTGATCTTAAGCCATACCTTGTCCTGAGCAAGAGGCATGCGCAGCGCTTCAGTGTCAGGGCTGGGCTGTTCGGCTCCGGCCTGCTGGGGTCCGCGACGGCGGCCCATGTTGCGGTGGGTCAGGGCTACAAGGCTCTTTGAACCGTCTTCAGCAACCTCAACGCCAATGGTGCAGTAGTTGCTCTGGAATGCCACTATTCCGGCCTTGTCACCGGGTTTCATGCCCGATGCGTCAAGCAGGACCTCACTCCAGCAGCGGGGACCTACGGTACGCTGGGTAAGAGTGTTGCGAGCGTTGGTGATGTCAGTTGCTATCTGACCGGTCTTAAGGCGCAGCCAGCCCTTGCGGTCTGTAAGTGACCATGCGCTGTCATCGGGCTTGTGGTTCCACTGCCAGATCACGTCAAGTTCATTCTTCTTGTAGTCGAATTCGTCATTGTCCCAAGTGCGGTTTTTGCCTGATTCCTTCAGATTGACCGTGAATTCCTTGACCGGCTTGGTGTCATCACCCAGAATGGGCCATCCGTCAACCCATTTTACGGGCTGCAGGGTCGGGATACGGCCTACTGCACCATGGTCCTGGAACATTATTGCATACCAGTCACCGTTCTGGGTCTCAATGATGCCGCCCTGGGCCACACCGTCACCGCGTCCGTCAAATGCGCCGCTCAGGATAACCTTGCGCTCATATTCGCCGAACAGGTCCTTTGAACGCCAGCAGGTTTCAGTACGCGGACCGCCGCTGGGCCAGTCAATCTCAAGAATGTAATAGTAATCCCCTATGTGATAGATATGGGCACCTTCAGCGCGCAGGTTGAAGCCCTGACGGGGCGAATCAATGAGAACCTTCTCCTGTGCACCGGCCTTGATGGCTGAAGCGTCAGGTTCAAGTTCTATGATGCGGATTTCACCGTTGCCCCAAACCACGTAAAGATGACCGTCTTCGAACAGCATTGATGCGTCATGGAAGGCACGCGGTATGACCGTCTTCTCCCAGTTGCTCTTGGTTATGTCCTTGGTCTTGTAGATGAAGGTCTTGCCCTGGTCGTTGGCAATGAACAGTGCGTAATAGGTGCCGTCCACATAACGCAGTGAAGTGGCCCACTGGCCCTTGCCGTATGCGTTGCGGCCGTTGCGCAGGTTGTAGGTGTCATCGTCATTCAGACAGTCGTAGACATAGCTTATCAGCTCCCAGTGGACAAGGTCCTTGGAGTGCATGATAGGTGCGCCCGGGCAGAAATACATGGTGGTTGAAACCATGTAGTAGTCATCACCTACACGTATCCAGTCATTGTCCGGAATATCGGTATAGGTAAGCGGATTGGTGCAGACTGTGGTCTTCTGTGCGGTACAGCTGTTTGACAGCGTGAGCACAGCCACGGAAAGAACTGCAATTAAACTCTTGATTTTCATGCTCTATTGTTATTAATATGGTTATTGATATGGTTATTCGAATGAAAGCCAGTCAACCTGGACATTGCCCTTGGAAGCCATGCGGACCTTGAGGTGATGTATACCGGTACCGGCACCCTTCACATCGGCAACGACTTCACTTGCATCGCTCTTTCCGCTTATCTTCACCTTTGAAATGACCTTGTCATCCTGAAGGATCTCAAGTGTTCCGGCTGACGGGGTGACGACCTTTACCTTGACTCTCTTGGGGGCCTTGGCAAAGTTCACGGTGTTGTACTTCACCCATGAACCCGGCTCATAGAATACGGTCTTCCAGCCGGCAAAGTAGTTGTCGGTGTCAAGATATGCAATGGAATCACCGCTCTGGGCAATTTCTGAATAGCGGTCAATCTGGATCTGGGTATCGGATTCAGTTACGCCTATGCCGCGCAGTGTGGGCTTGACCATGCGTATGCTTCCGTCGGGTTCAAAGAAGATTGAGTCAGCACAGACAGCACGGTTCTTGTCGAATTCAGGCGAATAGTCGTTGTGATGGTAGAACAGATAGGTCTGGCCCTTGAATTCGATGATTGAGTGGTGGTTGGTCCAGCACTTGTTCTCATGCTCTTCAAAGAACACGCCCATGAACTTGTAGGGGCCGAAAATGTTGTCAGCCATGCAGTATGCCAGAACTTCCTCAACGTTGCGTGCCCAGGGGAATGTCATGTAGTACTTGCCGTTGTGCTTGAACAGATACGGACCCTCAACAAGACCCTTGGTGGGAACTTCCTCAACACGGTGACGGTCTGCGGGGTCAGTCGATACTGACAGCCAGTCGTCATTCATCTTGGTGATGGTGATACCCGGCATTACCAGATAGCCGGTGCCGTCATCATCGACAAAGATACAGGGATCAATGCCGCCTACACCCTCAAGAGGAGTGGGCTGCGGGATGTACGGACCCTGGGGATTGTGTGCAATTGCAACACCTACGCGGTTGCCGCCCATGCTGCGGCGTCCATCGGCGGTCTGCATTGCCCTGGCACCTGCCGGCCAGAAGAAATAGTAACTGCCGTTGTGTTCCTTGCAGTCAGGAGCCCACATTGAATAGCCCTTTTCATTTACCCAGGGAGCGGTCCACTGGTCAACTATTACGCCGTGGTCTTTCCAGTCAGTGAGGTTCTTTGATGAAAACACATGATAGTCTGCCATGCAGAACCAGTCCTTGCGGCCATACTCTGCGGGAGCCTTGATGTCATGTGAAGGGAATACGTACACTTCATCGCCCACGACAAGTGCGGACGGATCAGCCGAAAACTGGTCACGGATGATAGGGTTCTGTGCGGTTGCCAGTGTTGCAGTCATAGCAACTGCCATCACAGTCAGGATTCTTGTTTTCATTCTGTTTGGTTTTTATGAGTTAATGATCATTTCTTCACTTTTCTGACCGACCGGCTTCCGTCAGACCAGGTGCGGACTTCAATGTACAGCCCGTTCTCAGGATGCAGGCATTCCTTTCCGTTCAGGTCAAAGTACGATACTGATACAGGTAAGTTGGCTGGAGCGTCAACGCCGGTGTCAATCATGAATGTCACCTTTATGGTCACCGGACCTGTCACTGTCTTCTTGAGCAGGTTGTCAGTTACAGATGCCGTGCAGTCCGTGCCGTTTACCGTGACGGATTCAAGCCTGTAGCCCGAATCCGGACTTATGTGCAGCATGAATGATGTCCTGTACTTGACAGGGTTCTCTTCAAGCGTGGCGGTTCCACCCTCACCGCATTCCACATCGACACTGAATGCCTCAATGTCGAACTTTGCCTGCAGTGAACGGTTGCCTGTCACTACGAACGTATAGTTTTCATCTTCAGAAACCAGCTGGCGGTTCTCATACCAGCCCAGGAACTCGTAATGGCTCTTGTTGACCTTTGCCACTACAGTCAGCGTGTCAAGGTAGCGCGGATCACCCTGAATGAACGAACGCTTCATGCCGGCTGTTCCGCCTGCGGTAGCTGACAGGTCAATATTGAATACGCGTGGTACGAAAACGGCACTTACCGTATGCGGACCGTCAACCGGAAGCACATAGACCGAATCAGCGCTTTCAATGGTGTCATTGTCAAGCACCCATTTGTCCACGCAGTATCCGTAGTCCGATATGGCTGTCAGGGTGTCCTTCTGTCCGTGCGCCAGCAATCCTGCTCCGTCAACACGGCCATGCGGCGTTTCCGCAACATCCACCTTATACATATTGATTTCCACAACCGGAATGTAGGTCATGGGGGCGTCAACGGAAACCGTCATTTCATTCTGCCATATTGAATCATTGCCTGAAATCCAGCACACGAAATGATAGCCTGTTTCAGGTTCAGCCTTGACAGTGACCATGCTGCCCGGTTCATACACACCGCTTCCAGTGACATTTGCATGCGGGTTTGCAGCCGCCAGGAGCGGGAACAGCTGTCCGCTGCCGAATACGGCCTTCAGACTGCGGTCATTGTCAACTGTGAATGTATATACGCTGTCAGCGCTTACAAGTACGGTGTCCTGGAACCAGCCTGTGAAATACATGTCTGTATCAGGCGACGCTGTAACCGTGATTTCCTTTCCATATGGGAAAGTGCCGTTACCTGCAACGCTGCCGGGACCGTCGGCCGTCAGTTTTATCTTGCCTTCAGTGGCTCTTTTGAAAATGAAGGTGCATACGCTGTATGCGGGGACAGTCTCAATGGGCGCATCGGTCTTGGACTCATAGCTCAGGGACGTCTTCTTCATGTTCTGGGTTTCAGTCGTGATTATCTTGCGGCCGGCATTGACGTCATAAGGCAGTTTGAATGTCATGTCAGTTTCACTTGAGGTTGGGTTCATGACCATGACCACAATGCTGTCACCCGTTACCGAACGGTATGCAGACCCGTACATGCCCGTTGAACTGCCGCCCAGCGAAAGGTCCACGCGGGTAGTACCTGAAACGTACTTTGCGAAATGGGACAGTATGTATCCGCGCTTGGTAATCTGACCGTCAACCGTACCGAACTGGCCGTCACCTATGCAGCCGTAGTATCGTTTCAGGGAATAGTGCACCCAGGCACTGAAATCAGCCAGCATGGCATCATTCACGCTCTTTGCGAACAGGAACCCGTCATCAACCCAGTTTATGTTCTTGCCCTGCTGTTCCTGGCGTTCGTTAATGAGATATTCTGTCATCCACACCTCCTTGCCCTTCTGTGCGGCCAGAGGGTACGAACCGCCGTTCCACCCGTAGAAATGCGTTCCTATGATATCAACCTCACGGCAGGCATCAGGATCGTTCAGGATGGGGTCAATATATGATGTCGTAAGGTGTACGTCTTCAGGACAGATTATATCGGCATTTATCCTGCTGCCGTAGTTCTTCAGGAAATTCACGAACTGCTGGCTTGTCCAGCGGCAGCTGGCATAGCTGGTGGTATAGTCCGCCTCATTCTGCAATGACACACCGTCCAGTTTGACACCATTGTCCTTCATCTTCTGAATGAACTTGTTCAGGTGGTTGGCCCAGTCGCCGTAATGTGATTCAAGCAGCGCACCGCCGTTCGCCTCTTCACCGTTGTCCTTCCAGCTGGCTGGCGGGCTCCATGGTGACCCGAACACGTATGCACCGTATTTCTTTGCGCGCTTTGCATTGCCTACAGCACTCCCCCAGGACCATTCGCTGCTGCCAATGAATATACGCATTATATTGTACCCAAGCTGGCTGTCGGATTTTCCGTACATCTTGTCAATGTCTGCGTCACCAAGCCAGTATGACCACTGCGGACTGGGCGAGAACCCGCCGAAACCGGAAACATGCTGGTGCGTGACTGCCGTGTTGACCCTTGCCGTGGCTTTCCTGTTCTGGGAACTTGCATTCATGGGAATCATGAGACCCAATGCAAGGAGTATCCAAATATTCCGTTTCATAAGCGTCAATTGATGGTTCAAATTTCAAAGGTATTGAATTTTTGTCTTAAACTTCATGACATGGCATAAAAAAAGACCGGCGGAGTCTCCCCCGCCGGTCCAAACGTTATCAAATAACTGTGTTATCCGATGCTTACTTTACAAGAACCTTCTGAGCCTTGCCGTCAGTTACCTTGATGGCAATGCCTGCAGGATTCTTGACCTCTACGCCGTTCAGGTTGTAGAACTTGGCATCACTGTTCTGCTTGGTGGCAGGAACAATTGTGATGAGTTCGTTCAGAGCAGCCTGAGCTTCAGTAGCGGCAGCTTCGTACTGGAAGTTGTCATCAATGCCGGTCATGATGGCGGTGAAGTCGTAGATATAATCCCAACCGTTACCAGAACCGATAGAGTACTTGATTGATGCTTCACCTGCGGGCAGGAGAACTTCGTCCATTGTCAGGACACCTGTTGACTTGGCCATGGTCATGGTTGAATCCATGCCTTCAGGTACGGTTACCTGGAATGTGCAGTTGTCAACACCGTGCTGTACGTTTGCACCCAGTGAGTATACGCCAACGGGCAGTCCGCTGATAGTACCTGAAATGACAGCACCTGATGTCCAGTCGCAAGACAGACCTGCGTCGAATACGGGAGCTTCAGTGTCCCAGTTGCGGCCTTCATTTCCTACATGTGCGCTTCCGAATACGCCGGATACTGTCCAGCCCGGGAATACGTTGTCAGTGAAGGTGATGTTGGTCTTCAGTCTGTAGCGCCATACACTGCTGTAAGAGTAGAAGTAGTACTCCATGTCTTCCTTAGCCATCACGTTGTACAGAGCGTAGTTGGTGATGAAAGGATAGAGTTCGATGTTCTCACCTGCGGGATCAAGTTCGCCGGCAGCGATGAGGCTGTAGATCTTGGCCTTGATAGCCTGCTTGTAGATCTCGGCCAGTTCCTGGTCGTCCTCAGTTGCAGATGCAAGGCGTGCTGCAACATCAGCGGCTGCTGAACCGAAGTCAACGTCATAAGCTTCAGCCAGTTCGGCAAGAGCCTTGATCTGCATGGTCTTTGCACCGACAGCTGCGACAGCGTTGTTGTAACCTCTGCGACCTGCAAGCAGGGCTTCGGTAGCACCGGTAATTTCATCATCGGTAGCGGCAATCTTGTCAACGCTGTTGTACTTTTCATATGTTGAAACCATTTCAGCATATTCCTTGAACTGCTTCAGGGCACCTTCAGCTTCAATTGTGCTCAGGTTGTCAGCAACTTCCTGCTCATAAGCCTGAGTGATCTTGATACGGTTGTCAACTGCAGCGACAGCATCGTCAAGAATCTTCTTGACTGAAGCAACTGAATCATCGCTGAGAACAGTAGGATCAATTCCTGTGAACTTGGCGATAGCAGCCTTCAGAGCGATGTTGGCAGCGGTCTTGCCGTAAACGGTGTCAGTAGATTCAGCCTTTGCCTGGGCAGCATCGAATGATGTGTACATTGCATCAACTGCATCCATGCGCTTCTGCATGTTTGAAGTGGCAACGTTAAGGCTGTCGACTACGGTGTTGTAGCGTGAAGGCTTGGTATCGGAGAATCCGTTGTAGAATTTGATGAGAGCAACGAAGCTGTCATAGTATGCGCCGGTATACTTCTCAGATGTCTGAGCTGCAACGGCAGCCTTGTCCTGAGCCTTCTGATAAGCTGTGTTGAACTTGTCAATGTAAGCGTAAGCGCTTGAGAAGTTGTTCATCAGTCTTACAAAGTACAGTACACGACCGCCCTTATGACCGCCGCTCCATGAGTTTTCGTTGGGAAGTGTGAACTTCAGGGTGTAGTCACCTGCTGCGGGGAAAGCAACCTTGAAGCCGTTCTCGTCAATTGCGGTGACCTGGCCGCCTTCATCGGGCTTGTTTTCAGAACCTTCTTCAGTGTATGATGCCAGTTCATTGCCTTCAGCGTCAACAATTGTCACAATCATCTTGCAGGCATCGTTCCATGAACCCTTGTTGCAGCCTGATGTACCGAAGTATACGTTGTATGTATCGGCCTTGTCAATGCTGATAGTGTATGAAAGGACAGGTGCACCGTTGGGAACGTTGACACCGTAGAGACCGAACATGAGAGCCTTCTCATAGAGACCCTGGAATTCACCGACCTTCATTACGCAGCTTTCGTTTGTTGAGAAGCCGTCAATTTCAGTTGCCTGGTATTCCGATGTCTGCATGTTGTTGAAGTTGATTTCGCTCAGGATTTCAGGAGCTACATCGGCAGGACCGAATGACAGTGACATGGTGTAGTCAGGACCCTTTTCATAGCTGTCCTCTTCACCTGCACGCATGTTCATGACAGTGAATTCATAGTCACCCTTCAGTTCACCGCTGCCCTGACGTGTGAAGGTTACGGTGTAGGTGTCTGCGTCATAAGCTGTGGGCAGGCAGTATTCTGACACGCCGGCAGCCTTGAGAGTTGCAAGAACGCCGTTGGTGTTCACACCGGCAGCAATGTCAACGTAAACTTCCTTTGAGAAGGTGACGTTGAAGTTCTTGGTAGCGGGATCCAGATTGAATGAACCGTTTTCAGGATCTGCGCTTGCAACGGTGGGAGGAAGGAATTCAAGTGAAGTTGCGAATACGTCGGGGTTCGGAAGAACGAACTCGTTCTCGAAGTTGGGAACCAGCTTGCCGGCGTCAACCCATTCGGTGTCAAGTGACTTGGGGTACAGTGAACCGGTGTACTTCAGAGCCAGCTTGGGATCATCAACAGGGTTGGTGAAGTTGACCTTGATGTCCTTGTAGTAGTCGCAGTCGTCATCCAGCCACATGTAGAGATAACCGTCAGCGTGGTATTCAGCTGAAAGAACCTTGATTTCCATAGGTTCGGGACTCTGCTCCTCATCGATACCCATAACTGAGAAGTATTCACCCGGCAGCTTGATGGCTCCGTTGGGATCAGCCTTAGCCAGAGTGGCAAGGTTGGTCTCATAACCGAAGTCAACGCGGATGATATCGGCATTGCATTCAGCACCGCCAATCCATGACTTGTAAAGTGCAATGTCATCAACATAGAATGTCGAACCCGGACTGCGGAATGCGAAACGTACGAAATAGGTGTCGAACTGGTCAATCTTGTTGTAGGTCTTCTCTTCACCTGACTCAGGATCAGTTACGGTAACCTTCCAACTGTCGTTCCACCAGTAACCTGCCTTGTACATGTGGTTGGTGGCAACTGAGTCGTTCTGGTAGTATGACATAAGGGTGTGGCGCTGCCATACGTCCTGCTTGAACTCCTTAAGTTCCAGAAGGAATTCGTTGCCGCTTGCACCGTTCATTGACAGGGGCTTTTCCGAATTGTACTGGCCGCGGAAGATACCTGCCTGTACGGTACCGCTTGTACCGGTTGACTTCAGATAGAATACCAGACGGTAAGAGGTCTGGTCTTCAATCTCAAGACCGCGGATGAAAAGGTTGGCTTCATAGTCGTTGCAGAGTGATCCGTCTTCATTGCTGAATGCCCCTGCGGTCTGCCATTTGAGCCACTTGCTGCCGCCCTCGGCACCCATCTCTGTAAATTCAAGTTCGTGAGCGCCTTCAGCGTCTTCAACGATTGAAACAACGTCCTTTTCACCGCTGCGGTTAGCGGGTGAATAACCGTTCAGAAGATTCATGACAGAGTCCTTGGTGTAGACAATTGTCCAGTCACCGCTCGATGTGGGATCATCTGCAAAGTAATCAATGTGGTCAATTACCTGTGCGGGCTTGGATGAATCCTCGAAAGATGTCAGTCCGTCTTCGAAACCGAAGAAGAACATCTCACTTTCCGGTCTGTCCTGTGCGCTTGCGTTAAGGCCGAAACCCAGCAGCAATGCACTTGCAAAAAGTAAGTTCTTTTTCATAGAAAAATGTTTTGTTAATAAAAGAGTAAATATGCTTTGTAAATTATTCCTCTTTAACCGACAAAAGACCGGCGGGATTAACTCCCACCGATCTTTATTGTCTATCAGTAAGTTGTACTTCCGATAATCACTTTACAAGAACCTTCTGAGCCTTGCCGTCAGTTACCTTGATGGCAATGCCTGCAGGATTCTTGACCTCTACGCCGTTCAGGTTGTAGAACTTGGCATCACTGTTCTGCTTGGTGGCAGGAACAATTGTGATGAGTTCGTTCAGAGCAGCCTGAGCTTCAGTAGCGGCAGCTTCGTACTGGAAGTTGTCATCAATGCCGGTCATGATGGCGGTGAAGTCGTAGATATAATCCCAACCGTTACCAGAACCGATAGAGTACTTGATTGATGCTTCACCTGCGGGCAGGAGAACTTCGTCCATTGTCAGGACACCTGTTGACTTGGCCATGGTCATGGTTGAATCCATGCCTTCAGGTACGGTTACCTGGAATGTGCAGTTGTCAACACCGTGCTGTACGTTTGCACCCAGTGAGTATACGCCAACGGGCAGTCCGCTGATAGTACCTGAAATGACAGCACCTGATGTCCAGTCGCAAGACAGACCTGCGTCGAATACGGGAGCTTCAGTGTCCCAGTTGCGGCCTTCATTTCCTACATGTGCGCTTCCGAATACGCCGGATACTGTCCAGCCCGGGAATACGTTGTCAGTGAAGGTGATGTTGGTCTTCAGTCTGTAGCGCCATACACTGCTGTAAGAGTAGAAGTAGTACTCCATGTCTTCCTTAGCCATCACGTTGTACAGAGCGTAGTTGGTGATGAAAGGATAGAGTTCGATGTTCTCACCTGCGGGATCAAGTTCGCCGGCAGCGATGAGGCTGTAGATCTTGGCCTTGATAGCCTGCTTGTAGATCTCGGCCAGTTCCTGGTCGTCCTCAGTTGCAGATGCAAGGCGTGCTGCAACATCAGCGGCTGCTGAACCGAAGTCAACGTCATAAGCTTCAGCCAGTTCGGCAAGAGCCTTGATCTGCATGGTCTTTGCACCGACAGCAGCAACCTGGAAGTTGTAAGCTGTGCGTGCGGCCTTCATGGCATCGGTAGCGGCTGTGATTTCATCATCGGTAGCGGCAATAACGTCAACGGCGTTGTTGGCTTCATATGTTGAAACCATAGCTGAATACTCCTTGAACTGCTTGTAAGCACCTTCAGCCTGGATTGTTGAAAGGTTGTCCTCACATTCCTTATTGTAAGCATCGGCGTTCTTGATGCGGGTGTCGATAGCTGCAACAGCGTCATCGAACTGCTTCTTCAGGTTATTGACAGAATCATTGTCGATAACGGTGACGTCAAGGTTCTCATACTGGGCAATCAGTCCCTTGAGAGCTTCGTTGGCAGCGGTCTTGCCGTAAGCTGAGTCAGTAGCTTCAATCTTGCTCTGACCGGCAGCATATGACTTGTAGTAGTTGTCAACGTTGCTGATACGGGTGTTCATAGCAGTGGTGGCATCCTTCAGAGCCTTTGTAGCAGCCTCATATGCTGAAGGTGATGTGCTGCTGAAGCCGTCGTACTTTGCAATGATTCCAGCGAATTCATCCTGATACTGGCCGCTGTACTTGGCATCCTCCTTAGACTTGGCAAGGAGAGCATTGGCATCAGAATAAGCATCGTTAATCATCTTGATGTACTTGTAGGCTGATGAATACTGGTTGGTCAGCTCAATGCCGCCGATAAGGCTGCCTGTCCAACCTGCACCCTTCGGGAGACGGAATTCGATTACATAGTCACCATCCTCGGGAACGGTGATGTTGTAACGGCATGATGTCATTCCTGTGCAGACATATGACTTGTTGTTGGCTGAACCGCTGGGTACGCTGTTCTCGGGCTTTACTGTACCGATGGGATCACCTGTCTCTTCTGCGCCAAGAGCATAGAAGTATACATTGGTGCTGTAGACGTTGTCCCAACCGATAATCTTGAATGACAGCCAGTAGTCACCTGCTGTAAGACGCAGAGGAGTGCCGTCTTCCATACCGTAGGCGAAACGTGAATCAGTGCTTCCACCGCGCGGGCTGATGTACATACCGTACTTGATGTCGCTGCCTGCAGCATACCAGTACATACGGCTGCAACCTGACTTGGCGGTTCCGTCACCGAATGAGAAGTCAGTTGAGCTGGCAGCTGTTGAAGCCCAATGCATAGGTATGCACTGTTCGGGATGTGTAGCTGCATCGGCCCATGATTCGTCAGAATTGTAGTATGAAATGGGCTCACCGCCGGTGATTGCACCGAACGACAGTGAAATGGTTACAGGATCAGCAGCCTCATAGCTGTCTTCCTCACCTGCACGCATGTTCATGATGGTGAAGTCATAGTCACCCTTCAGGTCACCGCTGCCCTGACGTGTGAAGGTTACGGTGTAGGTGTCTGCGTCATAAGCTGACGGAGTCCAGTATTCCTTGCCTGCAGCTGACTGGAGCTGTGCAAGAACGCCGGTGGTGTTGATGCCTGCGGCAATGTCAACGAACACTTCCTTTGAGAAGGTGACATTGATATCCTTTGTTGCGGGATCCAGGTTGAATGAACCGTTTTCAGGATCGGTTGATGCAACTGAAGGAGCAAGGAATTCAAGTGAAGTTGCGAATACGTCGGGGTTCGGAAGAACGAACTCGTCCTGGAAGTCGGGAACCAGCTTGCCTGCATCGACCCATTCCTTGTCAAGTGCCTTGGGATACAGTGAACCGGTGTACTTCAGAGCCAGCTTGGGATCATCAACGGGGTTGGTGAAGTTGACCTTGATGTCCTTGTAGTATGAGCACTCGTCATCAAGCCACATGTAGAGATAACCGTCAGCATGGTATTCAGCTGAAAGAACCTTGATCTCCATGGGTTCGGGACTCTGCTCTTCATCGATACCGATTACAGAGAAATATTCACCCGGCAGTTCGATTGCGCCGTCGGGGCTTGCCTTTGCAAGGTCAGCAAGGTTGGTCTGATAACCGAAGTCAACGCGGATGATATCGGCATTGCATTCAGCACCGCCAATCCATGACTTGTAAAGTGCAATGTCATCAACATAGAATGTCGAACCCGGACTGCGGAATGCGAAACGTACGAAATAGGTGTCGAACTGGTCAATCTTGTTGTAGGTCTTCTCTTCACCTGACTCAGGATCAGTTACGGTAACCTTCCAACTGTCGTTCCACCAGTAACCTGCCTTGTACATGTGGTTGGTGGCAACTGAGTCGTTCTGGTAGTAGGTCATAAGGGTATGACGCTCCCAAGTGTCCTCCTTGAATTCCTTAAGTTCCAGAAGGAATTCGTTGCCGCTTGCACCGTCACGTGAAATAGGCTTCTCTGAGTTGTACTGGCCGCGGAAGATACCAGCCTGTACGGTACCGGTAGCTGCAGCTGACTTCAGGTAGAATACCAGACGGTAAGAAGTCTCGTCCTGGATGTCAAGACCGCGGATGAACAGGTTGGCTTCATAGTCGTTGCAGTCTGAACCGCCGGCTGCACCTGCAGTCTGCCACTTGAGCCACTTGTTGCCGCCCTCGGCACCCATTTCTGTAAATTCAAGTTCGTGAGCGCCTTCAGCGTCTTCAACGATTGAAACAACGTCCTTTTCACCGCTGCGGTTAGCGGGTGAATAACCGTTCAGAAGATTCATGACAGAGTCCTTGGTGTAGACAATTGTCCAGTCACCGCTCGATGTGGGATCATCTGCAAAGTAATCAATGTGGTCAATTACCTGTGCGGGCTTGGATGAATCCTCGAAAGATGTCAGTCCGTCTTCGAAACCGAAGAAGAACATCTCACTTTCCGGTCTGTCCTGTGCGCTTGCGTTAAGGCCGAAACCCAGCAGCAATGCACTTGCAAAAAGTAAGTCGCGTTTTTTCATAAAGTGATTTTTTTTAGTTAATAAAAGGTTATATCAATTATAATTCTCCACTTACACTGCAGTATAAGGATATTTCCTAATTCTGCATTGTGATGACCAGGTATGTGCGCATACCTGTCAACAGTTTCAATAATTATTTAATCGGAACAAACTATTGAAACCCCTGGATCCGTACCGGCGGAACCGGTACGGAATCAGGAGCCAATCGCTTATTTCATATCAGGAAGCCTGAGGAACCAGTTGGGGTTCAGTTTTGAACCGTCACCGTTCAGCTTGTCAAACAGCACTGCATCAAAGTCAGCGTCAGCGGGGTCTGCAAAGGCAGCACCACGGGAAGCTACTCTGGTAGCAAGGAATTCGTCATCGCTGTAAAGGCCGTTGTCTTCACCACGGTGCATTGCAACGCGGTACAGGTCAGCGAAACGGTAACCCTCGAAACAGGTCTCAAGTGCCATTTCATCACTGATCATGATTTCAACGTCACGGATCTGGGCAAGCTTTCTTGCTGCCAGATTGGTGGAATCGATTTCAGCGTGATGCGGGAATACGTATGATGTGTCAACTGCAGCATCACCGCAACCGCGTGAGTGGATACCCATGGTGTTGTATCTGTTGGTCTCAATGTATGAGGGCAGAGTAGCACCCACCGCGACATCGATTTCAGCGGGCATAAAGACGTTCTCGTTGAAAACAAGCTTCTCGTCAGCAGGATCAAGGCTCAGACCTAAGGTCTTTGCATAATCCTTCTCTTCCTGGTTGATTATATCATTATTGTCAATGTTCGTCTTGCAAAGACCGTATTTGAGTATTGCGAAAGCCGTCTGAGGAAGGCCTGCTCTGTTCAATGCCTCTGCAAGCCTCAAAAATACTAGGTCATTTCGATATAAACAAATTTTTTCAGGATTAATTTTTTTTAAGGTTTGACGAGAGTCGCTGTACCTTGATGTCTCCTTGCTGAATTCGGTCTTTTCAGTAAGAACCGACTGCAGTCTCAGGTCACCCTTGAGCATTTTCTCAGTCTGCAGGTCAGGATCTACATAAACAATTGAAGATACGTGTGTATTGGGGTTGACATCATGATAGCAGTACTTCTGCTTTGCGGCAAGTGATGTCAGGGCCTGGGAACGTGTCAGCTGATAGAAGTAGTAGTTGTCCTCAGTTGAGCAGAAAATGTTCTCAAGGTCGCTTACAATACCGTTGTATTCTTCAGACTCCATGGGGATGTAGCATATCCAGTTTTCCTTAAGATTGCTGCCGAACATGGTTGAATAGGTGTCCTGGCCAAGGTCAACGAAATCCTTGTCCTGCCAGCCTACGTGATTTGTGGTTGTGGGGACAGGTGCTGTGTTCAGAGTCAGGAACTCATGATAGCAGAGAGCTGCGTTCACATAGTCTTCAGCCCAGAGATACAGGTCACCGAGAATAAGGCGTACCGGTATGAACAGGTCTTCCGATGAATGTGATTCCGATGACGAACCGTCACCGTTGGTACCACCGCCCAGACTGCCGTACATGGGGCTCTTAAGCTTCCTGTATGGTTCAAGTGCGGGGATGAGTCTCTGTGCAATCTGCTTTACATCAAGCATGGGATAATCCTTCTCTGCCTCATCACCGCTCAGGATAGGCTCCTCAATGAAGGGAACCTTTCCGTAGGTGATGGCCATCTGCAGATATGTCCATGCCCTGAAGCTGAGGACTGCGACATATTCGCGGAGGAACACGTTCTCGTGGTTTCTGACATAGGTGGTGTCAGCACGGCTCAGGTAGAAGTTGCAGTTGTTGATTACTGAATAGTAGTCAACCGGCTGGTCGTACTTGTTCTTTGAGCTGAGACTCCCAAAGTTAAAGTCATAAAGTTCACGGATGTCATCGGTAGCATAGTCAGTGGTTGTGACCAGATCGCCGCGCATCTCGTTGAGAATGACGGTACGGTCAGCAATCTTCTGCATCTGCTTGATGATACCCATCACTGAGTATACGGTATCTGTTGCATGGCTCAGTGTGTTGTCCTCTTCGTACATGACAGTCTTTGAGTCAACGCTCAGCAGATCACTGCAGGATACAAAGCCTGCTGCAGCTACTGCAGCCAGGGCTGAAAATATTATGCTTTTAGTCTTCATAATCCAAAGTAATTAGAGGTTGATCTTGAGGCCGAATGAGAAGCTGGGTGTCTGAGGAGCAAGACCGCGGTCAATGCCCATCATGTAAGCGTTGTTACCGGCTGAGAATTCAGGATCGGAACCAAGATATTTGCTGAGAGTAGCAATGTTGTTGGCAGCACCCCATATGGTAAGACCCTGCAGATAAGTGTTCACAATAGGAATCTTATAGCTGAGTGTCACATTCTTTAAACGCAGGTATGAACCGTCTTCAATCCAGCGGTCTGAGAAGCGTGAATTGCCGTGCGGGTCTTCATAGATAATCTTAGGCATGCTGGTCTGCTGACCTTCGCATGTCCAGTGGTTGGTGACTGCCACAGTCTGGTTCATGAAACGTGAACCGCTTTCAAGAAGCATTCTCTGGTAGTTGTAGATGTCACCGCCCAGTGAATAGGTCAGAGTGGCACTCAGGGTCAGGTTCCTGACACTGACGTTTGTGAAGATACGTCCGTACAGGTCGGGGTTCGGGTCACCGATCTGAACCATATCCTTCTCATTGATGATATCGTCATTATTCTGGTCAATGAACTTCATGTCACCGGCTTCGAAGAAAGTCTTCTGCTGGGTGTCGGACAGCATATAATGTCCGTCAGCGTCAGCGTCAGCGGTAGTGGCGTATACACCGTCGGTCTGATAGCCCCAGAACACGCCGATAGGACCGCCTACAGCAGTTCTGATGGTAGCGCCGTAGAGAGATGTCTCAATGGTCTTGTCATTGTCAGGAAGCTTGGTGATTTCAGTCACATACTTGCCTGCCGATGCGCCCAGTTCCCACTTGACCATGTCAGTGTTGAGAACCTTGCCGGTCAGGGTTGCACTGAAGCCGGTATTTGACAGAGAACCGCCGTTGCTCCATGTGTTGGAAAGACCTGTACGATATGACAGGGCACTGATTGAAAGAAGGTTGTCAGTGTTGCTCTTGAAGAAGTCTGCAGCAAGTCTTACACGGTTGTCGGCAAGTGAAAGGTCAATGCCTGCGGTCAGCTTCTTGACACTCTCCCACTGCAGTGAGCTGTTACCGATATTGGCAATTGCGGTACCGCTCATCTGGAGGATCTTCACGGGTGAGAAGTAAGTCTTTGATGCTGAATCGTCAAAACCGTCGTTACCGGTAATGTCAAAGCCTGCGCTGACCTTCAGGTAGTTCACAAAGTCCGTATTGAACCATGATTCGTTTGAAGCTACCCATGCACCCTGAACTGACGGGAACAGACCCCAAGGCACCTTGAACATTGTGACACCGTTGGAAACGTTGCCGCCGAACCTTGAAGATGCAGAAATACCCAGACCTGCGCTCAGGTAGTACTTTTCCATGTAGTTATAGTTGCCCTGGCCATACCATGTGATGGATATGTCCTGAGTATCAATACCGTCAGTGGCCTTGTACTTGAGTGAAGTAGTCATGTTCGGGGTCTTGTCATTACCTGAATTGTAACCTATCATTGCAGTCTGGTAGAGTGCATTGTTCAGATAGCGGACACCGGCTGTCAAATTCACGTCATGTGCCTTGAAGCGCTTTGCAAATTCCATGTAGGTGTCGCTCATGAAGCCGTCCTGCTTTGAATTCATTGCAGAAGCCTTGTTCTCAACCTTGCCTACGCCCTCAATGTCAAATGTGGGAGAACCGGTGATAGGAATGTAGTAGTTCTCATCAGAATTGATCAGAGTGTAGCAGAAGTGCTCATTGAGTGAGAGACGGGGAGTGATGTCCCACTTGGGGGTAACTGCAAGTGTGATGAGACGGTTGCCGAAATAGTTCTTGTTTATACCGTCACCGTTCTCAAGGATTGACAGGGGGTTTGAAAGTGAAACCTCATCGCCAAGTACCTCATCAAGATAGTCGTCTGCTCCTGCAAGATAGCTTGAAAGCTGGCCAGAATAAGCATATTCATAAGGGCTCAGGAACGGAGACTTGGCAAGTGCCAGGAATGTGGGTGCTGTGATCATGTTGTCATCGATGTTGTCAATGGCACCGTCATCACGCATGTCACGGGTAATGTCGCTGTAGCTGGCGTCGAAACGAAGAGTCAGCTTGTCGGACAGGATGATGTCCGAATTCAGTCTCAGGTTGAAACGTGAATAGTCACTTTCCTTGAGAATGGCGTCGCCCTTTGCATAACCTACTGAAAGGGTATACTTGGCAATTTCATCACCACCGTCAACGTTCACGCTGTAGTTCTGCACGAAGGCGTTCCGGTAAGCGACATCAGTCCAGTCAGTATCATTGTGATACTTGTTGTAGAAAGGATACTGCTTGTCAACTGACATGAACTTGAATGAATTCATCTTGGTACCGGTTGTTCCGAGAAGTTCAGATACATAGTTGCGGTACTGTGAAGCGTTCATCATTGCAGGGAACTTGGGCATCATCTGATACTCGCCTGACAGGGACACGTCAATTCTTGTAGCCATGCTGCGGTTGCGCTTGGTCTTGATGACTATCACACCGTTGGCACCCTTTGCACCGTATACGGCAAGACCGTTCTTCAGTACGGTAATTGATTCGACGTCATCAGGCATGATGTTTGCCAATACGTTGTTGTAGAAACCGTCATGCATTGAAAGGCGGTCATAGCCCATATCAAGGATCACACCGTCAAGAACAACCAGAGGCTGGGTGTTGATGTTCAGTGAATTGATACCGTCAATGATGGAAAGGTTGCCTACGCCCAGCTGGCTGGAACGTGAAATTGACAGGATATCACCCATGAGACCTTTCTGGATCTGGTTGTCAATGCTGATGTCAGAATTGAGCATGGAGGTACCGGCCGATTTCTGGGTACTTGCAACTGTCTTGGCCTGATAGGTCTCGCTGAATGCGTCCGAATACATCTTGACATCAACGCCGTCAGTGCGGCCGTTGAGGGCGCATACTGTGGTGTTGCAGCCGTCAACAGTGAATGTCAGTGATGTGACATACTCAGGAAGCTTGATTGTATATGTACCGTCCTCCTTGGTCATGGCCGAATGTGAACGGTTGTTATATGCCTGCACACGGACACCCTGCATGGGAGTACCGAGAGCGGCATCAGTAACCTTACCGGTAATGACGGTACTGGCTTCATTGGAGCCACTCTGTGCGAATGTTGAAACGGGGAACAGAAGCATAAGGCCTATGGTTCCCAGGGCTTTTAACCCTTTCATGTTGTTTATTCTCATATTCTTAGGCATTTTTATTATTCAAGAATAGGTTCAAGAATAATGCAGTCAAGATTCATTGTGGTATTGTAGTTCTTGACCTCAGAACTCTTCATGGAGCACTTTATTCTGACAGAAAGCTTTGCCCTGTCTGTCTTGTAGTCGCAATAGGGAATCTCAATGTAGTCCCTGTCCATCTTCACGCTGTCCTTACCCTGGATGAGGATGGTGTCAACCTTACCTACTACATTGTTGAAAGTCAGATCACGATTCCTTGTGTCCTTGGGATCGAAAATGGCTGCATTGTTGTAGTAGATGGTCGGATGGATCTGGATGGGCTTCTTCGAGTCAGTGTTGGGAGCGATTACCATGTACACTTTGTACTTGCCCTTCAAGTTGTTCTTGACGGGAATGTCAATCTGCCATGAATATGCACCGCCTTCACCGGCAACCTGAAGGATTCTCTCACTTGAAATCTTTCCGTAATCACCGTTACGCATTGACTTTGAGACAGGCTTGGTAAGGTTTGCCTTGTAGTCAGCGTTTTCACCTTCAACCTTGATGGGCCGGAGCCATGTCAGACTGTCGGCAAAAGGCCATGTGTTCACCTGGATGATGTATCCGTTACTGCACCTGATGGAATCAACACGATTCTTCACGAACAGGCCGTCGGCTGAATAGGGAGCATAGTAGGTGTGATATGCAATGGGGTCTGTCTGACGGCCGTAACGGTCAAATGTGGTCGAAATGGCTGAGTCAGCAAGACCGTGCTGGATGTTCATGTTGAAGAACATGTCAGTCATGATGGCGTTCTGGGTCCAGTACATCTTGATTGAGTCAGCGTACTCGATCCTTCCGTAATCGTAGAACTGTGAGATTCTGTCATAAGCAGCCTGCCATGCTTCAGGAGTGGGAAGAACCATTGCAAAGTTGCTGTCCTCTTCATTGATGAGTCCGAAACGGTCCATGAGGATGCTCTTTGTGATAAGCACAGAGTCAACGTACTCCATTTCACCATCAGCATTGATACCCTGCTGGACACTGCGGTTGGGGTCAACCTCCTCTTTTGTGTACTTGGCAAAGAACTTGCCCAGGACATCAGTGTATGCGGGTTCAGTGGTGATGTACTCGTAAAGGCTCTTTCTGTACTCGATACGGCCGTTCAGGGTGTGAAGGATACCGTTGCGGCAGGCTATGTTCTTTTCCAGATAGTTCACGCCGTCAATTGAGTTTGCCGATGCAGTGTACATCTTCTTGCTGAGCATGTAGATCTTCTCGTCATCTCCGCCTGCAGGATGGCTGTAGCGGGCCAGATAGTTCTGGATGAACTCCTGACCGGTTATCTTATGATCCTGCGGGGTCTTTTCAGTGACATCCTTGAGGAAAATTTCCTTCAGTGAGTCAGGAAGAGCGTTTATGGCTTCATTGGAAGGAACCCAGACAGTCATGAACTGATCCTCGTCAAGGAACTCATAGTAACTTACGGTAAGCTGCTTGGCACCGTTGTACATGAAGGTATTCTGAAGAATCTTCACGAACTGACTGGCGTTGTCCAGCTTTGAGATTGTTTCCGCGAGAGATTCTCTCGGGACAACGGAGTAATCAGTAGAGTAGTGTTCATCCCATACGTCTGAGCACGAAGCGCAGAGGAGTACAGCAGAAGCTACCCAAACTGATTTCTTGAATGAATTGAAATAGTTTTTCATATCTTTTGTTTATTAATACTCTTAATGCTTGTCTTCATTGAAGTCATAGATGCTCTTGGGGCACCACTCCATGTAGTCAAAGTTCATTTCAGCTTTCGGGTTGTCAAGAACCAGCTTCATTCTGAGGTAGTAGTCCTTGCCGGCATAGAAATAGTCAGTCGTGATGATACGTCTGGCCATAGTGCTGAGCTTGCGGAATACGTCAGTACCATTTGAATGTGAGTCAGGACCCTTCATGTAGCCGCGGTTGTGCATGGCCTTGTCATGAGCCAGGATCTTTTCCTCATCACCGCCCAGTTCCTCACTGTCATCGGCAACCCAGCCTATGTTGTGGTTACCGTCAGCGCTGAGTCTGAGATCTGTGGGAATGCCGCAGGGCTGCAGGTTGTTGGGATCGTCTCCGACATAGTTCTGAACCACGCCGCAACCTTCATAACCACGGTATGAAAGCCTGAGTTCCCAAGTGCCGTCAAACGGTACGGGAGGAAGCTTTACCATGATGTCATAGTTGCCCTGAAGGTCAAGACCGTCACCCTGATAACTCCAGTTTGCGGTACTTGCTACGCGCACCCACATAATGTAGTCTTCATTGAATGAGTGGAAACGTTCAGGCTGTTTGAAACCCTTGCCGACGTAACCGCTTGAATTGGAAGCCTGGCGCGCACCTGATGTCATGAAGTCAGGTGACAGAGTGCAGCAGTCAATTCTCATACGACGGTTCAGGATATCTTCACGGACAAACTTGGAATAGACCAGCATGTTGTCAATGTAGTGGAAATATCCGTTGCATCCTTCTGAATCCACACCAGACATTTCTGAAGCGGTATAGACACGGATACCGGGTTCGAACGGACGGCCTAACTCAGGTTCATGTGAGCTGCCTATACCGCGGCGGTTGATATACACACCTGCGTCATCGCCGTTGCGGACTGTTGAGACGCGCATGATTGAATGCGGCATGAATGTCTCGAAATAGTCCTCGGGGTCAAGCAGGGACAGAATGCATCGGCTGTCAATAATATCGCGACGGATATTGAAATTGGAAGCAGATGGAACTGCGAACGGAAGTATATGGTATGATATGAATCTGTTCAGCGGGTTCCTGCGGTCATGATAGTCGGTATCATATGCAGTACCGTCTGAAGGATATGATTCATGATATACCTGGTTTGCATACTCTATGAGGTCGTTCAGATTATTGATACCGTTCTTTCTCATGACGGAGTCCGGTTCAACCAGGACGGTGAAGTTGGTCTTCCTTTCACCCCAGTAGTAAACCGTGTAGTCCGAACCGCCACCCTGTCCGATGACGCCTTCGTAAACTGAGTCATAAGAAATTGTGTATGTTTCATCTTTCCACCTCTTCAGAGAATCTTCAAGTCCAACAAGATTCAAAGCAGCAAAGAAGATGCTTGAATTGCTGTTTTCCTTGAGAACGTCAAATACATATTCGCCAGCCACCTTGATGACACTGTCAACGACCTGTACAACGCCGTTTTCAACGGTGTCGTCCAGTTCGATGATGTGTGTCGTCTTGTTGATGCAGTTCCTCAGTCTGTAATGGCCCTCTTCGTTGGCTGCGCTGTCATATGACAGTGACAGGAAACGGTCCAGAAGGTTTACAGAAGGCAGTGCACCCTCAACCATATCGGACATGAAGTACGTAGTCTTGATAAGGTGGGTCCATGCGATTGTATCGCAATCCTCCTTGGAAATGTCCTCAGCAGACACAATTGTTCTGCCCTCCTTTTCAGAGAGCTGGGCGTAGTGTGCTGCAAATGCATCGTTGGTCGGTGCAAAGCAGGTAAATTCACCGTAGGTATCCAGTTCACCCCATGTCTGGGATTTCTGCAGAACCTTTATGAATTCAGAGAACCTTCCCTGTGGATCCTGTTCAAGGAAATCGGCCACGGTCTGTCCGGTGAAGGTATAGTATGTGCCGGGGTGCTGTTCGTCAAAACAGGACCCTAACAGCAGCAGCATACCTGCAACGGCTAAGATGGAGGCCAGCTTTCCTGATCTGTTATTATTTGTGTTCATTGTTCTCAATGTAAGTAGTTTCTTATATTTGGTAGAGTATGAAACAGTTACTTTGCCTTCTCGATGAATTCGTCCTCAATGTAGGCAGGATTCTGATGAAGAAGAGTATTGATCTTTCTCTCATCCTTGCTGATCGGGAAGTAAAGGGCCAATGTATCGGCCAGCTTGATACGTACAGCACTTACGTTGTCAGTGTACTTTGTCAGGACAAATGTTGACAGACGTGTGGTGTTGCCGTCACGACGTGCCATTCTGACAAGGTCAAACCAGCGCTTTCCTTCAAAGCACAGTTCGCGGCGACGCTCGTCAAGCACAAGTTCCTCCATCTTCTTGACTGAACCGTTATAGTTCGAATACTTCAGTGTATCACCTACAGCAGTGGTGTACTGGTCAATGCAGAGAGCACGCTGGTTGACAACCTGAACATACTTGAATGCCTCACGGAACAGTGAATCCTGAGCGGCAGTTGCGCCATCACCCAGCTGGCCGGCCTTCATGACAAGAGCCTCGGCCTTCATGAGCAGAACCTCAGAGAAACGGTAGATGATCCAGTTGGGGATCTGTGAGTTTCTTGATTCACGTGAAAGGCTACCGGTCTGGAGTTCACCTGTTGAAAGGTTGTAGCGGACATCAAGGTTAACATACTTTGAAATGGCGAAGTCACCGCCGTCATTGTCCTTGGTCATGCTCTCATAGAAACGTCCGTCGAACTTTGAGATGAACACCTTGTTGCTTCCCTGCTCGAAGTTGTTACCCATCTGGGGAGCTGCAAGCAGATTGCCCTTTGTGGTGTTACGGCTGCCGTAATAGGTGCTTACGAATGAATTCTCAACGCTCTGGTTGGCTTCAAATGCAAGTTCGAAAAGGACTTCGAATGAATTGCCTTCACCGAAATTCTCCTTATAGGCATTGCCGGCGGTGCTTGAACCAAGTGTGCTCTTGATCATGGGGATACCCTTGATCAGGTCAACAGTGCAGTCAGCGCCTTCCTTTTCCTTGAGTTCTTCATATTCCTTGGTCTTATACTCGATGATGAAGTCGCAGCATTCAATTGCCTTGTCCCAGTCACCGCGCCACAGGTACATGTCAGCAAGCATGGCGTAGATGGCCACCTTGGTGATACGGCCTGTGTTGGCCGATTCGAGAGTGTACTTGTTCACTGCCCAGTCCTTGACTGAATCAAGGTCATTGATAAGATTTGTCAGAACCTCACCGAAAGGAGTGGCGGGAATGAAGAAGTTGTAGGTATCGTCAATTGAAGGATGCTCAACATAGGGAACGTCCTTGTATGCACGGATAAGATACCAGTAGCAGAGTGAACGCAGGGCAATGGCCTCGGCCTCATTTGAAGCAAGTTCGGCATTGGTGTAGTTCGGGTCAATGTCAGCAACCTGAGGTGCGAAATAAAGAACCGTGTTGGCCCTGTTGATCACATCATAGAAGCACTTCCATGAGGTGTAGCTGTTGGTTTCAAGAATGTTGTCCTTGGTGATCTGGATAATGTCGTTCGATGCGTTGCTTTCATTGGCAACGATGTTGTCGGAACGCATTTCGCCCCAGATTGACATACGGGTGATGCAGTCAGATTTTTCAAGTGCGTTGTATGCGCCAAGAAGAACGCTCTCAACGTCGGACTTGTCTGTCCAGAAGTTCTCAAGAACGATTTCGTTCAGAGGCATCAGCGTCAGGAAATCCTTGCAGGATGTCAGGGAAAGTCCGGCAAGCGCTATGCAGATGATTGATTTTATATTTTTCATACCAATACGCTTTTATTGATTAGAACGATACTGAAACACCAAGTGTGAATGACTTTGAACGAGGTGTCTGTGAGTTGTCAGCTGCAACCTGGCCACGGCCGCCTGAAACTTCAGGATCAAGACCTGTGTACTTGGTCCAGCGTAATACGTTGCTCAGGTTGAAGTTAAAGCTTACGCCACTGAGACCCAGAGGCTTGGTGTACTTCTGGTCAAGTGAGTAGTTCAGAGCTGTATGGTTCCAGCGGACGAATGAACCGTCCTCAACGTAGCGGTCACTGCCAAGATAGTTGTAACCGTAGTTGTGGAGTGCGCGCGGCATGATGGTTTCATCACCCTCGACACGCCAGCGCCAGTTGATGGCTGCCGATGTGTTGTCAGTGTTGTACATGCACTCAGCGTTCATACGTGACTTGTTGACGATTCTGTTACCCCAGCGGAAGTTGAACTGGTTGTTCCATGAAAGACGTCCGAACTGCAGACGCATACCGAAACCACCGTTCAGCTTGGGCAGTGATGAACCCAGATAAACAATGTCAAGTTCGTTGATGTTACCGTCATGGTTGATGTCCTCATAAATGGCATCACCGCCCACGAATTCATATTCGTTGGTTGTGCCGTAAGCGAACATCATGGGTTTTGCACGACCCTTCTGGTTCAGGATGACGGCACCGTTCTCATCCTTTACGACAGGTGCGTTGGGACCGCTTACACCGGGTATTTCCTCTTCACTGTAGTCACTGTACTGGTAAACGCCGTTGTACTTGAATCCGTAGATTGAACCGAATGCGTTGTTCAGGGCTACATATGAAAGGTAAGAACCGTTTCTGTAGTCGAAGTCCGAATTCATCTTGTCAAGAATGGTGGGGTTCATTTCCAGAATCACGTTGGTGTTGTCTGCAAATGAAACGTTTCCGTTTATGCTCCACTTCTTTCCGAACAGTTCACCTGATGCTATGCGGTTGCAGTTCAACTGAAGTTCCCAACCGGCATTCTTCATTGAACCGTCGTTCACGACGTCAAGTGATGTGAAACCTGATGATGTGGGGATTGAGTAACCGCTCTGCAGCATCTTTTCTGTAACACGTGAATACAGGTCAATGTCAGCACCCAGTTTGTCGTGGAACAGGCTGAAATTGAAGCCCAAGTTCCATGATGTGGTCTCTTCCCACTGCATTGTGCTGAGCCTGATGTTGGCAGGATAGATGGTCGATGTGCCCAGATATGCGTCACCGCTGGTGTAACGGCTGTAGAACAGACCGTCGCTACCGGGGGTGTTACCTGTGATACCCCAGCTGGCACGGATACCCATCATTGTTATGTAACCTGCATCGCGAAGAGCGTCGAACCACTTTTCGTCACTGACGTTCCAACGTCCTGACAGAGCGGGGAAGGTACCCCAGCGCTTGGCGTCACCGAAACGGGTGCTGCCGTCCGAACGGGTGGTCAGGTCAAGTGAATACTTTCCTTGGTAGGAATAGTGTGCAGAGAATGTGACGTTCATGCTGCGGTTGCGGTTGGCGCTTGTGCTGATGCTGCTGATATTGCCGTCAAGAGCAGTTGACTTGAATGTACCTGAAGGCAGACCGTTTACGGTTGCGTTCTGGCTCTTGCTGTTGCTTGTATCCAGCTGGAAACGGACCATGGACATGAATGAGTGGCCCGGCTTGTTGAAGTGCGGCTGGAACGTGAGAGTGTGGTTTGTACCAACTTGCGAACTCTTGCTTGAGCTTGTCGTAGCCTGGTTTGCAGAACTTGAAGACCAGCCGTCAGTAACAAGGCTGACAGGATTGAATCCGTCATTGCCGCTGTTCTGGACACTGAAGTTGACACGTGCGTCATAAGTCAGTTTGGTCTGATTGTTCTCAAGACCCAGAAGGTTGTAAACCAGTGAGAAGTCAGGCTGTACGCTCAGTGATGTGCTGTACTGTTCCTTTTCGTCAGCTGTTGCAAGCGGGTTGGTGTTTCTGGGGAGTTCGCTTGATGCTGAAGCCAGCATGTGGTAGTACTCTCCGGTTGAATTTCCGTTTTCGTCCTCGTAGTAGATAGCCAGGTTAGGCATCATCTTCATGGCGGTACCGATAGCGGTCGAATTCTGCTTGTTCTTCGAATAGGTCATTGCGAAGTTGGTGGTAACCTTGATTCGGTCTGATACGAAGTAGTCGAATGCGACACGGGTTGTGAAACGGTTCATCTTCTGACCGATGACAGAACCAGTCTGGTTATCGAAACCGGCTGAAATACGGAAGTTGGCCTTTTCACCACCACCGGATACTGAAACGTTGTGTGACTGCTGGATACCAAGCTGCTTGACAGCTGCCACCCAGTCAGTGTTGTCGTTATACATTTCATATTCTGAGAATGACGGATCATAGTTGAGTTCTATGATGTCCGATGCGGCATCGCTCAGATGGGGGTTGAAGAATGACTCCTTCATGAACATGGTGTACTGGTCACCGTTCAGCAGCTTGTAGCCGAGAGGCTGCCAGGTACCGTTCATCCTGTATGAGTAGCTTACACGTGTCTTACCGCGTGTACCGCGCTTGGTCTTGATTTCCATGACACCGTTTGAACCGCGGGCACCCCAGATGGCTGTTGCAGCGGCATCCTTGAGGATTGAAATGCTCTGGATATCTTCAGGGTTGATGTTAAGGAGCTCAGATACCTTCTCTTCATTCTGTGAGTCGTTCTGGTAGTCGAAGTTGTTCCTCAGGTTGGCTTCAACTTCAAAGATGTTACCGTCAACGACAATCAGCGGGTTGGCATCACCTGTCATGGTTGCGACACCACGAAGGTGCATGGTTGAACGTGCACCAAGGTTACCTGAATCGAACACGATGTCAAGACCTGAGAAACGGCCCTGGATAGCTTCATCAAGAGTTGTGATTCCAAGTCCTTCAAATTCCTTCATATCGATTGTCTGGATAGCTGAAGGGTTCTCACGCTCAGGAATCTGAAGACCAGAACCGCCTACCACGCGGTCAGCTACGATATCGACCACGTCAATGTCATTGGTCATTTCCTTGAGCTTGATTTCGAAATATGTCTTGTTGAAAGGAATGTCAACCGTTTCGTAACCCACGTAGGTGACCTGCAGTCTGTCCTTCGGGTTGACAAGACGGAATGAGAACTGTCCTTCCATATCGGTTACGTCATGAGCCATGATACGGCCGGTGGCGTCAACCTCAACTACGTTTACCATCATCATCGGGCCCTCGCTGTCTTCAATGACACCACTGATGACATCGCCGGCTTTCTGAGCGAAAAGCAAACCAGGCAGGGAAGCCAGAGCAAGAACTGAGGCTCCTCTCATAAGTTTATTCATTATCTTTTCCATTGTCATGTAATTTGCTGATTAGAAAATGACTTCGCCGTTGCACAGCGGACCGTCAATCTGATGGATCACCACATATGATGAAGTCTCAATCTGTGTAGCGCTGCTGGCGTTGGCATTGTTATACTCATACTCACGGCACATGATGTTATACAACGGCAGTCCTGCAGCATTTGTTTTCTTCTGGACTGTTCTGGTGTGCCTGCGGTCCTTGTCAGTTACTATCACGTCGGTACCGCCCTTGATGGTCAGCTTTTCAAACTGCTGCTTTCCGTTCATGAAAGCGGTTTCGTAGTTGGCCTCACCTGCGGGGTTCTCACGCAGATCCACATTGAATTCTGCATTCACATAGACTGAATTATCCTGGATATGATACTTCACGAAGTCTGTGAGACGAAGCTTGAGGGCATCAGTGTAGGCTGTGCATGTGAAGTTCTCCCTCTTCACGATCTTGGTGGTATCATAGTCAGTGGGAAGTGCTGCACGATACTCGGTGTAAAGGTCATCCATCTTGGTTTCCCAGACTTCTTCAGAAAGTACATCGGCAAGTGAGTCATACTCATTTTCAAGAGCATCGATCATTTCAGGTGAATAGAGGACCTTTGCGTCGAGAAGAGCCTGAACTGACTCGTTGGTGGGAACGTACAGAGTGTAGTGGTAAGTGTTGAATGTTGAAACATTGAACTGGCTTCCTACAGCATGACCGTTTGAACGGTTTGTGAACAGACGGGCTGCGCTTGTACCGGATCCTTCCATCAGGTCAAAGAACAGACCGAAGTTGTCAATGTATGCTGAATCGGAAAGGATGTCATAAACAGACTTTCTTGATGTCTGAAGCGGCTTGTCAATGACATATGTCCTACCGTTACCCTTTGTTGAACTGTTCTTTGAAAGGTCATGGCGGTTAAGGATCTTGACATCGTCAACAAGTCCGGGATACATGATGGGAGACTCCAGCTGGTAGCCACCGGCAACCTTGCTTGAAGAAGGATCACTTATGTCACCGGAGAAGTCGAAGTAGATGGTACCGCGACCCTTTGTCTTGTAGTACTTGTATGAAGGATTGGCTTCAACATCACCTATTATAATATGGTAGTCGAGCAGGTCCTCGAGACGGTCGCGGATCTGGTCTGAAGAAGCGCTGGTACCGGTACCTGTTGTGATTACCGTATTGGTTGAATCGTTGTAGTCGAAGATTCTGGCTTCAACGGCCTTTGATGAATTGTTGTAGTTGAACACAAGGGCCTTCAGATGACCGGCGTTATCAGCTCTGTTGCCGAATGAAACGGGGTCAATATAGATCATTCTGCCTTCCAGCTTGGGATCATCGGAAGATGTTACGGCAGGAACGAAGAAGCTGTATGTTGCAACCATAGAATTAAGGTATGCGTCAAAGTCATATTCGTTGATGGCCCAGTCGATTATCTTCAGGCTCTCTGTAACGAGAACAGGATAAGATACCGAACGGTAAGCTGTAGGACTGAACACCTTTGTGGTGAAGTAGATGGCACCGTTGCAGCACATCTGAACGCTCTGTACGTCATCAGGCTGGATGCCCATCTTGTCATTTGCGTCATCAAGGACATTGTCGAACTTGCTGGGAACTGAACCGACCAGTGAATTGAGCATGTTCACGTTGACAAGCTTGCTGATAACCTCATCGGGAACGCTGTCCATATCCTGAATGACTTCATCAATATTGACGGGATCCCTGTGAAGGGTGCTGTATCTTTCACGCAGGGCCTTGCCGCCGGTGTTAACCCACCAGTCCATGAGAACAGTGTCCAGAGGAACGAGTATTACACCCATGTTCTGCTGGAGAGCCACATCGGCAGTGGTGGTTGAAGATGTAGAAGAATAATAGGTGTTCCAACCCGGGTCAAACTTGAGAAGGTTGCCCTTTGCAACGTTTGCACGACCGGGGGTCTGTGAATTGGAAACGTTACCGGCAGTACGCTGTGAGAAGAAGCGCATCTGGAACAGGGTGTCCTGATCAAGGTCGAATCCGGGAATGTCAAGCAGCAGCTTGTGTTCCTGAACATTCTTGATGAAAGTGGCCCTGATGTCACCGTCCTGTACAGGATAAGGTGCGCAATAGCGGTTCAGGATAGAACTGAAGATTCTTGCATTCTCAGCTTCATTTATAAATTCAGCCATGTTGGGAAGAGAATAGATTACATCTTCCATTACATGCAGGAAGCCGTTGAAGCACTTCTTGTTCTGGATAAGGATCTTTACACCGTTCACGGTGGCGTCACCGGGCTGGTGTGAAGGCTTGCCGAACTTGGGACCCTGGTTGAAGAGGAAATCATAGTCTTCATCAGTGATCTTCTTTGCGGTGAGGAACTTGTTGACGAAGAATACGATAGGCCTCTTGGTAGCGTCCTGGAAAATTGGAATTGACTTGCCCGAGTTCTTGTAGAACTTCCACTGCTTGGTTTCAGGCATGTCTGACGGATTGAGAACTGTCAGAGAGTCATAGATTGAAGCTGATGAGATTCTTCTCATGCAGTCACCCAGAACAGGGCCCTCGCTGCTTGACAGCATGGCAACCTGATAAACGTTGTTGAGCATTGAACCGTTGAGGATCATCTTCTTCTGAGCAAGAGACAGGTCATCATAGGTTACGGTACCGCCGTTGCCTGCGTTCTTGAACACTCCGCTGTTGAGGAATCTTTCAAATGCCTCATCGTCAGCAACGAACAGCGTCTTACTACCGGTCTTGGCAAGCACATTCTTGTAGTCAAGATCATCGATTAGTCTCACATAGTTGTCAAAATGGTAAGTCTTACCATTCTCATCCGTGATACCCTCCTGAAGGGTCTCATAGATACTGGAACCGAGCCACTCCGGGAACCTGGTGTCAAGGTCGTAATCCGGTGTACATGAAGAAACACCGAATGCGGCCAAGGCTGAAAGGCATACCAGTCCGCAAATGTGGGAACGGTTCTTTCGTGAATTGATTTGTTTCATTTAGTTGGTTATTTGTTGTTGATTTCTGATCATTTTGAAGCATTCTCCTGGTCCAGACCTTCAATGGTCTTTATATGGCCTTCTGCATCATACTCAAGTTCACATACCTTGAGGCTGCGGAGCCATGACTTGCCGCCTGAAGGCACGCTGTCATGATGGAAGAGATACCACTTGCCTTTGTATTCGACAATTGAATGATGTGTTGTCCAGCCTACCACCGGAGTAAGGATTACGCCCTGATAGGTGAACGGGCCGTAAGGATTGTCACCTATTGCATAGCACAGCAGGTGAGTGTCACCGGTGGAATATGAGAAATAGTATTTTCCGTTGTATTTGTGAACCCATGTTGCTTCGAAGAAACGGTGCGGGTCATCGGCTGTAAGGGGCTTGCCCTGAGCGTCAACCACAACTACCGGCTTGGGTTCTTCAGCATACTGGAGCATGTCACCTGAAAGGCGCACGACACGGCTGGGCAGAGCCGGCTGCTTTCCGCTTGGGAGAAGCTTGCTGTCCGGTGTGTTGTTGACTGCCGGATCCTCAATGCCGATGTTGTCGCGGTAGCACTGGAGCTGACCACCCCAAAGACCGCCGAAATACATGTAATAGCTGCCGTCCTCATCCTTGAGAACAGCCATGTCAATGCTGTAGCTGCCATGGATAGGTTCCGGTTCCGGAATGAAAGGACCTGCAGGATTGTCAGCGATTGCAACGCCCTGACGGAATACGTCATTCTTGTCCTTCATGGGGAAGTACATGTAATACTTGCCGTCCTTTTCTGCGACGTCACAGTCCCAGAGCTGGCGTCCTGCCCAAGGAATGTCTTCAAGGCCGAGAACCTTGCCGTGGTCGATGACTTCTCCGTTCATGACGTCATCGGTGGACAGAACGTGATAGTCCTTCATCACATACTGGTCGCCATTGTCGTTTTCGACGTTTTCGCATTCCCAATCATGCGAAGGGTAGATGTAAACCCTGCCGTTGAACACATGGACAGAAGGATCTGCCATGTAATCTTTGGGGAACAAATAGCGTTTCTTCATAACTTAACTGGTTGTTATTATTAGTAATTATTAATTATATGCTTACGTAAAGCGGTCAAAGTTAACCATTTTTTTTTGAAAATTGAAAAAACACAAAAAAAATTGGAAAAAAATATCACATAAGCTGACAGAAAAAAAGAAGGAGCCGCATACAGCAGCTCCAACTTGTCAGGTTCTCCCTAAATCTTCACAGACCAGAAGAAACTTTCACGAAAGTCAATTACTAACCAAATATGTGCATGAAAACTTACGGCGCAAAGGTAAGCCATGTTCAAGCCGGCAGACAAATAATCGCGTTGCATAGATTTTAGAATTTGTTCCGGGCGGCGTTCCATGAGGGTGTAAAATTTTAAAATTTGTGCCAGGTATTTTAAAATTTGTGCCATAAAACCGCGCCACAGATATGCATAGAGGCATTTTCCGTTTTTATTACATTTTCGCATAAATACGGCATAAAAACAGGAAAGACAGAACCATGTCTGCCTTTCCTGACGTGCTGTCGTACCCGGATTCGAACCAGGACAAAGACGACCAAAATGTCTTGTGCTGCCATTACACCATACGACAATCACCACTTCGCCCGTCGGGGCGCGCCCCCGGAAGGGGACTTGCAAATATACTCAAAAAATTACTCCGCTATCAGCAGGTAATAGTTCTTCTTTCCTCTCTGGAGGACAATATAGCGGTCATCAACCAAATCGGCCTTTGTCATTATACGCGAATGGTCGTATGTCTTTTCCTTGTTGATGGAAACTCCGCCGCCCTGCATCATCTTACGGGCCTCACTCTTGGAGAAGAATACCGGACAGATGTCGGTCAGGAAATCGGATGCCTTCACTTCACCTTCAAGAACTGAACGCTGGAACCGGAACTGGGGAACGCCTTCAAAAACAGAAAGCAGCAGCGATTCGTCAATGCCCTTCAGGTCTTCTGATGAGGCGCTGTTACCGAAAAGGATCTCAGATGCGCTGGCTGCAGCCTCATAATCGGCCTCGCTGTGGACCATGCATGTGACATCCTTGGCAAGACGCTTCTGGAGCAGGCGCAGATGGGGAGCGGCGTCATGTTCGGCAGTCAGAGATTCACATTCCTCCTTGCCTATGTTCGTGAATATCCTGATATAGCGCTTTGCGTCCTCGTCCGACACATTGAGCCAGAACTGGTAGAACTTGTACGGTGATGTGTATTCCGGATTCAGCCAGATGTTTCCGCCTTCAGTCTTGCCGAACTTGGTTCCGTCCGACTTTGTGATGAGAGGACAGGTAAGAGCGTAGCATTCCGTACCGTTGATGCGGCGTATCAGTTCGGAACCGGTGGTTATGTTGCCCCACTGGTCCGCACCGCCCATCTGGAGCTTGCAGTTCTTGTGTTCGTTAAGATACAGGAAATCATAGCCCTGAAGCAGCTGGTATGTGAATTCAGTGAATGAAAGTCCGTCACGGGCCTCACCGTTCAGGCGCTTCTTTACTGAATCCTTGGCCATCATGTAATTGACTGTGATGTGCTTGCCTATGTCACGGCTGAAATCCAGGAAAGAGATGTCCTTCATCCAGTCATAATTGTTGACAAGTTCCGCACGGTTCGGTGCGTCGCTGTCAAAATCCAGAAACTTGGAAAGCTGCTTGCGTATGCATTCCACGTTGTGTTTCAGAGTCTCTTCATTCAGCAGATTGCGCTCCTGCGACTTTCCGCTGGGATCACCTATCATACCCGTAGCGCCGCCAATCAATGCCAGGGGCTTGTGGCCGCAGCGCTGGAAATGACGGAGAATCATGATGCTGCACAAGTGTCCTATGTGCAGTGAATCAGCGGTCGGATCAAAACCGACATAAGCGGTAACCTGTTCCTTCGACAGGAGTTCGTCTGTACCAGGCATCATCTGATGTATCATGCCCCTCCAGGTGAGTTCTTCTACGAAATTTGTCATAATATTCTTGTTTGTTTTCCTATTTGCGTTTTCAGGTGCGCAAAAGTACAAATCTTTAACTTACAAAGCAAGAGTGGCCCAAAAAGTCTGATGCATTGCGTGAAGCATCCAGCCGGACAGCATCGGGGCTGACATTCCTGACAGCAGCTGCCATTTCCACAACGCGTTCTATAGCGCACTGCCCGTCAGTTTCCAGAAAAAGGCGTTCAGGTGGCATGAAACGCATTGTCTCGGGACGTGACTTAAGTCCCAGCGACAGTTCAAAACCGAGAGCCGTAAGCTGCTGCGCCTGCTGCCACCCGCCCCTGAATCCGTGAATAAGCCAGCGCTGGGCAGGTTTGAGGCGCTTTTTCAGTGCGATAATCTGATCGAAACACCTTACCACATGAAGAACCACAGGCTTTTCAAAAGTTTCAGAAAATCCGATCTGGCGAATCAGCACATCGGTCTGGATTTCCAGCGACGGGCCCTTCAGAGCGTCAAGCCCGCATTCACCCACAGCTGCGATGGACGGGTCATGCAGCATCCCATAAAGCAGGTCAAGACGACCTGGAGTATTTTCATCGGCTGTCCACGGGTGTATCCCGGCGCTGAAAAGGTGTCCGGCAACAATACCGTCAGGATTACAGTCCAGAGCCACCAGGGCCAGTCCCGGCTGATCAGGCAGAACATGAGTATGTATGTCAAGCACTTTCATGGCAGTCATGGAACCGGATCATAGCCCGAGCCCCCTCCCGGACGGCATCGCAGTATGCGGCGTACGGCAAGCCACGAACCTTTCAGAGGGCCGTGTTTCTTCAATGCTTCAATGGCGTATTCCGAACAGGTGGGTGTAAAACGGCACGACGGAGGAGTGAGCGGTGATATGCACTTGCGGTAGAAGCGGATTGGTAGAATGAGCAGCTGGCTTGCAAGAGTTGAAAGCCAGCGTAGAATTTTCCTTACAGCTCCGGGATTGCCATCCATAGCGGAATCATTGGTTTCCATTATCTTCAAGACGTTTCAGGAGCCGGTTTGCAGCCTGTTCAAGTCTGGGAACAAGTTCATCGGACGGCATCAGCCTGTCACCTGTATACACGAATGCAAGAAGCAGCCCGCCGCCGCGCATGGACACCGCCTGTTTCAGAGCAGAGCAGCCCGTACGGTAGAATTCCCTTATCTGGCGCTTTGCCCTGTTACGGTCAACGGCATGTTTGAAATGGCGTTTGGAAACGCTTACAAGAACCCTGATGCCCTGCAGTTCAGACCCGGGCATTTCAAGCCACACAAGCCTGACAGGGAAACTGCCAATAGAGCGGTTTCCCTCTGTAAACAGCCTGTCTATCAGCTTGCTGCTGCACAGGCGCTCAGACTTGGTGAATCTCTGCATATTATGATATCCGGATAAAAAAAGGGCCCCTTTCTGCTTGAGGGACCCTCCAGTAGAGTCTTGCCGTTACTTTTTGTGGGCTGCAAGATAGTTCTCAATGGCAGCCGATATTGAAGTGACGCCTGGAGCCGGGGCCTCAATGTCAAGCCTGAAGCCGGCATCTCTGATAGCCTGGGCTGTCTTGGCGCCAAGACAGCCTATCAGCCTGTCGCCCTGTACGAAATCAGGAACGTTTTCCTTCAGTGAATCTATTCCGGCGGGGCTGAAGAAGACCAGCATGTCATATGCGTTGATTTCTTCAGGGCTTATCTCATTGCTCACCGTGCGGTACATGACAGCTTCAGTATGCTTTATTCCGGCAGCGTCAAGCAGTTTCTTGAGTTCATCGGTATGGACCGTCGACATGGGAATGAAATAGGATTCGGTCTTATGCTTGAGAATTGGAGCCATGAGACTGTCAACTGATCCCGTTGTGCCGAAAAAGACCTTGCGCTTGCGGTACTGGACATATTTCTGGATATAAAGCGAAACCTGCTCCGTTATGCAGAAATACTTCATGTCGTCAGGAATTGTAATACGCAGTTCCGTACACAGATTGAAGAAATGGTCAACCGCATGTCTTGAAGTGAAAACAATGGCAGTATGGTCCAGGATGGATACTTTCTGCTGTCTGAATTCCTTTGCAGAAAGGGCTTCAACACGAATAAGCGGCTTGAACACAAATTCCACGCCATATTTCGCAGCAATGTCAAAATAAGGAGATTTCGCTGTTGCAGGCTGAGGCTGCGAAATGAGAATTTTATTTACTTTCAAAGCGTTTACAGATTAAATTCCACTATTGATCATTTTGCCAAAACGAACCATAATGCAGCCAATGGTCCAATTTCGAGCGCACAAAGGTAGGCAAAAAATCCCAAAAATGTGCATCTATTTTTCAATAAGGATGTTTTAATCTTGAAAATACAGCCAATTTCCAGCACAGCCACCGCTGCAGCAATGGCAGCCAGCGGGACAGCCGGCGGCAGAACGAAAAACATGGATACCGCAGCGAACAGACTTGACAGCAGCCCGCAGAATGTGAACACCATTATAAAGAAGCCGTTCCACCTGACAGGTTTGACAGTAATGGTCTGCTTGCGGTAAAGTTTGCTGTTCACAAAAGAGTACAAGGCCAGCCGGAAAAGGAAAAATACCAACACAAGAACGCTGAAGCTCAGAATCCGGGCAAGATCATCAGGACTTTCTGCAGGCATGATGCATACAAGAAGCAGAGCGCTGGCCGAACATGAGGCCAGAACTGAAACAGCCGACACGAAATGAGAAAGTACAGGGAAATGGACATTGCCGTCCGGACTATTGAAGCGGTACATGGATGACAGCCCCCTCCTGTACGACTCCTGTTCGGGCCCCATGACAAGGAACTGGACAAGGACTGTCACAATGAGAATGACAAGAGTCCAGTCTCCCGCCTGGCAGGCGGTGTCATTGAACGGGAAAAGGGACATCGGATTCATGTGCCGGTCAGATTTTGCTTTCGGAACAGTCCCAGTCAGGCAAAGTGTCCAGAAGTTCAAGCGCCTGCTGCGGGGTGTCGGCGACAGCCCAGAGTCCTGTGAACCTGGAGCTCATGAAATGACGTTCCACGGCACGGTCAAGCATGGCAAACATCGGGTCATAATACCCGTCAGTATTGAGAATTACGATTGGTTTGACGAAAATTCCCAACATTTTCCAAGTGATCACTTCAAACAGTTCCTCAAATGTGCCCGTCCCGCCGGGAAGCGCAATCACGGCATCGGCCATCTGAGCCATGCGCTCCTTGCGCTGATGCATGGTCTCAGTGGTGATGACACGTGTAAGGCCCTGATGCAGCCAGCCGTTGTCAATCATGAACTGCGGTATTATGCCTATGGCGGTCCCGCCGGCCTGCAGAGCACCGTTTTCGACCGATGCCATGAGACCGGTGCTTCCGGCACCTGTCACAATGGTCTTTCCCGCTCCGGCAAGAAGTGTGCCCAACTCATATGCGGAACTGGAGAACACGTCCTCGGCCTTTGGGCTTGATGCGCCATAAACGACAATGGTGGTGCGTTCCATATCAGTAGCGGTAATGTTCGGCTTTGTAAGGACCTTCAACGGGAACTCCCAGATAATCGGCCTGAGCCTTGGTCAGTTTTGACAGATGGACGCCTATCCTTTCAAGATGCAGGCGGGCAACCTCTTCGTCAAGGTGCTTTGGCAGACGGTATACTCCGGCACTGTACTCCTTGTTGAACAGTTCTATCTGGGCCAGTGTCTGGTTGGTGAAGCTGTTGCTCATCACGAAACTGGGATGTCCTGTGGCGCAGCCCAGGTTCACAAGGCGGCCGTCAGCCAGCAGGATAATGCTGTGGCCGTCAGGGAAGAAGTAGCGGTCAACCTGAGGCTTGACGTTCTGGCAGACAATTCCGGGTATGTTCTTAAGGGCATCAACCTGGATCTCGCTGTCGAAATGGCCTATGTTGCAGACAATGGCCTGGTCCGGCATGACCTGCATGTGCGCGGTCGTGATGACATCAATGTTGCCGGTGGTTGTGACGAATATGTTGCCCTGGGGTGCAGCCTCATCCATGGTCACGACTTCATATCCCTCCATGGCGGCCTGAAGTGCGCAGATGGGGTCAATTTCTGTCACAAGAACGCGCGCACCGTATGAGCGCATGCTCTGCGCGCAGCCCTTGCCAACTTCACCGTATCCGCATACCACACATACCTTGCCGGCAATCATCACGTCAGTGGCGCGCTTTATTCCGTCAGCCAGGGATTCGCGGCAGCCGTACAGGTTGTCGAACTTGCTCTTTGTAACCGAATCGTTCACATTGAATGCGGGGAACAGAAGTTCGCCGCGCTGCTGCATCTGATACAGACGGTGTACGCCCGTGGTCGTTTCCTCACTTACACCGCGTATTCCGGCAGCGATGTCCTTCCAGTAGCAGGCACCCTTTTCCGCATATACCTTCTTGAGTATGGCAAGCAGTTCGCGTTCATCTCCCGAAGTGGCTTCATAGTCAAGGGCTGACGCATCATTTTCACCCTTTACGCCAAGATGCACCATCAGTGTGGCGTCACCTCCGTCATCGACTATCATGTTGGGACCTCCCTGAGGGAAGTTCATGGCCTGCAGGGTGCACCACCAGTAGTCTGCCAGCGATTCGCCCTTCCAGGCGAACACAGCGGCGCTGCCGGCTGCGGCTATTGCAGCTGCGGCATGGTCCTGGGTTGAATATATGTTGCATGAGCACCAGCGGATTTCAGCGCCCAGTTCATGAAGGGTTTCAATGAGGACTGCGGTCTGGATTGTCATGTGGAGCGAACCCATGATACGCGCACCCTTAAGCGGTTTACTGTCACGGTACTTGTCACGCAGGGCCATCAGACCCGGCATTTCCTTTTCCGCCATTTCAATCTCCTTGCGGCCGAATTCAGCCTGTGCCATGTCTGCCACCTTGTATGGCAGTGTAGAAAACAAATTCTCCATATTTATTATAATGTGGTGCAAAGTTATAAGAAGTTGTTTAAATTTGTTCGATTAAAAATTTTATGAAAGATTTTCGAGATGAAAATCCGGTTGTTTGAAGGAGCAATGGGGCTCCATTGGCTTCGCCTTCCTCCTTCGCACCTCGGACATTCAAGCAAGCTTGATGTCGCT
>JAKSIS010000012.1 GCA_024398665.1 Bacteroidaceae bacterium
GTATTTTGGCAGTCTTGAAGCAGGCCCCTGAACAAGACGGTAATGTCCTTCGCCACTATGTATTTTTCTTTGGAAATTATCATCTCCAAGTCGTTGAAGAGCAAAATTACCTTCAAGGCCTCCAATAGAACCTGCCCATATGATGTATTCAAATTCGTATCTCGGTTCACCGACAATTGAATTTTGAGAGGATATATAGAAACAATCGCTGTCGTCAGTATGTGAACCTGTGGCTGTAATGTGCAGCGAATCGCAGTTGTATGTGTAGTATGTCACGTAGTAAACGTAATCATCATCTTCATCTAATATTGCGGTCCTTGGAGTCCAGTGCCCCCAAGCGTTCCATCTGGCTTGGGCTGAAGCAACAACAATATTGTCCACTGAATATGTAACTCTTTCCGAACCGCTATAGTTTCCATTTTCGCTGTTCTGATTTTCCGTACCCCGCAACATCATTTGAAACTGTCCGGTATCATACTTTGAAATTGTTTCCATGTTGAACAGCATGTTGTCATATTCCAGTTCACCTGTCCGTTTGTCAAACAGCGCCAGAGATTTGAAACTTTCATTTCCGTACCGCCATGTCAGTTCAATGACATTGTAGTCATCGGCCCTTTCAATCAGGCTGCGTATTCTTTCCGTTGCGGCATTTATGTTCAATGTGCTGCCGTCAGATTTCATACTGTCTTCATATCTTATGACTTCAAATACCGAATCCTTCTTTGAATACACTGGAAAATACCCGTAATCTTCGCCAAAGAAGAGCGTGCTGTCCGGTTTTACATCCTTCAGCAGCCTTGAACCTGTTATTTCAATATTACGTGAAGCAAACAGTCCTGCATTGTCAGTTACCAGTTCCTCCAATGAAGTGTTCCATTCACAAGTGTCATCAAATTCAGGCAGGAAGTCATTTGAACATGCGCATAAGAAACCTGCCAGCATGGGAAAAATAAAATGTTTTGCTTTCATATGAAATCTGTTTATCAGTTTGTTACATTATACTCGTTTCGCGGTTATTCGATTATGGCACAATATGTTTCCGGACATCAAAGCGCATGGCTCTTGTTTTTGATGACTGAATCTTTACCGGGTGGGACAGGAGTTCACGACCTGTCCTGTTCATGTTGACCGTGTCATTATCTGACTCATAAATTTTGAACATAGTGTATAGCGGAGTGATTCTTGACGGACACATTTCTGATGCCATTATGAGATGAGCAACGGCAGAATCATTATTTCCAAGTTTCCGGTAAATTTCACCTATGAGAAGTTCTGTGTCATAAGCTGCAATGTGTTCGCGACTGAACAATGCATCATTCAGGCTCTCGTTATAATTTCCCGAATAAAATTCCGCAACGGCTCGGCTGTAACGGTATCTGGCATTATGCCGTAGTGCGGTATCAGCTGTTTTGATAAGATCCATTGATATGCACTTGTCATTACTGTCCTTGCTCAATTGTTCTGTAATCTGTTTCCATGCAGTTTGTGACCCGTACCATGACATGAATGGAATGACTGTGATGACCATTAGTATGAACGGCAGCGTTGCGGGTATTCTGATGCCGGCTTGTGATATGGGCAGTACAATACACATCAGTAGTGAAACTGCAGTCATGGGATATCTGAACGGATAAGAGAATAAGGAAAGCATGCCAATCGAGCATACGGTCATAAGAAAGAAGGGTCTATACTGTCCGAACTGTTTTATGAGAAGCCGTACTGCAGTAACAGAAAAAGCAAGCAATGCAGTCAGACCGATTATTCCATAATTGACAGTCAAGAGAACAAATTCGTTCAACGGATGTGTTATGTTGTCTGTCAGCATAAGTAGTCCCGAAGAATTGACGGTCTTAAGATAATTGGCCTGGTAAAGCATGTATTCTCTGGCAAATCCGTTTACTCCGTGCCCCAGCAGAGGCTTGTCTTTTATCATCTGCCAGCACACGTCAAGTATCAGTAAGCGTCCGCTTGTCGAACCTCCCTTGTGCCTGAACAGGAAAATGGTCATTATTAGTACGGTTGCAGTACATAAGAGTAGAAGTGCGGTCTTGAGCCGGACATTTCCATGCCATAAAAACAGAAAAACAAGCATACCGGCTGACAGTCCAAGCATACCGGCACGTGACTGTAAAAGACACATAACAAAAATATCCAATGCAAACACTGCAAATACACGAAACACATTCGTATTCATTCTTCCCTCATCAGTCACTGTGGAAAATGGGAATGTAGCGCACATCAGAGCCGCTACACCTGCAGGGTTGTCAAAATCGGATGTGGCTGGAAATGGTGATACAGCAGGAATTATATCGGCCATCTGTAAAATGCATATTACCGCCACGGCAATGTTTGTGGATATTGCTGAAATGGCACAAATCCTTGCCGTCAGTCCATATGACCAGTTACGGCAAGGGTTTGAAAATCTGATAATGAAAAGAAGCATTGCGGCAATGAAGAATGATATGACGAAGCCTATCCATTTGCCTTGAATCTGCCATTCGTTCACAGTCCTGAAAAAAGAGAATGATGAAAACAGACAGACTATTGGAAATAGAATAGCTATGATGTAATTGCCGCTGCCACCTTTTTTCATTGTTATTGCATATTCGGATCCCAGACTGGGCGGATTGCACATTCGAGTTCCCGCACAACTACTGTCTTCAACTTATCCAGAATATAATTCATATCACTCATGTCACTTTCTTCCGAAAATATGCCCCAAAAATACCAGATTGGTTTAACATCGGCAGTCCAGTACTCATTTCGGCACACTTTTGTTTCGTCTGATACAGTTCCTGTCCACCTTCTATCATCGCCCATTTTCATTGAAACGGTCCCATTTGATATTACCGAATAACTATCATCTGCCATTCCTTCGTTTTTACCTGAACGATACCAAGACCAGGTGGTATGTTCAATCAGCTCAACGAAATCATCTTTGGTTGGCATTCTCCATTTGCCGCCCAGATAGTAATGGGCAACGTCATAGCCGGTTCCGCTTATTTCATTTCCAATGTCAGTGTATCCTGGGGTATTCTTATCCATGAAATCATACAGATCTGCAGTGATGTTATGGTATGTTCCATAAGATTTCAACATACCCCATGCATAACACACTCCATATTCATTCCATGATTCTGCACCGAGATCACGGTCAGCCCACAGAATACCGCTGGGCAGACCAAAATCAACCTTCATATCTTCAGCAGACAGCGTAGAAAATGTTTCGACGGGACCGAATGCGGTTTCTCCCGTTGATTTGACCTTCAGATATGGACAGTAATAGTACGTGGCTCCTACTTTCAGATTATTGAGGTCAACTTTCATTTTCCCGTCATTTGACAATTCACAGAGAATAAAAGACGTTTCACTTGAATTCATGTCACTTGTCATAGACAATGCCATGCCTGGCGTGCAAAGATTGAGATCATTTTTGTCAGTAATTATGCTTGCGTCAACAGTTGCTGAATAATGCTTTATTCCAGTTGCCTTTCCTGTTGCCATGTCAGGTGCGAACTGATTGGTCTTGAAGTGGGTGATTCCGCTCATTTCAATCCTGCTTCCGTCTTCTGACTTGAAGAATACGCACATGGCGTATTCCGTGTCCGGTGAAAGATTTGTCAATGTCGCCTCATACTGTCCTGATGTGGTGGTGGAACCCTGTGTGAAGACTTTGCAGTCAGAGTTCTTCTCTCCGTTCCTCCAGGCCTGGAACAGCAAATCAGCATTCGCGCCATCCTCGCAGTACAACAGCCCGCGGCTGCCGTATTCAAGGTCCTTGTATGAAATACCATTGAACTGGACAGAAACTGTGGCGGTAAATGTCGTTACTTTTACATCATCAGAAAGTGATACAGGTGCCAGTTCCTGGCTGCTTTCTTCCTTTTCCCCGCACGCAGCGAACAAGAGTGCGATAATTGGTAAAGTTACTATTCTCTTCATCTTATAGGATTATTATTGAATCATTATCATTTGAATTTTTTCTAACTTTAAAAACAAGTGGATCTTTTCGAGGAATCTGGTTTATATGCGAATAACGTCCTATGCCATTGGTGAAATGTTCGCTCCATTTCTGCTCATTCATGTCATTCAAGTTTCCCAAATTATTTTCATCGAAACATCCTTCAGGACCTGCCCAGATTGCATATATGAACTCATAATTTGAATTATACTGAAATGTGTAACTGCCACACATCCACTTGTTGTCATATCCTTCAAATGCGCTACAATATGGCGAAATTCCTGCACTGTCACAGCAATATGTATACACTGTGCGATAATACCTATACAGATCATCCTCGTACGTATTATAGGTATGACTGTTCCAATGCCCGGAAACATGCCACGATACACCTGTAACTGCTCTTAATAGTCCGCTTTCAGTGTAGTAAACTTCATCATGCCCATTGATGTTTTCCTGTAGTTCGGCATTTCCCAACATCAAAGCAAAACTTTCGCCACTATATCTGGAAATTGTGCCCATATTGAATAGCATATTGTCATACTCAAGTTCACCAGTCCTTTTATTGAATAATGCTATTGAGTAGAATGTATCAGTTCCGTATCTCCATGTCAACTGAACCAAATCGTAATCATCGGCATGTTCGAGTAGTGTGTTTATTCTTTTACGCGCTTCGTTAGAAATACAAACAGTAGTAGATTGTGTCTTGCTGTAATTCATTATTTTAATTACAGAATCCTCTTTTGAGTATACAGGGAAATAACCGTTTTCCTTACTGAAAAATAGAGTACTGTCAACTTTGACATCGGTTAGCAGTTTATAACTGACGACTTCAATATTCTGGCTTTTAAACCACTCTTTGTTGCATGAAACAATCTCCTCCAATGAAGTGTTCCATTCACAAGTGTCATCAAATTCAGGCAGGAAGTCATTTGAACATGCGCATAAGAAACCTGCCAGCATTGTAATAATAAAATGTTTTGCTTTCATATTGATAATGTATAACCATTCTTACCACCATTCAACAACTCCGTCTTTGAATCTGAATACACGCTCATCCCATCCGCGTGTCCTGTCATGTAACCATAGCAATGTTCCTGCTGGTACATTTTCATATGTCAGAGCGTTGTCGCCCGCCTTACATATAGAATGTGTTACCCAGTAGTAACCGTCCCAAAACTTGAGCTCATATTCATCTCCTGGATGAATGTCATTGTCATCACCGCGAGGTACAATCCTGACAAAGCTTACAGTGACAGGTTTCCCGAAGTCCATACCTATCCAGTTTCCGTTGGGCTGGCCGGTCTCAAAATTGCTGAGCCAATCATCATCAAAAGCTTTCTTGGCTGTAGCCAGGTCTGCACCGGCTGAAAATATAGGACGGCCCTCAATCTTAATAGAATCATCGTCAAAGAATGCGAGTTCTGCCAGACTTCCGTATGACCCGTCCGGTGAGACATACCGCCAATATCTGAATGGTGAACCGGCATCAATTGGAATCTTGTCAGGATAACAGGTCGAATCTACGGAATACACTATCTCCGGATTTTGGAAAGTGGGACTATGCGATGCTTCAATCCTGCCACCTTTTGTCCTGTTTCTCATGGAAACAACGTTTTCAGAAGAATAGTACTTCCTTCTAATTACCACATCCTCTTTCTTGAAGAAATTGTAATTTACAAATTCTATGTCACCGTTCTTGTGAATGATAAAAGGTGAAGTCAAAGCCACAAGTTCATTCCCATCATATCCCAAAGCAATATAGAGAATGTTCCTTCCCATTTTCCTGAACTGCGCGTGTCCTTTCCTGACAGTGCCATAATCAACTATGGTCCATTCACTGGAATGGCCGTTGAATGTGGCAATATAAGCATAGTCTTCAACGAGTCTGACATTGTTCCTGATTTTTATGCTGACATCTGTTGTCTTGTAGTACCTGTCAGTTACATCTGTACAAAACAGACTGAAAGGATACTTGTATACAGAATTGTTGTGATATGGCACCCTGTCACGATTGATGGCATACGTATGTCGATAAATCTTGGGAATGCGCTGGTATGGGAAGAACGGACTGCCGGGACATGATGAGATGTCCCATTCTGATGGCATTTCTTCTCCGTGATCATTCAGGAGAGTATACCACAAATGACCGGCACGGTATCTACCCCATGAAGGAGTTTCTTCTATTATGACGGGAATGCCAAGACTTCTGAATGTCAGAACTCCCAGATTGACATAATCCGTACATGTTCCGTATGTCATTCTGGACAAGGTAGATGCGCTTCGCATTGGATAACCGCAGCGATTGTACATTCCGACTGGATGAATTTTGCGAATCAGTTCTCCGCGTATAACATTAACAGCACGGAAAGGGGAGTCATAACTTTCGTCATCATACTCCATCATGTTTATGTCATCGGAGAATTTTATAGACATGGTATCTCTCCAATTGTCAAAACTCTGAAGTTCTACGCATTTGTATGGTAATATCCATTCGCAGAATTCGTCAAATGTAAGATGCTGTGCCCAGCGTTCATTCTCCCATACCCAAAAGGCCTGATCAATATTTTTTATCAGGAAGTCGGCGGTGATTATTCTTGCATCCTGGACGGTCTCATTTTCCATACCGGAATATTGTCTTTCAGAAAGGGATAAAAGTGAATCACGTTGTTCTTTCGGACTCAAATTGGATGCGAAAAGTTCCAATGCATTCCGATAATAGTCATTAATGCGATGGCTTTTATATGAATAATGTCCAGGCATATTCTCAATGAGGAATCGGGCTGCAGCGTATTTCAGGGAATCAGAACTATAATGTTCAAGGACAGTTTCAAGTTCGCTTCTATTTGGACCGGCCAGTTCAAGCGCATAGTCAAGAGCTTTGTTGCCATTGTCAATACAGCATGACAACAAGGTGACTGATAAAAATAAGAGTACTTTGCTTTTTGTCATATTTTTTAAATGTATCCCCTATCTGCAAATTTATCTGTCTGTTTTATTATCAGCAAGAAATAATCATTATAAAATGTAACAGATGGTTCGGGGTTAACATTTTTTAAGGCTGGGCTATCCGTTGACAGACGAATAAAGTCCTATGAAATTGTCAGCGTATGTGCTGGAGACTGGAATGTGCGGGGCTGAGGCGTGTTCAAGTTCTGCATAAATGCCGTCCGATGTGCGCCGGACCTGGCGGACCTTGCGCAGGTTGACGTAGTACGAGCGGTGGCAGCGGGCCAGGCTGTTGGCGGTGCAGATTTCCTCAATGGCCTTCATGGAGTTCCTCAGGGGGAACTTTACCAGGCGGTCACGGTTCAGGTAGCATATGTTCACGTAGTTGTCAGCGGCTTCGATGTAGAGCAGGGTGCTGGCTGTGATGGCCAGTTTCATGTTGCCCTTGTCGTCAAGGAAAGGAATGGTGCTGTTCTCACGGCCCACCTGCCCACTGGCATATTTCTCAAGCCTGTCGTTCAGGGCTGCAATGCGGTCGTTCTTGTCCTGGACTTCCGATATGAGTCCGGTTATCACGTAGGGGAATACAAGTATGGAGCAGGTTATGAGGAACATGCTGGGCAGCAGGTCAACGTAAAGCGATGTGCGGCGGTCCATGAGCCAGATGAACAGCGTGCAGAACATTGCCACTGCAACACCTTCAAGGATGGCCCAGGATATGAACTGGCTGTAGCTTATTTCATGCTTGTTCCTGACAAGCAGCATGGCCAGCCGGCTTACAAGTACGCAGACAAGTTCTATTGCGGCCATAATGGCGGCGCGGAATGCCAGCTGCCCGGGTTCCACGCCCATCTGGATGTCAATATGGAACGGTTTGAACCAGATAAGGAAGAAGAATGCGTAGATGGGAATCAGTACGGTGTAGCACAGAATAATGTGCGACGAGAAATAAGTGTCTGGTACTTTTTTCATTAGAGTGATGTTGTCAGGCGCAAATATAGGGACTAATTCCGTCCCATAATCATTTGGGCTAAATTAATTTCAATCCGATTTCGCCACATATTTCACACTTTCACCCCATATTACCCTATTCCGTCACTGAAAATGCCTGCCTGTCCCTTTTATTTTCACCAACAGTGCACTTGGAATATCTTTGTGGTGAAAATTAACGTTGATATGACGACAATTTGTTCTTCCCATTCAAACGGTTCACTGCTCATGGCCCTGACAGGTGATACTGCGGCTTATGCTCCGGTTGACGGCTGCTGGACTGAAACTGACCCGTGCCAGTTCGAGACCCAGGTGCGCAACCTTGCCTACGGCCTTATGGTAAGGAATTACCGTTCAGGCAATGTGATAGGCTTTTCCGGCTGCACAGATGATATGAAACCGTTCATTTCCCTGGCATGCCGTCTGTCACACCTCCTGCCTGCCTTTTCGGAAGATGAGAGTGCTGCAGCCGTAATACCGGCTCAGGACATTGACTATCTTATAAGGATTGGAAGCACCTGGTCACGCAAGTACAGTTCTTCAGTTGACCGTACAATTACGCGTCTTATGCTTGGCTAATCAAGCGGATGGTAGAATCTCCTGCTGAAACTCAACTCGGGGTGGAATATTGTCATGAATTCGCCCAGCAGATATTCCGGATGGAAAGCCGTCTCTTCAAAATACGGCACGCGGTAAACGTCACATACCCATATGTTCCTTTCCCTGAACGGCCTGAATTCCCTGTATGAGCCGAAATCCTGTTCCAGCAGTCCGTAAGTAAGCCGTCCTGACGTACTGTTCTTGAGCAGCCACACGTCACTGTCCGATGCCTTTGCGTAGACTGATTCAAATGACATGGGCACTGACCCGCTCCTTTCTGAATCCCCAAATGCATATACGGCGCCGGCATCGCTTATGACCTGGGCAATTGTGCTCTTCCCGCCGGCCACATACCAGGCTGACCCGCTCCTGGTGTCAAGCATGACCTTGGGGCGCAAAGTTGTCCGTGCGGCCATCTCCTTAAGGGTTTCATAGCTGTCCCTGACCTGACGGAACAGCGTATCGGCCTTGTCACCGGCCCCGAACAGCCGCCCGTAGAACCGCATCCATTCAGCGCGCCCCAATGCCGATGTCTCCATGTAGTCCGCGCATTCGACAAGCGGTATGCCCGTGCTTTCCAGCTGCCCGTAGCCGCTGTCTTCAAAAGGCGTGACCAGTATGGCGTCAGGGTGCAGTTCCATGATCCTTTCAATGGTGGGGTACATGCTGTTGCCGCAGTCTGCTATGCGCCCGCTCCTGACACGTGCGCACACTGTGCTGTCAGTGATGTTCTCCGGTTCGCAAACCCCTGCAATGCAGTCCTCCAGCCCCAGTTCCACCATAAGGCGGGCAATGCTGTTGGACATTACCACAACCCTGTCAAAACTGCCGTCAAAACGGTAGGAACTCAAAACGGCGCCATCTTTCCAAGGATTGGCGACAAAGGCTTCAAAACCGCTGCCGTTCTCTTCAAGATAAAGTCCTGTGGCGTATTCCATAATACCGCCCTGAGGCATTGTGGAGGGCATGCGGCATGATGCAGCAAGCAGGAGTAGAAGTATGGGGAGTATTCGTTTCATTCCAGTTCCAGAATACGTGTCAATTCCGCTGATATTTCACCGGTGACGGCGTTGCTGCCAATCACGGCTGACTGTATGCGTATGAAATTTATGCTGTCAAGCCCGGCTGCCGTGCCGTCATCCCGTACGGCCCAGTCTATGTCAAAGCGTGAACCGTCACTGCCGTTGGGCAGGTTGTCAGCATAGCCCCATTCATAGGCCTGCATTACCCAGCTGCCGTTTTCAAGTGCCATGTTGCAGGGCAGGAGGGTGCCTGTGAATGTGACACTTTCCGAATCATACCACTTGGGGTAGTAGGCCTGTGCATGGAAACTGTTGTGCGGTATCATGCCGCTTGAGTCAGCGGTGGCCCAGGGAACGGAAGCGTCATCGGACTGCGGCCTGAAGTAGCTTATGCTGCAGTCCTGTGCGGAACGTGCGTACTCAGAACCGGCAATCTGGTACCAGCAGTCATCGGGCAGGGCGTTGCCGTTCACATCGGCGCTAACCCATACCACAGCGGGTTCGGCGCTGCCTTTCAGCGCGTTGCCGTCAATTTCAAAATCAAAGCCTTCACGGTTGGCTATGGCATGTCCCAGTCCTATTGTGATATACCCCCCGTAGCCGCCAAGAGTGACCATTCCGTTCCCGTTCAGTGCAGCCAGGCACTTGGCTGCCATGGTGCTGTCGTTGTCACCTTCCTCAAAAAGCGGCATGGTGTTGACGAACTGCCCGGGGGCCGGACGGTATTCGAACACACGGTCAGCCAGACCTTCCTGTGTGCTGCCCCGCCTTTCCTGCGCACTGACCCCGCCGTCATGGAAGACAATGCTGTTCGGGTTTATTCCGATGCCCTGCAGACGGTACTCCAGGCGGCCGTCAGCATTGAAGCACAGCACGCTGCCCGGAGTGACATAGTCAGCGGCGTCACAGATGTAGACTTTGCCGGAAGCGGCATCGGCCTTTATCCCGTACGGGCATTCAACCTGCGTGCCGTCCTTGATGAAACAGTCGTCCAGTATCAGGCCGGTAGCCGTTTCCAGCACGCGTATACGGCCGTCGCCATAACCGTACAGCCATGCCCGGCCGCCGTCAATGTCCATGTTGAGCACCGGAAAGTCATAGGTTTCTACAATGCGGTCAGTGCCGGTGTCAATTCTCTGAAGCCGGCTGTCATAGCTGTTGCTGGAGTAGTCGAACAGGCCGCGTGATATGACGTACACGCCGGTTCCGTCAGTGCATATGCGGCCGGGGTTGGGATGGACCGCAATGCGCGCCGTTTCTGTGAATGTGTCAAGGCTGATGACTGACACCGTGCTGTCCGGGCGGCTGAAATCCAGTCCGCCGGAGTTCGATACGTACAGCTTTCCGCCGGCTGCGCAGATTCCGTCAGGGTTGCGCCCCACGCTTGCCGTTCCGGTGACCTTCATTTCCAGAGTGTCAATCCGGGCTACCGTACCGTCAAAACAGCATACGTACACGCTGCCGCCGTACGCGGCAAGGGCGCGTGGCTGTGCCCCCGGCATGCTTATCTGCGTAAGGGAGCGGCAGTCCGCCGGGTCAACAATCTCAACAGTACCCGATTCCGATACGGCAATGTACAGGCGGCTTCCGTACAGTATCATGCCGCAGGCGGTGTCACCCAGGCGGCGGCCGTTTGCCTTTTCGAAACAGTCATATGACGTGGCGCCGTTCCTGCTCCAGCTTTCAGGACGGCCGGTGCTGAAGTCAAACCACGACATGGTGCTGTTGTTCTGGTTGAACAGGCCTTCACAGAGTATTAACATGCCGCTGTGCCCGCTTTCCTGCACGGGGGCGGGATCAGGCAGAAGCACCGGTTCCGGGTCACAGCCGGAAAGCAGAATCAGGAGTGGTATGATTCCGTATTTTCTCATAGGTCAACTGATGCTGTAAGACGTATCTGGCGGCCGGGCATGGGGTAGTTGCGCACCACTTCATAGCGGCTGTCGGTGAGATTCATGCATTCGGCCTTCAGGCGGACTGTGGCCGATTCCAGTTTAAGGTCCCTCCACAGGCTGAATCCAAGTTCGTAATATGACGGCATTGCATATTCCGGACCGTTGTATGCGTTGCAGAAGTATTTGCCGCTGTAAATGACATTCACGCCGGCGCATAGCGGACGCGTTTCCAGAAATGCAGTCCCCGCAGCCGAATGTCTTGGGGTGTAGGGCATCTGGTGGTTCCAGGTGGTACCGCCTTCCCTGGACTTGTCCATGGCACGCTGGTAGGTGTAAGACATCATGGTGCCGTACCGTACCGGCCCGCTGCATGCAAGTTCCAGACCTGTCTCAAAGCCGTGCGTGGTGACCAGTCCCACGTTCTTCATCATCCACACGGCGGTGTTGCTGCCTGGAACGGCCAGAATGCGGTCTCTGACACGGCTGTCGTAGGCATCGGCATGCATTGACAGGGACAGGTGCCGGAATGCATGCTCCACAGCCAGACCTGCCGATGCCACCTGCGCGCGTTCGGGCCTGAGGTCGCGGCGGCCCACCTGTTCGAAATACAGGTCGTTGAATGTGGGCAGGCGCAGAGTGTTCTGATACGATGCCCTGACATGCAGCCCGGCCGCCGGCCATACGGTCCAGTTGGCTGCAAAGACGGGTGACAGATGGCTTAGCGGTGCTGCCGGCAGACCGTCAAGGGCGTGTTCCCGTGTGGCGATATGGTTCAGACGAGCTGTCAGCACAAGTGATTCCGATGCGTACTTGAGCGCGGCTGAACTGTTCAGAATATAGCGCGATGACACTCCCTGCAATTCGCTGCGGCGGCCGTCAACCGCTGCCGATGCGCTCAGTCTGCCGGCAATGCGGTACAGCAGGACGGCGGAAACGTGGCATTCCCGTTCCAGGTAGCGGTTGTCAGTGGATCCGCTTGAATTGTTCACGTCCCGGTCCAGATAGCGTGTCCGTGACATGCCGTATTTGGCAACTGTCTGTAGGGTAAGCCTGCTGCCCAGGGCTGAACGCAGGGTGGCCTGGATGAAAGCGTCCCTGTTCCACAGCCTTTCGCTGGCGGCATTCTCATTGTAAAGTATGTTTGCAGGCAGCCCCTGCTCAGACTGGTACCAGCATGCCCTGACATTCAGATCGGACTGTCCGATGCCGCTGAACAGGGCTGCATCGGCACTCAGGCGTCTGACATCGGAATTCTTCCTTTTCATGATTCCTGAACTGGATCCGTTGTTCTGGATGTACGGATAGTCACCGCCGGTCTGCAGCCATTCCACGTTTGTTGAGACCGCACTGCTGCCGCAGACCAGGAAATCAGTCTGGGCCTGCGCGGAAACGGTGTGGAAACTGCCGGCCTTGAGCTGTGCGCGGCTCTTCATGCGCTGTCCGTCCAGTTCAGGCTTGTGCAGGCTGATGTTTACTGTAGCGGCCTGGGCGGCCATGGCGGCGCTTTGCAGCATGTCATTGTCAGGTCCGCTGACAAGCCTTACGGATCCGGTCCTGCCGGCTGAAAAACGGCCCAGGTCAATCTGGCCCGTCTGGCTGTCAGTTATCATCACACCGTCCAGCGCGACAGCGGTGTGGCTGGCTCCCAGACCGCGTACTGACACGGTCTTCAGGCCTCCTATGCCGCCGTAGTCCTTGACTGTGATGCCGCTGAAATATTTGACAGCATCAGACACCTGCAGGGCACCGGTGGCGTTCATCAGTCCGGCATCGGACACCTGTTCTGTGCTCAGGGCATCTGCCCCGTATGTGCGGTCAGCGCTTATTCTGACCTCACGCAGGTCTTCAGTGCGTATGCTGTCCGGCAAAGACAGTTCCTGCGCATTCACGTGGATGCACAGGATAGCGATAAGTGCCGGACAGCAGGTTCTCATATCATTCGCTCACTTTCAGCCTGTCAAGACAGAAATAAGACGGGGTGTTCATGCCCCAGTCGCCGTTGTCAGTCGATGAGAGGGTGAAAACCAGCCTGCTTACGCGTCCCAGTCCTGTCAGGTCAACTTTCTTCCAGGTGCTCACAATGTCAGTGCCGCTGGCAAGGAGGAATTCGACAGTGCCTGTTTCGCTTTCTGCGTTGTAGCCGGTTATGGTCAGCTTGAACCAGTCTTTGGCGCCCCAGTCCGTCTTGACTCCGCCAAAGCCGTCATCACCGTTCTTCATTGCAAGATATGCGTATGTTGAGTTGGTGACGTAGCATTCTACGGCGTTGTAGGCCTGGCCGTCCTGGAACGAAATTTCAGCCGGAGTGTCAAAGCCGCCGGTGTTGGCTATGAAATAGGTGTCGCCTTCCACGCCCCCTGCCGTGATGGCTGACAGGTTGGTGTAGCCGGGTGTGGAGTCATTGCTGCAGTTGGTGTAGGTGAAGCCTTCACCGAATCCCCATGCACCGAACGAATGTGCCAGCACGAACGGCTGCATTTCAATGTAATCGGCGTAATAGTAGCCGGCGGGGGTGCTTATGTCTACCCCAAGATGGTACGTTTCCTTCTGCGTAAGGCGCCCGTTGGCGTCAAGCACGTGATACACATTGTCATCAGTTTCCTCCTTCTGGCAGGAAACGGCTACAAGTCCCATCAGGACCGCAAGCATTACTGAATTGATTTTTCCCATTGTCGTATAAGTTTAAAAACAGTTACTGAACCCCGGCAGCAGCCGGAACGGCAAAGGGTTGGGAATGCGGGCTTAATGCTTGACTGCAGGCCTGAAATTCTTTCCTCGAGAACTGTTCCGGCAAAAAACTTGTCTTGCAGGTCTTCTGACTTGCCCTTCATGTCCGGCCTTCCCACCTTTATGGAGGCAGTGGCCTTGGAGCGGACATGTCGCTACGGGCTTACAGCAGCGGGACTGTTCAGGATTCTCACCTGATTCCCTTTTGATCCTATCCCCTGAAAGGAGGCATCGGAACAAGACACTGCAAAAGTACTCAAGTTTTGGAAAAGACACGTAAATTTGCAGACGTTTTTATCAACAATGGCAGAAGAAGTCAATCTTGTAAAGGACCTTGCGCTGATTCTCATTTCGGCGGGCGTGTTCACAATAATTTCGAAGGCCTTAAAGCAGCCTCTCATTCTGGGATATATTGTGGCGGGCTTTCTGGTAGGGCCGCACATGGGCCTGTTCCCGACAGTTACCGGCACTGAAACCGTAAGCCAGTGGTCCGATATAGGCATTATCTTCCTTCTGTTCGCTCTGGGGCTGGAATTCAGTTTCAGGAAGCTGCTGAAAGTGGGAAGCAGCGCGCTGATTACCGCCATGACCCAGTGCGTGGGCATGTTCATCATAGGATATGTGGTGGGTGAGGCTTTGGGCTGGAGCAATATGGAGTCCATATTCCTGGGCGGTATGCTGTCCATGTCATCGACCACAATCATAATCAAGGCGTATGACGAACTGGGCCTGAAGAACAGCACGTTCGCTCCGCTGGTGTTCGGGGCGCTGGTGTTTGAGGACCTGATAGCCGTGGTGCTTATGGTGCTGCTTTCAACCCTTGCCGTGTCGAACAGGTTTGCCGGGGGCGAAATGCTGCTGGGACTGGGAAAGCTGGTCTTCTTCCTGATACTGTGGTTCCTGGTGGGCATTTATCTTATCCCCACGCTGCTGAAGAAGGCACGCCGTTATCTTAATGACGAGATTCTGCTGCTGGTCAGCCTGGGACTGTGCTTCGTCATGGTCACGCTGGCGCAGCTTGCCGGATTCTCAGCGGCACTGGGCGCTTTCGTCATGGGTTCGATTCTGGCCGAAACGCTGGAAAGCGAACATATAATGCATCTCACGAAAGGTATAAAGGACCTGTTCGGAGCCATATTCTTCGTGTCAGTGGGCATGATGGTGGACCCGCAGGTCATTGTGCAGTACTGGGGTACCATACTTGTGCTGACAATCACTGTAATGGCCGGCATACTGTTCTTCTCGACGTCAGGTGCCATACTGGCCGGACAGGGACTTGACAATGCGGTGCATGCAGGTTTCAGCCTGGCGCAGCTGGGTGAATTCTCGTTCATCATTGCCGGTCTGGGCTGTTCGCTGGGAGTCATGCGTGACTTCATATATCCTGTCATCATCACGGTGTCTGTGATAACCACGTTCACCACACCTTATATGATAAAGGCCGGAACTCCGGCATATGAGTTCCTGCTGCGCCGCCTTCCCGATACATTTGTGGCTAAGGTGAATTCATTCGCCGGCCAGGACCGCGGAAATTCCCCGGCTGCACAGAACGAATGGAGAAAACTCATAAAGGACCTGGCCATAAGAATGCTTCTGTACGGCGTCATACTGGTGGCGCTGAACATTGGGTCGCACCTGTTCCTGGACAAGTTCATTGAATCGCATCTGGACGGACTGTCCGTATTCCTGCGCCACCTTATCAGCGTGGTGGTCACGCTGGCCGTCATGGCGCCGTTCATTGTGGGGCTGGCCATATCAGGCACCCAGATATCCCGGTCGTCGCTGAAACTGATACGCGAAAAGCAGTCCAACATATGGCCGGTAATATCGCTGGCACTGCTCAGGATCCTCATTGCCATGGGTTTTGTGGTCAGTGTCATAGCCAGCCGCTTTGACCTGTCGTTCTGGGCAATCCTGCTCATACTTGTTTCAGGCGTATGCTTCTTCTACATAGGCCGCCGCTCGATAAGCCGCTTCACCGCTGTCGAGGACCGTTTCATGGCCAATCTGAACGAGAAGGAGCAGAGCCAGCGCAGAATGGCGCCGGTGTCGGCATCGGTTCAGGACAAGATGGCGGGCTACGATGTCAGCACTGAAGTCTTTACGATATCCCCGGATTCCAGCTGCATAGGCAAGCCTCTGCGCGACCTTCCGTTCCGCCACAAGTCCGGCGTGAACATTGTGAAGATAATGCGCGGCAGCCACAATATCATGGTTCCGGCAGGTGATGAGGTCATTTACCCGTATGACAAGCTGCTGGCTGTGGGTACGGCCGCCCAGCTTTCAGAATTCCACGCCGACATGGCTGCCAGCATACATCAGGCTGAAGAGTCGGGGGAATTCGAACTTGAACCGGTGGTGCTTACCGCTGAATCATGGCTTACCGGAAAGACCCTGCGTGAAACTGACATGCGCAGGACCGGCTGCATGGTCATAAGCGTGATAAGTGACGGCCAGGTCATAACCAACCCCAAGCCCGATTATCTGTTCAAGGCCGGCGATACAGTATGGCTGGCCGGTGAAAAGTCCGCCTGCGGGTGGTGGACATGAAAAAAGGCGCGGGTGAGCCGTGCCTTTTTCCATAAAGTACCCTACGGAATTCCTATTTCATTCTGATCCAGGCCCCGAGATCCTTCCAGGTGGGCTTCTTGCCGTGCATGAACACGCCTACACGGAATATGCGGCCGGCTATCCATGCCATGAGGAAGAATGATATGAACAGCACTGCAATCGAAACGGCCACCTGCCATACGGGCACTCCGAACGGTATGCGGGCCATCATGACCACAGGCGATGTGAACGGAATCATGGAGCACCAGAACACTATGCCCGAATCAGGGTTGTTCATTATGTTCATCATGACCATGATTGCCAGAATGATGGGCATCATGATTATGAGGTTGAACTGTCCGGCATCCTGCGGATTGTCCACGGCTGAACCTACTGCGGCGTACATGGCTGCGTAGAACAGGAAACCGCCCACAATGTAAAGGAACAGTTCAAGGAACAGTCCGGACATGAAGCTGACGCTGGTCAGATGGCTGAATATATCTGCGCTACCGGCTCCGGCGGTCATGGTGCTGCCTGACATGAGCGCCGGCATGACGAATGCGCTGACTGACAGTATCAGTACTGCCCATATCACAATCTGCAGTGCGGCCACAAGCGCAATACCGAATATCTTGCCCAGCATGAGTTCGGTGGGGGTGCAGGAAGTGACCATGACGTCCAGCACACGGCTCTGCTTCTCTTCAATGACTGATGAAAGCACCTGTGAACCGTAGACAATAAGAATGAAGTACAGCATCATGCCCAGTATTATCCCAAGTGCGAATGATATGTCCGATGAAGTCTCCTCCATGGACTCGTCGTCGGCAGTGCTGTTCTTGAGGGTCTGTATGCTGCTTATGCGTACGTTGGCATCGGACAGAATCCTGTCCATGTCCTCAATGTCATAGCGTGCCAGACGTGCCTGGCGTATGGCGTCCTGGACCTGGTTCTGTATGGCTTCATCAACGCTCATGACCGGCGAATCGTTGATTATGAGCTGCAGGCTGGACGTGTTGTCCACAATGTCGCTCCCTATGACCAGAATGCCGTACCAGCTGTCGCTGCCGTATGCCGCCCTTGCCGCGCTGAGGTCGTCAGGACTGACGGCAGCTTCTTCAAATACTACAGTCGCTCCGGACTGCAGTGACTGCATTATGGTCTTTCCTTCCGTACGGTCCAGCACGGCGACCTTCTTCGTGTTGCTCTTTCCGCCCAGCATGATAAGTGACGGGGCGACCATGAGCGCAATCATGAGCAGAGGGGTGAGAATGGTGGTGATTATGAATGATTTCTTGTGTACGCGCTCTCTGAATTCGCGTGCTACCAAAAGACTTATCCTGTTCATGGCTGGCGTGTTAAAGTGTACCGTTCACGGCACGGATGAATATGTCGTTCATACTTGGAATGATTTCCTGGAAGGAGCGCAGGGCCACCTTTTCATTCAGGAGTCCTATTACCGGACGTATGTCATCGTCACTGGCTATGTGTATCTTCTGCACGGTGTATCCGCCCAGAAGACCCTGGGCCGGTCCTATGAGAGTGGCCTTTCCGTTAACAGCATCGATGAAGTCACGCGTCTCACCGCTGAATGTGACCTGGAAGGAGTTGCCGCCTGCCTTGCGCCTGATCTCGTCAACTGAACCTGACAGAATGTTCTGTGATTTGTTGATAAGGGTGATATCGTCACATATCTCTTCAACTGATTCCATGTTGTGGGTCGAGAAGATGACTGTGGCGCCGCGGTCGCGCAGTGCAAGGATCTCCCTTTTGAGAAGGTCCTGGTTGATGGGGTCGAAACCTGAGAACGGTTCGTCGAATATGAGCAGTTCGGGTTCGTGCACCACGGTTGCTATGAACTGGACCTTCTGGGCCATGCCCTTTGAAAGGTCCTCGACCTTCTTCTCCCACCAGTCCTCAATGTTCAGGCGTGAGAACCATTCGTGCAGGCGGGCGGTGGCATCGGACTTGGACATGCCGCGCAGCCGGGCAAAGAATACGGACTGTTCGCCAACCTTCATCTTCTTGTAAAGCCCGCGTTCCTCAGGCATGTAGCCTATGCGGTAAACGTCATCGGCTGTTATTTCACGGCCCTGGAATATGACCTTTCCGCAGTCGGGGATGGTCATGCGGTTCACTACACGGATAAGCGTGGTCTTGCCGGCGCCGTTGGGGCCCAGCAGTCCGTAGATTGAACCGCGCGGAATCTCAAGTGAGACGTCATCAAGGGCCCTGTGGCCGGTGTACGTCTTGGATACGTGCTCGATTTTAAGAATAGAATCCATTTTATTTCATTCAAGTTTTCAATTGTTGGACGTAAGGCAGCGGTGATTTACTACAGTTTTCACCTGTTTTTTTTGAATACCCGGTCAAAAATTATTCCGGCAATCATCCTTTCACCTTCCTCGTTGGGGTGGATGGTGTCGGGGAAATACTGTTTCTGGCCCTGGAACGGGGTGTTCAGGTCAATGAGCGGCAGGTTCTCCTCTGCGGCAATCTCCTTTAAATAAGGTATCACGCCGTTATAGATTATGCTGTCGTTTATGGTCCAGGCGTTTCCCATGGCGGGTACGGGCAGGCACAGCCATATCTGCGGCTTGGATGGCAGTGAGCGCACTTCAGCGATCATGGCCTTCACATCGGTCTTGAAGTTTTCGTGGCTGACCCAGTTCCGGGGCTTGCTGTCATTGGTGCCCAGTTTGATGGTCACAATCTGGGGGTTGAATTCAAGGGCGTCACGGTACAGTTGTTCGTTGACATAGGGCATGTCGGTGCCGCTCATTGCGGTGACGCCGCAGACACCGAAATTGCGCACGTCATACTTTTCGCCCAGCATGGAGGCCAGAACTCCGGGATAGGCGTCATGTTCACGGTCCATAATGCCGTGGCCGTAGGTGATGCTGTCCCCCAGACAGGCCACTCTGATGGGTTCGCTCTTGCATGCTGAAAGGATCAGCACGGCTGCAAAAAGCAGCATTGGGAATGTCTTCTTCATTTTCTGTTGATTGTTTCAAGTTGCCACCGGATACTCTCCGAATGTATGTTTTCAAATATGTTACTTATGCATTTGCCGTCAATGCCCATTTGGACTGCTTCACGTATGATATTCTCCATTACGGCGTTGTAGCGGTCGGGCTGGAGTACGGCCAGATTGTGCAGCTGCTTGTAGCTGCCTATTTCACGCGCAATTCCGAAACGGCGGGCCAGCAGTCCGATAAGTTCCTTGTCAACGCTGTCCAGTTCGTCACGCAGCGGCTTGAGACTCTCCCTGTCATATTCACTTGTTTCCCTGCGCTGCGAAAGGCTGCGCACCAGCTGTCCGAATTCATCGGGCGTAAGCTGCTGGTTCCTGTCACTGAGCGCGCAGGACGGGTCAGGATGGACTTCAACGAACAGACCGTCTGCATTGAGGTTCATTGCAGTCTGGGCCAGCGGCTGTATGAGCCCGGTCCTGCCGGCCATGTGGCTGGGGTCACAGAAAATGGGCAGCTGCGGTATGCGGCGGCGCAGTTCTATGGGTATCTCCCACTGCGGGGCGTAGCGGTAGACCGTTTCCCCGTATGAACTGAAACCGCGGTGTATGGCGGCCAGACGCCTTATTCCCGCCCTTGAAAGACGTTCGAACGCGCCAGTCCAAAGGTCTATGTCAGCGTTGATGGGGTTCTTCACGAACACCGGAATGCCGGTGCCGGCCAGACTGTCGGCAATCTCCTGGACGGCGAACGGGCTGACTGTGGTGCGCGCTCCAATCCAGACCATGTCGATACCTGCCTCCAGCGCGGCTTCGACATGAGCGGCATTGGCCACTTCAGTCATGATTCTCATGCCTGTCAGCTGGCGGGCTTTCCTGAGCCATTCAAGCCCCGGCCTGCCGGGACCTTCATAGCCTCCGGGTCTTGTGCGCGGCTTCCATATTCCGGCACGCAGCGTTCCTATGCCCATGCCGGACAGCATTCTGGCGCACTGTATCACCTGCTGTTCCGATTCGGCACTGCAGGGGCCTGCAATCAGTGCGCAGCGGCCGTCATCGGACTTGAGTCCTGTTATCGGTTCAATTTCAATCATATTCCTTTTCCAAAACAACTTTCCCGTCACGGACGGATATTTCGCCCTCGGCGGTCATGAACTTGAGCACGCTGTCTATGCGGCGCCTGTCATAGGGCAGGTCATAGATCTTCTGCTGCGGACAGTTTTCCATAGACAGGACACTTGCTATATGTGTGCGTATGGTGTCACGCTGGCCCCGCGTCATACTGTCACCCGTATCCTCAAGGCACAGGTCGCAGTTCATGCAGGGCTGTTTACGCTCCTCGCCGAAATAGTGCAGCAGCATGCGGCTGCGGCAGCCGGTCCTGCGTGTCACGTATTCCATCATGGCACCTATCCTTTCCTTGTATTCTTCAAGACGCAGCCTGTAGAATTCGGGGTCAAAGTTCAGCATGGCGCTGTCAATCCTTTCACGGGCCCATGTGATTACGGGCGTGCGGCGCCTGGGGACGTAGCGGACCACGCCCTGGCTCTGCAGGTTCTGCATGGTCATGTACATGGTCTCGTGGTCAACGCCTGCGCGTGTGCACACAAGCTTCTCGTCAATGTAGGCGTAGTCGGTGAAAATGCCGCTGTACAGACGCAGGATCACATTCATGATGTTTTCAGTGGTGCTGTCCTCATGTATGCGGTAAAGGTCGTCACGTCCGGCTGTGAACAGCAGTTTGGCCGAATAGTCAGCCTCATCAATGTATTCAATGTATCCCATGCGGGTAAGTATGCGCAGGGCGCTTTCCGCCGGTATGACCGGCAGCGAGAAATGCTGGCAGAACTCACCCAGTGAGAATGAGTATGTGCATCCCCTGCCGTCACCCACTGCCATTTCATGGAAATAGGCCAGCCTGTCATACACGCCGCGTATGAAATCCTCTTTGGGGAATGTGTCGCTTATGCGTTTGCTAAGTGTACGCCTGTCGCCCGGAGAATGCAGCAGCACTGCGTAGGAGCGCAGACCGTCACGTCCGGCACGCCCGGCCTCCTGGAAATAGGCTTCGATGGAATCAGGGATGTCCATGTGCACCACAGTCCTGACATCGGGCTTGTCAATGCCCATTCCGAATGCGTTGGTGGCCACCATTATGCGGCATCCGCCCTTTGTCCATATGCTCTGGCGGGCGTCCTTGACTTCAGGACTCAGGCCTGCGTGGTAGAAGGTCGATGTTACGCCGTTCTTTTCAAGATAGTCCGATATCTCTTTGGTGTCCCTGCGGTTGCGCGTGTAGACTATGCCTGCCCCGGGAACGCAGTCCAGTATGTGTCTGAGCTCCTCCAGCTTGTTCTCCGTGTCGCGGACCACGTATGACAGGTTCTCACGGTGGAAACTCATGCGTATCACGTTCCTTTCCGTGAATCCCAGACGGTCCTGGATGTCATCGGTGACACGCGGGGTGGCTGTGGCTGTAAGCGCCAGCACGGGAACTCCGGGCAGCAGTTTCCTGACATCGGATATGTTCAGATATGAGGGGCGGAAGTCATAGCCCCACTGTGATATGCAGTGTGATTCGTCCACGCATATCATACATATCCTGACATGTTTGAGCTTGGTGAGGAAAAGATCTGAAGAAAGCCTTTCGGGCGATACGTACAGGAACTTGCAGCCGCCGTACACACAGTTCTCCATGGTGGCTATTATGCTGTCGCGGTCCATGCCGGTGTGGATTGCCGCGGCCTTTATGCCGTGCTCCCTCAGAGAGCGCACCTGGTCCTTCATGAGGGCTATCAGGGGGGTGATCACAAGGCAGGTGCCGTCCATGGCCATGGCGGGAACCTGGAATGTGATGCTTTTCCCGCCGCCGGTGGGCATGAGCCCCAGGGTGTCACGGCCGCTGCCAATGCTTTCAATTATCTGCTCCTGGACACCGCGGAAACCGTCATATCCCCAGTATTTCTTCAGTATCTCCTTGTAGGTCATAGGGCCCTGTCAGGCTTTCAAATCCGGTGAATTGGGCTTTATGCTTTCAATCTGAAGCAGCACCTCACCGTGCTTGAAGTTGTTTTCCTCAATGGTATAGACAATGTCAAATGACCTCTTGGTCTTGATGTAGGTCGCATATTCGCTCTGGCCGAATGCGATTCCGTTCATGGGGTGGCCGCTCTTGCTGTCAATCAGTTCCAGCTTGATGTGTTCGTGACCGCGGCCCACAACCTTGCTGGTGCCGTAGTCATATACGTTGCGGGTGCGGAACACCGGTTTCGTGTTCTCGGGGCCGAACGGCTGGAACTTCTTCATGTCCTTGAAGAACTTTGGGGTTATGTCCTTGAAGTCAAGGTCAGCGTCAATGTCAATGGACGCTTCAATCTGGTCCGGTTCAATATGGCCTGCCACATATTCCTCAAAGCGGCGCTTGAACTCTTCAACGTTCTCAACCTTGAGCGACAGTCCTGCGGCATAGGTGTGGCCGCCGAAATTCTCCAGCAGGTCCTTGCAGCTTTCAATGGCCTTGTACACGTCAAAGCCCGATACCGAACGTGCCGAACCGGTGGCCAGTTCTCCCGTACGGGTCAGAACCACGGCGGGCTTGTAGAACACCTCAGTCAGGCGTGAAGCCACAATGCCTATCACTCCGCGTTTCCAGTTTTCGTTGTAGAGGACAATGGAATGGCGGTCTTCGCCGTGCTCCAGGTTGGTGACAATCTCACCGGCCTCTTCGGTCATCTCCTTGTCATCCTTCTTGCGGTCATCGTTCTCCTGGTCAATGCGTGCTGCCAGCTCCAGGGCGCGCGAGTAGTCGCGTTCGGTGAGCAGGTCCACGGCCTTCTTGCCGCTGCTCATACGTCCTGCGGCATTCAGGCGCGGTCCTATCTTGAATACTATGTCGTTTATGCTCAGGTTCTTGTCACCCAGCTTGCATACCTGTATGATGGCGCGCAGGCCGGTGCAGGGGCTGCTGTTCAGCTGCTCCAGACCGTAGTGCGTGAGCACGCGGTTCTCACCCATTATGGGCACTATGTCCGATGCGGTGCTGACAGCCACCAGGTCAAGTGACGGCAGCAGTTCGGCGAACGGTATGCCGTTGTCCAGCGCGTATGCCTGCATGAGCTTGAATCCTACGCCGCAGCCTGAAAGATGCTTGAAGGGATAGTTGGAATCATCAAGCTTGGCGTTCAGTATGGCCACTGCGGGCGGCAGTTCGTCATCAGGCACGTGGTGGTCACAGACAATGAAGTCAATGCCCTTTTCCTTTGCGTACCTGATTTCAGGAATGGCCTTTATGCCGCAGTCAAGCACTATCACAAGTTTCACTCCGGTTTCAAAGGCATAGTCCACACCCTGCACTGACACTCCGTAACCTTCATTGTAGCGGTCCGGAATGTAGTAGTCCAGGTTGTCATAATCCCTTTTCAGGAAATTGTACACCAGTGCGACGGCAGTCGTGCCGTCCACGTCATAGTCACCGTATACAAGAATACGCTCGCCGTGCTCTATGGCACTGTTGATACGGGCCACGGCCTTCCCCATGTCATTCATCAGCCACGGGTCAAGCAGCTCGTTCAGTTGCGGGTTGAAAAATTTCTGTACTTCGGTCTTTGTCGTTATGCCTCTCTGAATCAGAAGACGGCAGAGTATGGGACTTATCCCTACAGCTTTTGATAGTTCAGCGGCTGCCTCTGTCAGCTCCGGGGTGGGGGGCACACAGTTCCATCTGAAGTTCATTTTTTATATCGTTTTTTATTTTTATCATGTTGGGTATGTTTCAGTGGGACAGTGCGCTGCCGGCTTATGGATGCGGTTGGTACAAACCATCCCAAATTATCAAAGAGCAAAAATAATAAAAGAATTTCTTTTTATCAAGGAATGTCGGTGAAAAAAGTTTTGCCGCCATTTGCAAAAAGTTTGCTAACTTTGGTGCCGTGAATGAAGTGAAACGTATACTGTTCGTGTGCCACGGCAACATATGCCGCAGTCCCATGGCGGAATTCATCCTTAAGGCCATGGTCAGGGCAAGAGGGGTGGAGGACCGCTACCTGATCGAATCGGCGGCGGTGTCCGATGAAGAGATTGGCAACGGCATATATCCGCCGGCAAGGCGCTGCCTGAACCAGCACGGCGTCCGGTTCGATACGCACAAGACCGCACGCAGGATAACCCCTGCTGACTACGGGCGCTTTGACCGCATAATATGCATGGACCGCAGCAATCTCAGGTGGCTGGAGCACATTATTCCTGATGATCCGGAGAACAAGATCCACCTGATGATGTCATACACAGGACATGCCCGTGACGTTGCTGACCCGTGGTATACAGGGGATTTCGAACAGACTTTTCAGGATATTCTGGAGGCCTGCACCTGCATGCTGGACTGCAGGACTGACAACTGATTCTTTGACAATGAGTGAAATTCACAGGATAATTTCAGTACCGGACCCGCTCATGACCTATGCTGAGCAGCTGGACTTTGTGACCGGGGCCGTTGACAGCGTGGAGAACCCGCTGTTCATACGCTTCTTTCTGAGCGATGCCGCCACGCAGACAGCTGCGCTCAGGGACCGCCTGCACTGGAACTGTGCGGTTTCCATAATAGGTCAGGCTCCGCTTGACGGCACGAAAATAGCCGCATGGGTATGGAGTGACGCCCGTGCTGCGGTAAGTCTTGAGAACGGGCTCTGCAAAGTTGAAGCAGGCGGCGCCTGCATGTACTGGTGCGCCGGCTGCCTGTCAGGCGCCGACGGGGCGTACAGCCAGACCGTTCAGCTGCTGGAGTCGTTCAGCGAAAGGCTGGAAGGGCTTGGGCTGAGGCTTGAGGACAACTGCGTGCGCACCTGGTTCTATGTCCAGAACATTGATGTGAACTACAAGGGCATGGTTGACGGGCGCAACGCTGTGTTCGATGCGCACGCCCTGACCCCGGACACGCATTTCATAGCAAGCACAGGCATTGAAGGGCGTACTGCTGACTACCGTAGTGTCGTGGCGATGGATGCCGTGGCTGTCAGCGGGCTGGAGATATCTTACCTGTACGGGCTGACTCACCTGAACCGGACATCGGAATACGGGGTGCGGTTCGAACGCGGTGCCGTGGTAGGTGACCATGTGTTCATATCCGGAACGGCAAGCATTGATGACAGGGGCAATGTCATGTATCCCGGTGACATTGTCAGGCAGACCGGCCGTATGCTGGAGAATGTGGGGGTGCTGCTCTCTGAATCCGGCTGTACTTTTGAAAATGTGCTCTCCATGCTGGTCTACCTGCGTGATCCTGCAGATTACCTGACTGTCAGGAATATATTCGAATCAAGATTTCCGGCCCGGCCGTACATTATCCTGCACGCGCCGGTCTGCCGTCCGGGCTGGCTTGTGGAAATGGAATGTGTTGCAGCCCTATCTTGAAACACTGTCATTTCAGGGGGTTCCTGTCAGATCTGAACCATTCGATGAATCTTGAAATGCCGTCGTGGAGGCTGGTGGAGGGCTTGTAGCCGCATTCCCGTTCCAGCTTTGAGGTGTCAGCGTAGGTGTGCAGCACGTCGCCCTGCTGCATGGGGAGGAAAATCTTTTCGGCTTCAACGCCAAGCGCGTTCTCGATCTCGCTTATGAAGTCCATCAGCCTGACGGGGCTGGAACAGCCTATGTTGTAGACCTTCCACGGGATGCCGTTCGGGCAGGAAGCGGCGTTGGGCCTGTGACCTATGACCTGCATGGTACCCTCCACTATGTCATCTATGTAAGTGAAGTCGCGGCTCATGTTGCCGTTGTTGAAGACCTTGATGGGTTCGCCCCTGCTGATGGCTGTCGCGAAAAGCATGGGTGCCATGTCGGGACGTCCCCACGGGCCGTAAACGGTGAAGAAACGCAGGCCTGTGGCGGGCATGCCGTACAGTTTGCTGTAGGAGTGTGCCATAAGTTCATTGGCCTTCTTTGTGGCGGCATAAAGGCTTACGGGGTTGTCCACGCGGTCGTCTTCTGAGAAAGGCACCTTCTCATTCATTCCGTAGACCGATGACGACGAAGCGTAGACCAGGTGCTGCACGGAGTTGTTGCGGCAGCATTCCAGCACGTTCATGAATCCTACAAGATTGCTGTCCAGATATGCGTAGGGATTGGTTATGGAATACCTCACTCCGGCCTGGGCTGCAAGGTTGACTACCACATCGAACTTCTCCTCCTTGAAGAATGACGCCATCTGGCCGCGGTCGGCAAGGTCCATCTTTATGAAGCGGTAGTTGGGGAACAGGGTGCTTTCACGCACGGAGCCGTCAATGAAACGCCTGCTGTGCGATATGATTCCGCATTCCTCAAGGCGCCCGTATTTCAGACGTACGTCATAATAGTCGTTGATGTTGTCCAGTCCTATGACTTCGTCACCGCGCTGTGCAAGGCGGAATGCCAGTTTCGAGCCTATGAATCCGGCGGCTCCAGTTACAAGAATCTTCATGTGGAAACAGTGCTTTTTCAGTTTACAAAAGTACAACAAATAAACCGTTTTTGCGACAAAATGACAAAATGAATGATTTTGGGTTCTTGAAATGCATATTTATGTTCAAAACGGGACTATTTGGCCTAATTATGCGACTTTATGCATTGCATTTTGAATTTTTTGCATTATTTTCGTGAAAAATATGGCTTATTTTTTGCTCGGGTGAATGACAAATGGTAATTTTGCAGTCGATTTTGATAGCAAAATCACACAATTCAATTTGAATACGAACAAGTTTAATGCAATAACGCTAAGATTATGGACAAATTGGCAAAGAATTACGTTGAGAATTTCATGGCGGAACTGATCGCCAAGAACCCGGGTGAAAAGGAATTCCATCAGGCCGTTCGTGAGGTCGTGGAAAGTGTTGCTCCTTATATTATGGCAAACCCCTACCTTCTCGACCAGAAGATTATGGAACGTATCGTGGAACCTGAAAGGATGATCATGTTCCGCGTTCCCTGGATGGATGACAAAGGTGAGATTCATGTAAACCGCGGTTTCCGCGTTCAGATGAACAGCGCCATAGGCCCGTACAAAGGCGGTATCCGTTTCCACTCAAGCGTAAATCTGAGCATCATGAAGTTCCTTGCTTTCGAGCAGACATTCAAGAACAGCCTTACCACTCTGCCCATGGGCGGTGCCAAGGGCGGTTCTGACTTCAGCCCGCGCGGCAAGTCCGATGCTGAAGTGATGCGTTTCTGCCAGAGCTTCATGAACGAACTTTACCGTCACATCGGACCTGACACTGACGTACCTGCAGGTGACATAGGTGTTGGCGGCCGTGAGGTAGGTTTCATGTTCGGCCAGTACAAGAAGCTGCGTGACGAATGGACCGGCACATATACCGGCAAGGGCCAGGGCTGGGGCGGAAGCCTTATGCGTCCTGAAGCTACCGGTTACGGTGCATGCTACTTTGCACAGGCCATGCTTGCAACACGCGGTCTGACTTTTGAAGGCAAGACTGTTGTCGTATCAGGTTCAGGCAACGTTGCACAGCACGCTGCTGAAAAGGCAATGCGCCTGGGCGCAAAGGTTGTCACCCTGTCTGACAGCAACGGCTTCATTTATGATCCGGAAGGCTTCACAGAAGAGAAGATAGCTTATGTAAAGCAGCTCAAGAACGTCATCCGCGGCCGTATCAAGGAATATGTGAAGCAGTATCCCAATGCACAGTACACTGAGGGCCAGCGTCCCTGGGGCATCAAGTGCGACATTGCAATGCCTTGCGCAACCCAGAACGAAATCAACGGTGAAGATGCACAGAAACTGGTTGACAACGGCTGCTTCTGCGTATGTGAAGGCGCCAACATGCCTACTCTGCCTGAGGCTATTGCAATCTTCCAGAAGGCCAAGCTGCTCTATTCACCGGGCAAGGCTTCAAACGCCGGCGGCGTAGCCACTTCAGGTCTTGAGATGTCACAGAACTCAATGCGTCTCAAGTGGACATCGGAAGAAGTCGATGAGAAGCTGCACCGCATCATGGCCGATATCCACGAGGCCTGCGTCAAGTACGGTACTGAAGAGGACGGCTACATCAACTACGTGAAGGGTGCCAACATTGCAGGCTTCATGAAGGTAGCCAACGCAATGTGCGACCAGGGCTTAGTTTGATGAACTTCCCACCTGCGTTGGCTGCCGTGTTCGCGAAGGCGAACTAAAAAAAGGACGGGCTGACACCGTCAGCCAACGCCATGTGCGACCAGGGTCTTGTTTAAATAACAGACAAGTCTTGATATAACAAGATAAATTGACGATATTTGCCGCTCTCCTGCCGGACCATGAACGAACCGTCGGGAGGGCGGTAATTTTTATTGGAAATGAACTCACAGGAACCGGATTATGACGGACTCATGTCCAGGAGGATCAAGCGCATTCTTCTGGTCTGCAACAGTTATGACAGCTTTGCACTTGAAGAGGACGGCCACATTGAACAGCAGATAGCGCAGGACTACGCCCAGCTCAACATCAGCAACCCGCCTGACATCTGCCGCGTTGAAACTACATCAGAAGCTCTGCAGACGGCATCATCGGGCCAGCAGTTCGACCTGGTGATCACCATGTACAACGTGGGTGAACCCGGCGTGTTCGACTTCTCGGTCCGTATGAAGAAACTGGCGCCTGACACTCCCATAGTCCTTCTTGCAACGTTCTCAAAGGAGATATACAACCGCATTCAGGACCATGAACATTCGGCAATTGACTGGTTCTTCTGCTGGAACAATTCAACGGACCTGATAATCGCAATCATCAAACTGCTTGAGGACCGCATGAATGCCCAGCATGACATTGAGGAGTGCGGGGTCCGTGCAATTCTTCTCATTGAGGATTCGGTGCGCTACTATTCCACTTATCTGCCGGTTCTCTACAAGCTGGTTCTCCAGCAGAACAGCGCCGCCATCCGCGACACGCTGAACGAGAAACAGCAGACCCTGCGCAAGCGTTCAAGACCCAAAATACTCATGGCCACCTGTTACGATGAGGCCATTGAACTGTACGAACGCTACAAGCAGAACATTCTGGGTGTGATATCGGACATAGGCTTTGTGGTCCATAAGGACGATACCCCTGAAATGGAGAAGCTTGACGCGGGCATTGACCTGTGCCACCATATCCATGAGGACAATCCCACCATGCCCATACTCATGCAGTCGTCACAGGAGGCCATGCGCACCGTGGCGCAGCAGCTGGGCTGCGGTTTCGTGGTGAAGAAGTCCAAGACGCTGACACATGACCTGTCGGAATACATAGGGCGTGAATTCGGGTTCGGCGATTTTGTGGTCACGGACCCGCAGACCGGTGACGAACTGCTGCGCGCCAGTGACCTGTATGGCTTTGAAAAGATCATCAAGGAAATCTCAAACAGCGATTTCCGCCGTCTTTCAGACAAGAACTACATTTCACGCTGGCTTTTCGCCCGCGGCCTGTTCGCACTTGGCAAGAAACTGCGTCCGCTGACAATCCGTGATGACAGCGACCTTCCTGAAATACGCCGCATAAACCTTGCGGTGATACATGATTTCCGCATAAACCAGGGCGTAGGCGTTGTGGCAAAGTTCAATCCTGAAAACTACAACGACACCATACGCTTTGCCCGTCTGGGTGACGGTTCTCTTGGTGGCAAGGCCCGTGGCCTGGCATTCCTGAACCACATTCTTGTCAAGTATGACATGTATGACAAGTATGAGGACGTGCGCATTACGGTGCCGCGTACGCTTGTCATAACGACTGACTATTTTGACCGTTTCATTCTGGACAACGGTCTGCAGTATGTCATCAATTCCGATATTTCCGATGCTGAGATACTGTCCGAATTCGTGGCCTCAACGCTGCCGCATGACCTTATGGATGCCCTGAAGGTGTTCATACACAATATACGCAAGCCGCTGGCTGTCCGTTCGTCATCAAGGCTTGAGGATTCATACTACCAGCCTTTCGCCGGCGTATATTCCACATACATGATTCCCCATACGGAAAATGAGGATCAGGAACTGCGCCTGCTCACAAAGGCCATAAAGAGCGTGTATGCATCGGTCTTCTTCTCAAGTTCCAGGGGTTACATCCAGGCTACGGCCAACGTGATTTCTGAAGAGAAGATGGCTATAATACTTCAGGAGATATGCGGAAGTGAGGACAGCGGCTATTTCTTCCCCACATTATCAGGGGTGGCCCGTTCGCTCAATTTCTATCCCATAGGGCATGAGAAGGCCGAGGACGGCATTGTCAAGGTGGCTTTCGGCCTGGGCAAGGCCGTGGTTGACGGTGACCAGGTGCTGCGCTTTTCGCCCAAATACCCCAAGCATGTGCTGCAGACATCGACGGTCGAACAGGCCATGACTGAGACGCAGAAGTCCATGTTTGCCCTTAACCTCCAGCCTGACAAGTTCAAGACTTCACTGGATGACAGCGTGAACCTTGAACGGATTGATGTGGCCGGATGCGAAAAGTTCAGGAACCTGAAATATGTGGCATCGACCTGGGACATGGAGAACCAGCGTCTTGTGGATTCCACCTATCCGCAGGGCCCCAGGTTCATCACTTTCTCCCAGATGCTGAAATACAAGACTTTCCCCCTGCCTGAAATAGTGTCGGAACTTCTTGACATTGCGCAGAAGGAGATGAAATGCGGTGTCGAGATTGAATTCGCCGCAGACCTGGACCGCGGCGGCAAGCCCAAACTGCCCAAATTCAACGTGCTGCAGGTGCGTCCCATTTCGGTTGACAGCCGCAATGCTGAAGTCAGCTGGGATGAAGTTGACATGTCATCGCCTATGATCGTGTCGGACAGCGCGCTTGGAATGGGCTGGATAAAAGGCGTTTCAGATGTCATTTACCTGAAGAAGGACGCATTTGACACGCAGAAGACCCAGGAAATGGCAGTCCAGCTGAAAGCCCTGAACCTGAAGATGCGCAATTCAGGGAAAGGATATGTGCTTGTGGGGTTCGGACGCTGGGGCAGCAGCATTCCGTCGCTGGGTGTTCCGGTGCAGTGGAGTGACATATCGGAAGCGAAGGTTATTGTGGAGTGCAGTCTTGAGGATTTCCGTGTGGATCCCAGCCAGGGCACGCATTTCTTCCAGAACCTGACTTCGTTCAATGCCGGCTACATAAATGTGGACCCGTATGGAAACTCCGCCCATGTCATGGACTTCACCGTCCTTGATTCCATGCCGGCGGTTGAAGAGACGGAGTATCTGCGCCACGTACGCTTTGACAGAGAACTTGAAATATGTATTGACGGCCGCAACAGCAAGGCCCTGATAAAATGATATTGTTATGGTAACATTCGCAATTGCTCTGGTAGTCCTGATTCTGGGCTACGTGTTCTACGGAAAGTTCATTGAAAAGTTCTTCGGGGCCGATGGGAGCCGTCCCGTACCTTCTGCGACCATGGCTGACGGGGTGGACTTCATTGCCATGCCGGCATGGAAGGCCTACATGATACAGTTCCTGAACATTGCAGGCCTGGGGCCCATATTCGGCGCCATCATGGGTGCCAAGTACGGTACGGCATCGTACCTGTGGATTGTTCTGGGCACGATTTTCGCCGGCAGCGTGCACGACTATCTGTCAGGCATGATTTCCCTGCGCAACGGAGGCGAGAGCCTGCCGCAACTTGTGGGCCGCTACCTGGGTGACAACATCAGGAAGGTGTTCACGCTGTTCACCATGCTCCTGCTGGTTCTGGTGACAGCCGTCTTCGTGTCACAGCCGGCTGACCTTCTTGACAGCCTGACAGGAGGGAAGATAGGCGCAATATGGTGGATTGTCATAATTTTCGTGTACTATTTCGTGGCCACTCTCTTCCCCATTGACAAGGTCATAGGCAAGCTGTATCCCATATTCGGCGCCGCCCTGCTGTTCATGGCGCTGGGCATCATGGTTTCGCTGTTCGTAAGGCATCCGCAGCTTCCGGAAATGTGGAACGGACTGGGAACGAAATATGAATCGAACCCCATATTCCCAATGATGTTCGTGTCAATAGCCTGCGGTGCGATAAGCGGATTCCATGCAACACAGTCGCCGCTTATGGCCCGGTGCCTGACAAATGAGAAGAAGGGACGCCCCGTGTTCTACGGCGCCATGATATCGGAAGGCATAGTGGCCCTGGTGTGGGCTGCTGCTGCAACGGCATATTTCGGAGAAAAGGGTGCCGATGCATCGGCCGCGCAGATTGTCATGGAGATATCCAAAACATGGCTTGGAAAACTGGGCGGCGTGCTTGCCGTGCTGGGTGTCGTGGCAGCTCCGGTTTCGACCGGTGACACAGCCCTGCGTTCAGCCCGTCTCATTGTGGCTGACTTCTTCCACATGAGACAGAAGACCGTGCGCAGCCGTCTGGTAGTTTCCATCCCCATCGTGATTGTGACGCTTATTTTCCTGTTCTACAGCCTGCGTGACAAGGACGGGTTCAATGTCATATGGCGCTATTTCGCTTGGTCCAACCAGACCCTTTCGGTCTTTACACTGTGGGCTCTGACAGTATATTTCGAACAGAAGGGGAAGAACCTTCTCGTAACCATGATTCCGGCCCTGTTCATGACATTCGTCACATCGGTCTATATCCTTATGGCAAAGGAAGGTCTGAAACTGCCGCCGGTTCTCGCTTATTCTCTGGGTGCCGCATTCACCGCCTTCATATGGATGGTGTTCATGCAGTGGCGCTTCCATTTCCGCAAGGGCGACCTGGATACGCGTGAAAAATGATTCAAATTGCTAAGCTGACTTTGCAATAAAGCCAATTTATTTGCCTAACTTTGCGGTTCGTGTACGTATGTGTGCGCGAACCGCATTCGTTATGGAACAGTTTTTCAGAACCCACGACTATCTCATAGAGCATCTTCAGGCTTCCGTAAGGCGTGACCTTATGGATGAGATAGACTGGTCCAGCCGCATGATAGGCATAAAGGGCACCCGTGGAGTGGGGAAGACCACGTTCCTGCTGCAGTATGCCAAGGAGAAGTTCGGCCGTGACAGGTCCTGTCTGTACATAAACATGAACAACTTCTATTTCCAGGGCCGCGGCATTGCTGAATTTGCAGGTGAATTCCACCGGATTGGCGGGCGGGTGCTGCTCATAGACCAGGTTTTCAAACATCCTGACTGGAGCAGCGAACTGAGGAAATGCCATGACATGTATCCGGATCTCAAGATCGTATTCACAGGTTCGTCAGTCATGCGTCTTAAGGAGGAGAACCCCGAACTTAACGGCATAGTCAGTTCATACAACCTGCGCGGATTCTCGTTCCGCGAATTCATGAACCTGAAGGCCGGTACGGCGGTGCGCGCATACCGTCTTGACGAGATTCTCAACGGTCATCAGCGCATAGCACGTGAGATACTCTCACAGGTGCGGCCCTTGGAGTACTTCCAGGACTACCTGCATCACGGGTTCTATCCGTTCTTCCTGCAGCAGCGCAACTATTCCGAGAATCTGCTCAAGACCATGAACATGATGATGGAGGTCGATATACTGCTCATCAAGCAGATTGACCTGAAATATCTGTCCAGGATCAAGAAACTGTTCTATCTGATGGCCTCGTCGGGCACGCAGGCCCCGAATGTCAGCCAGCTTGCCGCTGAAACCGATACGTCACGCGCTACGGTCATGAACTACATCAAGTATCTGGCTGACGCCCGTCTCATAAACATGGTCTACGCCAAGGGAGACAGCTTCCCAAAGAAGCCCAGCCGCGTACTCATGCACAATTCGAACCTGATATATACCATCTATCCTCCGCGCCAGGACCGTCAGGACATAATCGACACGTTCTTCGTCAATGCCATGTGGAAGGACCATGTGGTGCACAAGGGTCTGAAGGGCTGGTCGTTCCTGGTTGACGGCAGCTGCAGCTTCAAGGTTGCAGTCTGTGAGGGCAAGACACGCCAGCAGCCTGATTCCTTCTACGCCGTGGACGGACTGGACATAGGACATGACAATGTCATTCCGTTGTGGATGTTCGGACTGCTTTACTGAAGACAATGATTTTTAAAATACACTCAATTAACTATGGCAAAGAAATTTATCACTTGTGATGGCAATGAGGCTGCGGCTCATGTGAGCTACATGTTCTCAGAGGTGGCAGCTATCTACCCCATCACACCGTCATCACCTATGGCGGAGCACGTTGACGAATGGGCAGCCCGCGGTCGCAAGAACCTGTGGGGCCAGAACGTCACAGTACAGGAAATGCAGTCGGAAGCCGGTGCAGCCGGTGCGGTCCACGGTTCTCTTCAGGCAGGTGCCCTGACAACCACATTCACCGCATCGCAGGGCCTTCTTCTCATGATTCCCAACATGTACAAGATTGCCGGTGAACTTATACCGTGCGTATTCGATGTATCGGCCCGTACGCTGGCCAGCCATGCCCTGTGCATATTCGGTGACCATCAGGACGTGATGGCATGCCGCCAGACCGGTTTCGCCATGTTCTGCGAAGGTTCCGTACAGGAAGTCATGGACCTGACAGCCGTAGCACATCTGTCAACCCTGGAAACCTGCGTTCCTTTCGTGAACTTCTTTGACGGTTTCCGTACATCACATGAGTATCACAAGATCGAAGTAATGGACCAGGAGGCTATCCGTCCGCTGGTCAAGGAAGAGTACATCAAGCGCTTCCGTGACCGTGCCCTGAGTCCTGAACGTCCTGTCACACGCGGTACTGCTGAGAACCCCGAGACATTCTTCACACACCGTGAAGCCTGCAACCAGTACTATGACAGCGTACCTGAAGTCGTAGAGAAGTATCTGGGCGAGATCTCAAAGATCACCGGCCGCGAATACCATCTGTTCTCATACTACGGCGCAAAGGATGCAGACCGCATGATCATTCTCATGGGTTCAGCCACCGATGCCGCACGTGAGGCCATCGACTACCTGAACGCCAACGGCCAGAAGGTGGGTATGATTTCAGTACACCTGTACCGTCCTTTCTCAGTCAAGCATCTGCTTGCTTCAGTTCCTGCAACTGTAAAGCGCATTGCCGTTCTTGACCGCACCAAGGAACCCGGTGCTGACGGCGAGCCCCTGTACCTTGACGTCAAGGCAGCCTACTACGATGCAAAGGAACGTCCTCTCATCGTTGGCGGCCGTTACGGTCTGGGTTCACATGACACCACTCCCGCACAGATCATCAGCGTATTCAACAATCTGGCTATGCCGGAGCCCAAGAACCACTTCACCGTGGGCATTACCGATGACGTCACCTTCACTTCACTTCCTGAAGTCGAGGAGATTGCACTGGGCGGTGAAGGCATGTTCCAGGCCAAGTTCTACGGCCTTGGCGCTGACGGTACCGTAGGTGCCAACAAGAATTCTGTCAAGATTATAGGTGACAACACCGACAAGTACTGCCAGGCATACTTCTCATATGATTCAAAGAAGTCAGGCGGTTTCACCTGCTCACACCTGCGTTTCGGTGACACCCCAATCCGTTCAACCTATCTGGTAACCACACCTAACTTCGTTGCATGCCACGTTCAGGCTTACCTGCACATGTATGACGTTACACGCGGTCTGCAGAAGAACGGCACATTCCTGCTGAACACCATATTCGAAGGTCAGGAACTTGCCAACTTCATCCCCAACAAGGTGAAGCGCTACTTCGCTCAGAACAACATTACCGTTTATACAATCAACGCAACCAAGATTGCACAGGAAATAGGTCTTGGCAACCGTACCAACACCATTCTCCAGTCAGCATTCTTCCGCATTACAGGTGTCATTCCCGTAGAGCTTGCAGTTGAGAAGATGAAGGCTGCAATCGTCAAGTCATACGGTTCGAAGGGTCAGGACGTCGTAGACCTGAACTACGCTGCCGTTGACCGTGGCGGTGAATACAAGCAGTTCGCTGTTGATCCCGCATGGGCAAACCTCAAGGACGATGCTGAAAAGCAGGACGATGCTCCCGAATTCGTGAAGCAGCTTGTACGTCCCATCAATGCCCAGGCCGGTGACCTGCTCAAGGTCAGTGACTTTGTCAACAACGGTACAGCTGACGGCTCATGGATGGTTGGAACTGCTGCATATGAAAAGCGCGGTGTCGAGGCGTTCGTTCCCGTATGGAACAAGGACAACTGCATACAGTGCAACCAGTGCGCATACATCTGTCCTCACGCTGCAATCCGTCCGTTCGTTCTGACAAATGACGAACTTGCCGGCTTTGAGAACCTGGACAACATTGAAATGAAGGCACCTGCAGCAATGAAGGGCATGCATTTCGTTATCGAACCTTCAGTTCTTGACTGCCTTGGCTGCGGCAACTGCGCCGACATATGCCCGGGCAATCCCAAGCTTGGCAAGGCTCTCACCATGGTTCCGTTCAATCCCGATGCAGCTGACATGAAGAAGATGGCCGCTGACTGGGACAAGCTGGTCAAGGTTCCTTCAAAGCAGAATCTGGTGGATATCAGGCAGAGTGTGAAGAACTCACAGTTCGCACAGCCTCTGTTCGAATTCTCAGGCGCCTGCTCAGGTTGCGGCGAGACCCCGTACGTCAAGCTCATTTCACAGCTGTTCGGTGACCGTCAGATGATTGCCAACGCAACAGGTTGCTCATCGATCTATTCAGCATCAATTCCTTCAACACCTTATACTAAGAACGAAAAGGGTCAGGGTCCGGTATTCAACAACTCTCTGTTCGAAGACTTCTGCGAATTCGGCCTTGGTATGGCTCTTGGCAACAAGAAGATGAAGGAACGCATTTCAGTTCTTCTGGCCGATGCAACTTCACACGAGCAGTGCCCCGCTGAATTCAAGGCTCTTGCCGAAGAATGGATTGCCTGCAAGGACGATGCCGACAAGACCAAGGAGATTGCTCCGAAGCTTAAGGAATACATTGCCGGAGGTGCAAATGCAGGTTGCCCGACCTGCAAGGAACTGCAGACTCTTGACCACTACCTGGTAAAGCGTTCACAGTGGATAATCGGCGGTGACGGCGCTTCATACGATATAGGTTACGGCGGTCTTGACCACGTGATCGCATCGGGCGAAGACGTCAACATTCTGGTTCTTGACACTGAGGTCTATTCAAATACCGGCGGTCAGGCTTCAAAGGCCACTCCTCTGGGCGCCATTGCTCAGTTCGCCGCTCAGGGCAAGCGCATCCGCAAGAAGGATCTTGGCATGATTGCCACCACTTACGGTTACGTCTACGTTGCACAGATTGCCATGGGTGCTGACCACGCACAGTGCCTGAAGGCCATCCGCGAGGCCGAGGCCTGGCACGGTCCTTCAATCGTGATAGCTTACGCTCCATGTATCAACCACGGTCTGAAGGCCAAGGGCGGCATGGGCAAGAGCCAGGCCGAAGAGGCCAAGGCTGTGGAATGCGGTTACTGGCATCTGTGGCGCTTCAACCCGGCTCTGGCCGAGGAAGGCAAGAACCCGTTCAGCCTTGATTCAAAGCAGCCCGACTGGACCAAGTTCCATGACTTCCTGATGGGTGAGGTCCGTTACCTGAGCGTCAAGAAGGCATATCCCAACGAAGCCGAGGAACTCTTTGCCGAGGCTCAGAAGATGGCTCAGATCCGCTACAAGAGCTATCTGCGCAAGCAGGCTGAAGACTGGAGCGAGAACGCTTGACTTCTGCAGGCAAACCATATTGAAGGGGGGAGGGTGACAATGCGTCATCCTCCCCTTCGTTTTTTGGTAGCCTGTATGCGGAGGAAAATTATCGTTCGAGAACGATTGAGCGAATTGGCCAGCCCATCCTTAACAGCTGGAGTGTGCGCACACTCTCACAGTTTGTGGCTCGTAACCATCTGAGAATGAGCGTCGTCCGTGTGACTGCCCGCTGAAGTGTGCTCACACCCCCTTTCAATTGCCAGTGTGCGCACACTCGGAAAAAATGATGCTCGTAATGTGCTGAAAATCAGTTGCCGATTTCTCATGGCGGCGGTAAACGCGCTCACTCTCAAAAATATTCCGGACTGGGACCATTTTTGAAAAATTGATTTGTACCTTTATGGCGGTAATCTGATACTTGATATTGCTTATGGAAAAACACCCAATCCCTCATGACATTTCCCAGAATGAACTGTTCTTTCATGTGTGTACTGACGGGCGTACCAATGGAATGGTTCATACGTGTGATGCCGATTACAGGCAATCAATTGTGATAAGTGCCATATCTGCGTACCTGACAGGTGTGAAAATTCTCTGCTTCTGTCACATGTCCTCTCATTCGCATTTCGTTATCCGGTGCAGGACTGTAGCTCAAGCACACAATTTTTCCATCAGCTTTAAACGTGACTATGCCAGGTACATGTATATCGGACACGGGATGTCAATGGTCTATCGTGGTGTTAATGCAAAACCGCACGAAATCACTGACCTGTATTATTTGAGGAACTGCATTTCGTATGTGCTTCTGAATCCTGTTGTTGCATGTATTGTGTCCAGACCGGAGGATTATGGATGGTCGTCGTTCAATGCCTATTTCGGAGGGGACACTTCTGACAATGGTGCTGTGCCTCTTTCGTCAATGTCGGTGAGGGAGATCCGTACGACCTTATGTACCAGGCATGATCTGAAACATTCTGGGTTTGTCGTTGATAATCAGAAGAATCTGCTTGCCAGATCTTTTGTGGATTTCAAGTCTGTCGAGTCGATATTCGGTAGCAGGACTGATTTCTTCCGTTCACTTCTGATGACAAAATCAGCTTCGGAGGAAGATAAATATGTGGAAGTCCGATTGAAATACAGTGACGATGAATTGTTGGCAGAGGCAGTAAACATGGCTGCGGCCAAATTCAATGTCCGACAGTTGAGTGAACTGACTAAAGAACAAAAGAGACTGATAGCCGTTCATCTGAAGAAGAAATCTCATGTTTCCGTCAGTCGCATTGCAAGGGTTCTGCGAATGAAGGCCTTCGAGCTGCGTTTCCTGAAGAATTGATAAGGTGAATCCGGGTTTTTGCCAATGGTGGATTCTCGGACGGGTTAATGCCTGCCTATAGTGACAACGGTATCGCTATCGTCGGGGGGAGCCTCAGGACTTTGCCGACCTTTCCGTGACATGGGAGTGTGCGCACACTCAGTGATTTCAAACCGCTCAGGACACCCCTGTCTGGCCTATTTAATAACGTCAGTGTGCGCACACCCCCATTTGATTGGCAGAGTGCGCACACTTGCGAAAGGGAATCCGAAATAGACTCTGAGTATCAACGAGATAGTGCGGCGATTTTCGCTGAGTGTGCGCACACTCGCGAAAGGGATTCGGGACGACAGACTGTGGAAAACTGCCTGAAGCTATGGCGGGCACGGAAGTGTGCCGTCCGATGCGGAAGCGGTGAAATGATTGAGAGGAAGAGGGATCTGCTGAAGACTAAACAAATGACTGCTGCAAATGTTATAGGAACCTGTCCCCTATAGCATGGAACCTGTCCCCTATAGCATGGAACCTGTCCCCTATAGCATGGAACCTGTCCCCTATAGTATGGGATCTGTCCCTATAACATAATGTGTCAGATGCGCGGTTTCTGCGCGATGCGGATAAACAGGGAAATCAGATAAATCAGAATACCGACAATTGCGACATTGACCACAGGATATAAGCCTATACCAAGATAGTAGTTTGTCCCTAGTTCATTGTCCATTTCAGCCAGATCGCGGCCACCGGTAATCTGGACATAATTGCATATCTGACGTAATCCCTCAATAAGTTCAAATGCTACAATGCCCATAGCCAGCTGACCTATCGGCCTGACCCACTTCTTTGCTTTCCATGCGGCAAGACACATGCCGACAAACAGCAATATCAGAAGGACGGTATATATTATCACCGTGGTTTTGAAACAGCTGCTGCCAAAGCTCATAAAATTGTAACTATGGTTACTATAGTAGCTTTCTATCATTTCGTACATTTTGTCCATAGCTGCCAGGATTTGAGATTAGTCTGAAACATGTTTATCACAACTGAAACCAGATACACAAGAAGGCCGTACAACGGAGCGATAAATGCCACTCTTATACCTCCACATATGACGGTAGGAGCCATGTCTCCTGCCTTAATGATGTTTGAACACGCCTGTGACAATCCGACCATCAAGCTGAGAATGCCTAATGCCAGACCGATGAGTCCTATTTCCCTCACCCAGTTCGGGGCCTTCCATGTTGCAATCAGAACAGCTACCAGTGCAAGAGTGACCAGTGTCATACAGACGACACTGCCCTCGACATACAATTGAAACAATCCGTTCATAATTCGTATTATTAAGGTTAAACATCTGTCTGCGGTCCGATGCCGTCTCGAGCCTGACATCGGCCTTTCCGACTGCATAGTTACTCCGAATCCGGATGGGAACCAAATTTAAAACCCTGCGTAAGGCCTTCAAAACCCATTCGGAAGGGTTTTAACGTAGGAAAAAAGGGTTTTGACAAATGAGACAAAGTCCTGAAAATGGATTTTTTGTCTATTTTCGCCATCGGTATGAAACAGAAGCTGATCATATTCGCATACTGGTGCATCATGGTGCTGCTGACAGCCGTCATGCTGTGCAGCCTGTCATACACGTTCCGCGAAGCCTGCCTTCTCTCGACCCTGCTCCTGCCAGGTGCTATGGTCGTGAAGTTTCTGTTGCCGAAAATCCTTCTGCAACCGGTAAGAACCAGAATCAGACAGTTGCTGCTTCTTGTGCTGACTGCTCTGATCATTGAACTGCTCCTTATTTTCGTGGGTCACGGTATTCTGCTCAGCATAAGGCATGAGGCATACTACATGTACGATGAGTTTCCGGAACCGTTCATATCGGATATGATGGTCAATCCTGTATTTCTGACCATACTGCTCGTTCTGTTCAGCGGTGGTGACTACATTCTGAACGGATTTCTGAAAAGCCATCTGCAGCAGGCTCCTCAAAGCATTACGTTCACCAGCGACCGCAAGCCTGTCACATTGCTGCAGTCCGAGATCCTTTACGTGGAAAGCAATGACACGGAAGTCTGGATCCATTCCTTGGACGGACAGAAGTACCGCAACAAGACTCCAATTTCACAATGGGAAAACATGTTGGGGGTTGATTTCCTGCGCATACACCGTTCGTATCTGGTTAACCGCTCTCACATGGCAGGGGCCGATGCCGATACTCTGACGCTCACAGACGGTCAGTCACTCCCTGTCTCACGGAAGTATAGGGAGCAGTTGAAATTCAAGCGTTAAAGGTCCCAATAAAAAAGGTGGTCCCGAATTATGGGGCCACCTTTTTCATTGGGCGTTCTGTGCGCTTTTCTGCCTGTCAGTCTATGCTGATGGTACGTACTGCGGGAGCGGTCTTCTCTTCGGGCAGCTTGGGGACGCTGACTGTCAGGATGCCGTCCTCCACTTTGGCGCTGACTGCATTGCGGTCAGTGTCATCGGGCAGAATGTAACTCTGGCTGAACTGATGGAATGAAAACTCCCTGCGGATATAGCGGCTGTCATTCTCCTTCTTTTCCTGTTTTCTGGAATAGCTGACTGTCATGATCCCGTCCGCATCGATCTTCAGTTCAATGTCTTCCTTCTTCAGGCCCGGAACGGCAAACTCCAGTTCGTAGTTCGTGCCGTTTTCTGTCACATTCAAAGCCGGTACATTGTTCATCGGGCGCTCTGAAAACCAGTCACCGTTCATGAAGTCGTTGAAAATACCGGGCAGCCAATTCTGATTTCTTCTTGCTACTAACATAACTTAATCTCCTATAATTTAAAACGTTAAACAATTACTTCCATTCGGGAAACCATCGCTGTTCCCGAATGCTGTTGTTCAAATCCGATGCCAATCGCGATAATATGACAAAATGACAGCATGATTGAAGATTGTAGTGACAAAATGACAAATTTCACAGTGCAATGATATTGTGAATCAAAAACGCTATATTTGCAGATTCTTAATCGGAAACATATTTATTCTATATTTATGAGAAAGATTTTCCTTTTGTCTGCCATTGCTCTGATTGCAACGGCAGCTGTGGCCCAGCCTGAGGCCGAAGAGAAGACCGATGACAACAAACCGGTTTTCACGACAGTCAAAGAGATTCCAATCACATCAGTCAAGAACCAGGCCCGTTCAGGCACATGCTGGAACTATTCGACCCTTTCGTTCTTCGAGTCGGAGATTCTCAAGAAGAGCGGCAAGACTTATGACCTTTGTGAAATGTTTGTCTGCAACAAGGACTACATGGACCGTGCCGTCACCAAGGTACGCATGCACGGTGACGCCCAGTTCGAACAGGGCGGTTCAGCATATGATGTCCTGTACGTGCTCCAGAACTACGGAATATGCCCTGAGGAGGCCATGCCTCTGCCCGGCACCCTGTACGGTGACACGCTGAACAATTTCAACCAGCTGTTTGAAGTCATGGTACCTTATGTCGAAGCTGTTGCCCATACCAGTTCGAAGACTCTGAACCCCGCATGGAAGAAGGGTCTGCAGGGCATTCTGGACGCATATCTTGGCCAGTGTCCCGAAGAGTTCACATATGAAGGCAAGAAGTACACTCCCAAAAGCTTTGCTGAAAGTCTGGGTCTGGACTGGGAGGACTATGTGTCAGTGACATCGTTCACACACCATCCCTTCTATACCGAATTCCCTGTCGAGGTCCAGGACAACTGGCGCCAGCCCGGTTCGTGGAACCTGCCTATCGAAGATATCCAGAGAATCATTGACAATGCGATTGAGAACGGCTACACAGTGGCATGGGGCGGTGACGTAAGTGAGGACGGATTCACACGCCAGGGTCTTGCACTGCTGTATGACACCGAGAACGCAGACCAGACCGGTTCCGACATGGCACGCTGGCTCAAGCTGAGCGCCGCTGAAAAGATGAGCAAGATCAGGGAACTGGGCGTGAATCTGGTTGAATCGACTCCCACGCAGGAAAAGCGTCAGGAGGAATTTGACAACTGGACTCTGACCGATGACCACGGCATGCTCATATACGGCATCGCCAAGGACCAGACCGGCCGCGAATACTACATGGTCAAGAACTCATGGGGTGTTACCGGTGAATATGACGGCATATGGTACATGTCCAAGAACTTCATCGTTGCAAAGCTGATGGATTTCATGGTCAACAGGAATGCAATACCCAAGGACATACGCAAGAAGCTTGGAATCTGACAAGCCGATATGAAAAAGAAGGGGTGGCCTCAGCGGTCACCCCTTCTTTCATTCTGTATCTCAGAGGTCGGCGACCGGAGTGTCCCAGATGTCGCCCTGCAGGCTGGTGCGGGCGGTGTCGATGGATTTCAGGTGCTCTACCAGCGGGCTGTCCGGAGCCAGTGACGTGTCATCGAAACCGAAGTGGTTCAGTGCCGTGAGCGCCTGGAGGACCGTCATTTTTGCCGTGTCGAACGATGGTACGTAGTGTATGGTTTCAGAACCTTCAACTATCACCGCCTCCACAAGACCGGCATCGGACATGTCATTCAGGGCGCTGTTGACCATGCGTATGGGGATGTGCAGCCTGCGGGCGATCTTTGCCGGACTCAGTGCGGGCTGCCTGTCATTGAACTGCCTGCACACGCATGACAGTACCATGAGCGCGTAGAAGTCCTGGTGGTGGCGGCTGAACCGTTCGGGTTCCTTGTAGTAGGTGAACGAATCGTTGTTCTGGCTTACGTATGTCAGTTCGCAGCCGAACAGTATGATTGACCATGAAATGTTGCACCAGAACAGGAACAGCGGCAGTGCTGCGAAACCTCCGTATATGGCGTTGTAGCTGGTCAGTGTCAGCTGGCCGTGGAAGTACAGGTTCTGCAGCAGCTGGAACAGCATGCCGGCCAGGAATCCCGGAATGACGGCATGCCTGAACTTGACCTTTGCGTTTGGCATGAACATGTAGAATCCCGTGAATATGAGACCGGCAAGAATATAGGGCATGGCCTTTATGAGGAACTGCAGGAAACCGCCCAGCAGCACGAATCCCTTCATGCGTGTCAGTATGGACGACGCCAGGACGGAAAGACCGCTCAGACAGATGATTGCAATGGGAATGAGCAGCAGCAGCGAGAAGTAGTCAGTGATCTTGCGGCTCATGGTGCGTGACTTCTTGACCTGCCATATTGAATTCAGGTTGCTTTCAATGCCGTCAGCAAGGGAATAGACTGACCACAGCAGGAATATCAGGCCGATTCCAATGAAATAGCCGCTTCCAACATAATTCATGTATCCGGCAATCCATCCCTGCAGCGTGTCGGCGGTATCCTGGGCTATGAAACCGTTGCTGAGAAGATTCTCCACAATGTTTTCAAGGCCGAATCCGCGTGCCACGGCGAATATCAGGGCCAGGATGGGCACAATGGCGAACAGGGTGGAGTAGGTCAGCGCTGCGGCCTTGGTCATGACCTTGTCGTCAATGAAGCGGCGCACGGCAATGACGCAGACCTTTGCGGTGTTGCATATGGCCTTCTGTGTGAAACTGGCGTTGTCCTTGTCAAATGACCATACAGTCTTGGTGAAGAAATCCTTCAGTTTTGTGAACAGCTGTTTGTCCATATTCCGTATTCTGTTACAGTTTGTCCTTCAGAAAACGCCCGGTATGTGACTGGGGGCATGCCGCCACCTCTTCGGGCGTACCCGCCACTACCAGACGGCCGCCACGGTCACCGCCTTCAGGTCCGAGGTCGATGATATGGTCGGCGCACTTTATCACGTCCATGTTGTGCTCAATGATTATGACCGTATGCCCGCGGCGTATAAGCGCTTCGAACGAATCAAGCAGCTTGCGTATGTCGTGGAAATGCAGGCCTGTGGTGGGTTCGTCAAATATGAAGATTGTGGGCTCGGTCTTTTCAAGACTCAGGTAATAGGCCAGCTTGACGCGCTGGCTCTCACCGCCTGACAGGGTCGATGACGACTGCCCCAGTCTGATGTATCCCAGTCCCACCTGGCGCAGCGGATCAAGCTTGCGCACAATCTTCCTTTCCGCAGCGTCATCGGACGAAAAGAATTCTATGGCCTGGTTTACGGTCATTTCCAGTATGTCCCAGATGTTCTTTCCGCGGTAGGTGACTTCCAGGATGTCGTTCTTGAAACGCTTGCCGTGGCAGCTCTCGCATACCAGGTTCAGGTCAGACATGAACTGCATTGATACGGTGACCATGCCTTCGCCCTTGCATTCCTCACACCGGCCCCCTTCAGAATTGAATGAGAAATGAGTGGGCCGGTAGCCCATCTGGTGTGACAGCGGCTGGTCTGCGAACAGTTTGCGTATTTCGTCATAGGCCTTGACGTATGTGACCGGGTTTGAGCGTGAAGTCTTGCCTATGGGGTCCTGGTCAACGAATTCCACGCCTTTGACCATGCATGTGTCACCCTCTATTCCCTGACATTCGCCCGGGCGTTCGCCTGTTTCGCTGTAAATGTTTTTCAGGCGCAGGTACAGTATGTCACGTACCAGCGTGCTCTTGCCGGAACCGCTCACGCCCGTAACCACGGTCATGACGTTCAGCGGGAACTTCACGTCAATGCCGTCCAGGTTGTTCTGGCGCGCGCCCTTCACTTCAATGTAACTGTGCCACGGCCTGCGTACCATGGGCACCGGGATGGATTCCTCACCTTTCAGGTAGCGTACCGTATGGCTGTCGCTGCCGCTCAGCAGACTGGACGTTTCACCCTGGTATACAATCTGTCCGCCGCCGCGTCCGGCTTCAGGACCCACGTCAATTATGTAGTCCGATGCGCGTATTATCTCTTCATCATGTTCCACTACCACAACCGTGTTGCCGGCTTCCTGCAGCTGCCTGAGCACCCTGATCAGTTTGTCGGTGTCACGGCTGTGCAGACCTATGCTGGGTTCGTCAAGCACGTAGAGTGATCCCATGAGACTGCTGCCCAGTGATGTCACCAGGCTGATGCGCTGGCTCTCACCTCCGGACAGCGTGCTGCCGGGGCGGTTAAGGGTCAGGTATTCCAGGCCGGTGTCCAGCATGAACTGTATGCGGCTCCTTATTTCCTGAAGGATGCGCTTTGATGTGACTGCGTCACTGCCCTCCAGCTGGAGATTGTCAAAGAATGTCTTCAGTTCTGAAATGGGAAGGTCAACAAGGTCTGTGATTGACTTGCCGCTTATCTTTACGTATCCTGCTTCCGGACGCAGGCGCTTGCCGTGGCAGTCGGGGCAGACGGTCTTGCCGCGGTAACGGGCCAGCATGACGCGGTACTGTATCTTGTACTGGTTCTTCTCAACCATGCGGAAGAAGTTGTCTATTGAAGCCTCATCGTTCCGGCCGTTTCCATGCCACAGGTAGTCCTTCTGGTCCTGGGTCAGTTCGTAGTAGGGCGTGAATATGGGGAAGTCATGTCTCTGCGCTTCAAGTATGAACCAGTCTTTCCATTCGCCCATCTTCTCACCGCGCCAGCATACCACGGCGCCGTCATATACGCTCAGGGCGCGGTTGGGTATGACCAGTGATTCGTCAATTCCCATGATGCGCCCGAAACCTTCACAGCGCGGACAGGCACCGGCTGGCGAATTGAACGAGAACAGGTTCTCGCCGGGTTCCTCGAACTTCATTCCGTCAGCTTCAAAACGGTTGCTGAATGTGTAGAGCGATGTTCCGGGTGTGTCGTAGAAGCGCAGCATGCACTGGCCGGAACCCTCATAGAAGGCGGTTTCGAGCGAATCGGCCAGACGGCTTACGGTTTCTTTTGACCGGTCGGCCGTAAGGCGGTCAATGAGCAGGTTCATGTCATGCGGACATGAGGAAATGGCACTGCCGTCTTCAAGAAGGTCTTCAATTCGCAGCATCTCGCCGCCGCAGTCGACTCTTGTGAAACCTTCCTTCAGACTGGTGCGCAGCTGCTCTTCAAGGCTGCGGCCGGCGCGCTGCGGCATGGGGGCAAGCACGGTGAAGCGTATGCCTTCAGGCTGGGACAGCATGAACTGTATCACGTCCTCGACGCTGTGCTTGCGGACCTCCTGGCCGCTGACCGGTGAAATGGTCCTGCCTATGCGCGCATACAGCAGTTTCAGATATTCGTATATTTCAGTCTGGGTGCCTACAGTGGAACGCGGGTTGCGGTTGCCGGTGCGCTGGCTGATGGCGATAGTGGGCGGCAGGCCTTCAATGAAGTCGCATTCGGGCTTCTTCATGCGGCCCAGGAACTGGCGCGCATAGGCCGAAAGCGATTCCACGTAGCGGCGCTGCCCTTCAGCGTAAAGCGTGTCGAATGCAAGTGACGACTTGCCGGAACCTGAAAGGCCGGTAATCACGACGAACCTGTCGCGCGGTATTTCCACATCGACGTTCTTGAGATTGTTCACTCTGGCCCCCCTGACGCGTATTGTTTCCTGCTCCTGATTTTCCACTGCGCTGTTGATAATTCGACTGCGCGAAGTTACCCATTTTCCTAATAAAAATAGGTACCTTTGCAAATCCAAATTCATATGCACAAATGATAATCTTCTTCAAGAACCCGTCAGGCACAATAGTTGCCACTGAGACCGCTTCGAAACCGTCAAGTGAAGACATAAGGAAACTGAGCTGGCTGTACGGCGATGCCGCCGCACTGGATGCCGGTTCTCTGGATGGCTATTTCATAGGACCGCGCCGTGAAATGATCACTCCGTGGAGCACCAATGCCGTTGAAATAACCCAGAACATGGGCCTTTCAGGCATTGCACGAATTGAGGAATATTTCCCTGCAAAGGATGAGAATGCCGATTATGACCCCATGCTTCAGCGCATGTACAAGGGCCTTGACCAGAAGATTTTCACCGTTGACATAAAGCCGCAGCCCATACTCTTCATTGATGATCTTGATTCCTACAACGAAGAGGAGGGTCTGGCCCTTTCAAAGGACGAGATTGATTACCTGCACAAGGTTGAAGGTGAACTGGGCCGCAAGCTTACTGACAGTGAGGTTTTCGGATTCGCGCAGATCAATTCCGAGCACTGCCGCCACAAGATATTCGGCGGAAAGTTCATCATTGACGGAAAGGAGATGGAATCCAGCCTGTTCCAGATGATCAAGAAGACCACCCAGGAGAATCCCAACCGCATACTTTCAGCCTACAAGGACAATGTGGCATTTGCACAGGGCCCTGTCGTTGAGCAGTTCGCTCCGGCTGACCATTCAACATCGGACTATTTCGTAATAAAGAACATAGAGACAGTCATTTCACTGAAGGCTGAAACGCACAACTTCCCGACCACGGTGGAACCGTTCAACGGCGCATCAACCGGTACCGGCGGTGAGATACGCGACCGTATGGGCGGCGGCACAGGTTCATGGCCCATTGCCGGAACCGCAGTCTACATGACATCTTACCCGCGCAACGATGAGAAGCGCACATGGGAAAAGGGCATGAAGGAGCGCCAGTGGCTGTACCAGACACCGGAACAGATCCTGATCAAGGCTTCAAACGGCGCATCGGACTTTGGAAACAAGTTCGGCCAGCCTCTCATCTGCGGTTCACTGCTCACTTTCGAACATCAGGAGAACGGTGAACAGTACGGCTATGACAAGGTCATCATGATGGCCGGCGGCGTAGGCTACGGCACAAAGCGCGACTGCATAAAGGGTGAACCCCGGAAGGGCAACAAGATTGTGGTCCTGGGCGGTGACAACTACCGCATCGGCCTTGGCGGCGGCAGCGTTTCGTCAGTTGAGACAGGCCGATACTCAAGCGGCATTGAACTGAACGCCGTGCAGCGTGCCAATGCTGAAATGCAGAAGCGTGCCTACAACGTGACCCGCGCACTTTGCGAAGAGGACACCAACCCCATAGTTTCAATACACGACCACGGTTCAGCCGGTCACGTGAACTGCCTGTCGGAACTGGTCGAGGAATGCGGCGGTCTGATTGACATGACCAAGCTTCCTGTAGGCGACACGACCCTTTCATCGAAGGAGATCATTGCCAACGAATCACAGGAGCGCATGGGTCTGCTGATTGACCAGAAGCACATTGAACACGTGCAGAAGATTGCAGAACGTGAGCGCGCCCCGATGTACGTTGTGGGTGAAACCACAGGTGACGCCCGCTTTGCCTTCCAGCAGGGTGACGGAGTGCGTCCGTTTGACCTGGCCGTAAGCCAGATGTTCGGTTCGTCACCAAAGACCTACATGGTCGATGAGACCGTTGAACGCAAGTATGAAGACGCCACATATTCAGAGGATAAGATACAGGATTACCTTAAGGATGTGCTCCAGCTTGAGGCTGTAGCCTGCAAGGACTGGCTGACCAACAAGGTTGACCGTTCAGTAACCGGCAAGATTGCCCGCCAGCAGTGTCAGGGCGAACTGCAGCTGCCGCTTTCAGACTGCGGTGTAGTGGCTCTTGACTACCGCGGAGAGAAGGGTATTGCAACTGCCATAGGTCATGCACCCCAGGCCGGTCTGGCCGATCCCGCTGCCGGTTCTGTACTTTCAGTTGCCGAATCGCTTACCAACATAGTTTTCGCCCCGCTGACTGACGGTCTGAAGACCGTTTCACTGAGCGCCAACTGGATGTGGCCCTGCCGCGCCCAGAAGGGTGAGGACGCACGCCTGTACAAGGGCGTCAAGGCCCTGTCGGATTTCTGCCAGGAACTTGGAATAAACGTTCCTACCGGCAAGGATTCGCTGTCAATGACACAGAAGTATCCTAATGGAGAGAAGATAATCAGCCCGGGTACCGTTATCGTAACTTCAGGCGGTCAGGTATCGGACATAAAGAAGGTGGTTTCACCTGTTCTGGCTGACCGCAAGGACAGCGTGCTGCTGCATGTGGATTTCAGCTTTGACAGCCAGAAGCTGGGCGGATCAGCATTCGCACAGGTGCTGGGCAAGGTGGGCAGCGATGTTCCCACGGTCAGGAATTCCGAATATTTCGCCGATGCGTTTGACGCAGTCCAGGAACTGGTGGAGAAGAAGCTGGTTCTGGCCGGCCACGACATTTCAGCCGGCGGTCTGGTGGTGACACTGCTTGAAATGTGCTTTGCCAACGTTGCCGGCGGTCTTGAGGTGTCTCTTGACAAGCTTCAGGGCAAGGATATGGTGAAGATGCTGTTCGCCGAGAACCCGGGCATTGTGCTGCAGGTCGAATCAAAGAAGCTTGATGCAGTGGGCCAGATTCTTGACGGGGCCGGTGTGGGCTATGCCGTGATAGGCCGTCCGTCCGATGCACGCACGCTGTATGTACGCCGTGAGAAGAAGAGCGTTTCCATTGACATTGACGCAATGCGTGACCTGTGGTACAGGACATCATATCTGCTTGACCGCAGGCAGTCCATGAACGGCTGCGCTGACAAGCGCTATGAGAATTACGGCAAGCTGCCCATGAACATCAAGCTGCCTTACAGCTTTACCGGCAAGCTGTCACAGTTCGGCCTGAATCCGGACCGCCGCACAGCAAGCGGAATCAAGGCAGCAATCATCCGCGAAAAGGGCACCAACGGCGAACGCGAAATGGCCTACACGCTGTGGCTGGCCGGATTCGATGTCAAGGACGTCACCATGACAGACCTTGTCAGCGGCCGTGAGACTCTTGACGACATCAACATGATAGTATATTGCGGCGGTTTCTCGAATTCCGATGTACTTGGTTCCGCCAAGGGCTGGGCCGGCGCATTCCTCTTCAATCCCAAGGCCAAGGAGACCCTTGACCGCTTCTATGCCCGCAAGGACACCCTGTCACTGGGTATCTGCAACGGCTGCCAGCTCATGATTGAACTGGGCCTGATCAATCCCGACCACGAGAAGAAGAGCCGCATGCTGCATAACGATTCACACAAGTTCGAATCATCATTCCTGGGACTGACAATTCCTGAGAACGACAGCGTCATGTTCAAGTCTCTGGCAGGCAGCCGTCTTGGCGTATGGGTGGCTCACGGAGAAGGCAAGTTCTCACTGCCGTACGCTGAGGACAAGTACAATGTCATTGCAAAGTACACATACTCCGATTATCCCGCCAACCCGAACGGATCGGACTACAATGTTGCAGGCATTGCCAGCGCTGACGGCCGTCACGTTGCAATGATGCCGCACCCTGAGCGCGCCATCTTCCCGTGGCAGTGCGGATTCTATCCCGCTGACCGCCGTGACGACCAGATCACTCCGTGGCTCGAGGCCTTTGTGAACGCCCGCAAGTGGGTTGAGGCACAGAAGTAAGAGCCGTATGCTGCTTACGCTGTTTGTCACCTTCTTCAAAATCGGCCTTTTCACCATTGGTGGAGGGTACGCCATGATTCCGCTTATTGAGCGTGAAGTGGTTGACAGGCACGGGTGGATAAACCGTGAAGACTTCCTGGACCTGCTGGCAATAGCCCAGTCCGCCCCGGGAGTCTTTGCTGTCAATATATCCATATTCATAGGGTACCGCCTGCGCGGGGTCAGGGGCAGCGTTTTCTGTGCGCTGGGAACCGTCCTGCCATCGGTCATCATCATTCTGGCAATAGCAATGTTCCTGGGGCAGTTCCGTGAGAACAGGGTGGTGGCCAATGTCCTGAAAGGCATACGTCCGGCAGTCATCGCCCTCATCCTGACACCCACAATCAGACTGGCGTCAAAAGCCGGACTGAACCGGTGGAACTGGTGGGTGCCGCCTGTCAGCGCACTGCTCATATGGTGGCTTGGCGTGTCTCCGGTGTGGATCATCTTTGCCACCATTGTGGGTGCCGTAATGTATTACATCCTTAAAGTGCGGCGCGTATGATCTGGATAAGACTGTTCTGGACATTCTTCAAGATAGGGCTGTTCGGCTTTGGCGGCGGCTATGGAATGCTGTCGCTCATTCAGAACGAAGTCGTGGAGAAGCAGACCTGGATTTCCAGCAGCGAATTCACCGACATAGTTGCAGTCAGCCAGATGACTCCGGGTCCGATAGGCATAAATTCGGCAACGTATGTGGGCTACAAGGCCGTCGAGAATGCCGGCATGTCCAGGGCCGATGCGGTTCTGGGATCGCTGCTTGCATCATTCTCGCTCATGCTGCCGTCATTCATTCTGATGCTTCTCATAAGCGCCTTCTTCATGCGCTACAAGGACCACAAGGCCGTTCAGACCGTACTGGCATGGCTGCGTCCGGTGGTGGTGGGCATGCTTGCGGCTGCTGTGCTGCTTCTCATCAATCCTGAAAACCTGGGCGCTTCACTGACCCCGCAGTTCTTCATCAGCATAGGACTTCTTGTGGGGGCATTCCTGGCCACATACGTCTGGAAGGTGGGTCCCATCAAGGTCATAATAGCCGCCGGCATTCTGGGCGGCGTAATCTACTCGTTTGTATAGTGGGGACAGTCCCCATGTACCAGGGACTGTCCCCATTGGTCAGAGGTTCACTTTGCACTTGACCGGGGCCGATTCACGCTGCAGGCGGTTCAGTGCGGTTACAACATATATGTACTGTGTGGTGCCGTCGCGGTACGGCAGGTTCAGGAATGTGCGGCGGGTCATGCCTGCAATATGGCTGGGATCATCGGTGTTTATCACTTCACCTTTCTCAAAGCGGTATATTACGTACTGTACGGCGCGGTCCATCTCCTTCCTGGATTTGGGCGCGGTCCAGAACAGCACCGGGCCGTCACTTGTCTCAACCGGCATAAGCTTGCGTACCTTGCCGGGCGTGTTGTCCGGCGCATTTGCTGCCACAGGCTGAAGGGCAGGGGAGGTGTGAAACTCATGTGCCAGAACCGTCCTGTAGTCCGATGGGTTGTCAACCACTGACTTTGCGGGCCAGAAACAGTTGCCCTGCAGTCCCGGAAGAATGCGCTCCAGGTTCAGCTTGTGACGCTGCTGGTTGCTTTCGGGGTGGCTGGGGTCACGGCCGGTGACGGTGCGTTCCACATCCTGCCCCAGGTACATCAGGCATCCGCCGTTGTGGTCTGACCACCACTGGGCCAGAACGGCGTAGTCAGCGGCCTTGTAGCCTGTGTTCCAGTATGTCTGGGGAATGCAGTAGTCCATCCAGCCCTTTTCTATCCAGTACAGGACATCGGCGTAAAGACCGCTGTAGTTCTCAAGACCGGTGGTTTCGCTTCCTTCCGGATACTCCCCGCTGCGGTTGCGGTATATGCCGAACGGGGAGATTCCGAACTTCACCCATGGCTTCAGGTCCTTGACGGTGTTGTAGAGCTGTTCCACAAACAGGTTCACGTTGTCACGGCGCCAGTCCTCCTTGTCAGTGAAACCGCGGGGATCCTTTTTGAACGATGCATCGTCAGCGAACTTGCGGCTGCCGTCAGGGTAGGGGTAGAAATAGTCGTCTATGTGGAATCCGTCAATGTCGTATCGGCGTACAATGTCTGCTGCGACTGAACATATGTAGTCGCGGTTCTCCTCGAGTCCCGGATCGAACAGCGCCAGGTCTCCGAAACCTATTATCCGTTCCGGATGCACGTTCATCTGGTGGTCCTTAGAGAACTTCGTGGTGGCCGCTGTCTTTGCGCGGAACGGGTTTATCCACGCATGCAGTTCCATGCAGCGGCTGTGGCACTCATCAATCATGAACTGCAGGGGGTCCCAGTCCTCATCGGGCGCCTGGCCCTGCACTCCGGTCAGGAATGCGCTCCAGGGTTCCATATCGGACTTGTACAGGGCATCGGCCTCAACACGGACCTGGAACAGTATGGCGTTGATGCCGCATGACGCCAGCGAGTCCAGCTGGCGGGACAGTTCCGCCTTGAGTTCAGCGGTTGGAATGCCTTCAAACTGATGGTTCACAGCCTGAATCCAGGCGCCGCGGAATTCACGCTTGGGTGCGGCTGCCAGGCAGAATGCTGCTGACAGCAGGCACAGAATTGTTGTAGCCAGGCTTCTTTTCATTTCTTTTTCAGTGAGTTGTATTCTTCAAGAGCCTGGGCAAGGAGCTTCAGGGCGTCCTTCAGGTCATCAATGTTCAGCACGTAGGCCAGGCGTACCTGGTTCAGACCGTGGCTGGGGTCTGAATAGAAACCCGTTCCGGGGGCCATCATGATGGTCTTGCCGTCGCGGCGGAAATCGGTGAGACACCATTTGCAGAAATCCTCGCAGTCGTCAATGGGCAGCTGGGCGGTCGTGTAGAACGCACCCATGGGAATGGGCGAATATACGCCCGGAATCTTGTTCAGACCGTCAATCAGGTACTTGCGGCGGGTTATGAACTCTTCATAGGTGTTGGCCATGTAGTCGCGCGGTGCGGAAATTGAAGCCTCGGCAATGACCTGTCCTATGAGCGGCGGGCACAGGCGTGCCTGGCAGAACTTCATGACGGCACGCCGGACTTCCTCATTCTTTGTCGCAATGGCTCCAATGCGTATTCCGCATTCCGAATAGCGCTTTGAAACTGAATCAATCAGTATGACATTGTTTTCAATGCCCTCAAGATGACAGGCCGATATGTACGGCGAACCTGTGTAGATGAACTCACGGTAGACTTCGTCAGAGAACAGGTACAGGTCATATTTCTTTACCAGATCACGCAGCTGCAGCATCTCCTTTCGGGTGTACAGGTAGCCGGTGGGGTTGTTGGGGTTGCATATCAGTATGCCTTTGGTGCGTTCGGTTATCAGCTCCTCGAACTTTTCTACAGGGGGCAGTGCGAAACCGTCCTCGATGGTTGAAACTATGGGTTTGATGACTGCTCCGGCTGAAACGGCGAAAGCCATGTAGTTGGCATAGGCAGGTTCCGGAACAATTATCTCGTCACCCGGATTGAGGCAGGTCATGAATGCGAACAGCACGGCCTCACTGCCGCCGCTGGTCACAATGATGTCATCGGGGCTGAACTTTATCTGGTACTGCTCATAATAGTCGCACAGCTTTTTCCTCAGACTTAAGAATCCCTGTGACGGGGTGTATTCCAGCACCTGGCGGTCAATGTTCTTGAGTGCGTCAAGACCTATCTGCGGGGTGGGCAGGTCAGGCTGGCCTATGTTCAGGTGGTAGACTTTGACGCCTTGGGCTTCAATTTTCTGGGCAATGCCTGACAGTTTGCGTATAGGCGAACTTGGCATTATTTCAGCACGGTTCGAAATCTTCATTGCATTTGGGTGTGAACTGCCTGCAAAGATAATGAAACCGCGGTTTCAGGCCGCGGTTCTACATTATTTAATGGATCCTTTTACCTAGAATCAGGTTGTCGCCGCTGTCGTCGACCGTCCATATTTCCGGTTTGCGCGGGCCGTTGCCCTCGCTGTGGTGGACTGAATAGAGCAGCTGGCCGTCAAATGTGTGGAACAGCATGCCGTGACCTGAATTGTCGCCGCGGAATGCCTTCTCCTCCTGAATCCAGGGACCCTTTATGCTGCCGCTCTCAGACCATGCTATGCCCTGCGCGTAACGGTTCTCGCCCCAACTGGACCAGAGCATGCCCAGACGTCCGGTCTGTGTGCGGAACATCTGCGGGCCGTCAGTCACCCAGCCCGGCATCTTCATGCCGAACGTGGCTTCACCTATTGAATTCATCTCCTTTGACCAGGGTGCTTCCGATGCGCGGAAAATGGTCGTGGGTTCAGCGGTGCGGTGTGTCAGGTCCTTTGACAGAGGCATATATGCCATGGTGCCGTCAATCAGCTGTGTCCATTCGTGTACGAACACCATATATACTGTATCGTTCTCTTCATAAAGCGTTCCGTCAATGATATCCCATGTGGTGGGTCCCAGACAGAATGTGGAGTCCTTTACAAGCGGGAGATACGGACCGTCAACCTTGTCCGATACAAGCAGCTGGGTCTGGTTCAGGGGAACGTTGTAGCGGCGCGGAACCTGTTCTATGCAAATGCCGTGGTTGTTCCATGTGCCGGCATAGTAGAACTTGCCGTTGAACTTGTGGATTTCAGCCGCAGCCACGAACTGGCCCTGCATCCATGTGTGTGAAATGTCTATCACATTGTAGGGGCCTGTCCACATTTCAAGGTCGGTGCTCTTGTACAGTGCTCCGCCGGTGCTGGTAAGCCAGTATGTCTTTGTGTCGGGATCAGGATAGATGAACGGGTCGCTCATTGACAGTTCCTTCAGCGGTACGGTGCGGACCTGGGCTGCCGGGCGCTGCACCTGAGGTGCCGGTGCGGCGGGGCGCTGCCTGGTCTGGCGGTTGGCATTGCTGCCGCCCTGCGGTATCATACCGCCGAAATTCCTCTGTCCGGGATTTGCAGGGGGCGCCTGTTCACCGCGCGGAACGTCTGTGATTACGTAGTTGGGGTCAACCGTTGTTGTCTGGTTGTTCTGCGGTGCCTCACCGCAGGCTGCCAGCAGGCTGCAGGCTGCTGCAGCCAGAAGGATTCTGTTTCTCATATTGGCTGTTTGGTTATGTTTGACAATTGTGCCAAAGATATGCTTTTTTGATGAAATGCAAACAAATATTAAGCCCGATACCAAAACATTTGGAGATTTGAGAATAAAGATTGAATAAAATTCAATATTTTCGCACAGTTTTTTGTATTCACCATTTAATTATTACTAATATGAAAAAAGTTTTTTCTATCGCTCTCTCTGCAGTTCTGGTTCTTTCTGCTGCAGGTTGTTCTTCGTGGTCAAAGACTGCTAACGGCGGTCTGATTGGCGGTGGCGCAGGTGCAGCCATCGGTGCTGGTATCGGTATTCTCCTGGGTGGTGACGCAGAAAGCGCAGCCATCGGTGCAGCTATCGGTGCAGCCGCAGGCGGCGGTGCAGGTGCCATCATCGGAGACCGTATGGACAAGAAGGCTGAAGAACTTGCCAAGATTGAAGCAGCCAAGGTTGAAGAAATGGAAGACGTAAACGGTCTGCCCGGCATCAAGGTTACATTTGACAGCGGTATCCTGTTCGGTTTCAACTCATCAACTCTTAGCGAAGAGTCAAAGGCTACTCTGACCAAGTTCGCTGAAGTAATGAAGGATATGGAACAGACCAACATCACCGTTTGGGGTCACACTGACAACGTAGGTACAGAGCAGGCCAATGAAAAGGTTTCTGCAAAGCGTGCCGATGCAGTTGCCACCTATCTCAAGAAGTGCGGAATGGCCAAGGAGCGCATCATCGCTGAGGGCAAGTCATTCACAATTCCCGTTGCAAGCAACGACACTGAAGAAGGCCGTGCACAGAACCGTCGCGTTGAGATCTACATCACCGCTAACGAAGAGATGATCAAGGAAGCTGTTGAAGCTGAATAATCTGCAAACAGACTGCAAACTTATACGAAAGGACCGCGTTTTTTCAGGACGCGGTCTTTTTTTTCGCTTTTCGGATAATGCGTTATTGAGAATATGATATAACTTTGCTGCGAATAAAAGCGATGCAGCATGATGAATTCAAGATTCTGGTGGTGGCAGTCTCAGACCGTACGATGGCGTGGGGTGGCATGAACCGTATCAGAAACTGATTGAATTCTTCAAGTCCGTCCCCGCATGAATGATGAGAGGCGGACATTTTTTTTATAATCCGAAAATAAACGAAACGCAATATGAAACAGAAGAGATTTTTCCTGAGTGAGTCCGAAATTCCGACACAGTGGTACAACATACAGGCCGATATGCCCAACAAGCCCATGCCGCTCAAGAACCCCAAGACCGGTGAAGCCATGAAGGCCGAGGACCTGTTCCCCATTTTCGCACAGGAATGCAGCCGTCAGGAACTGGACCAGACCCACAAATGGATAGACATACCTGAAAAGGTCCGTGAAATGTACACCTACTACCGCAGCACCCCGCTGGTCCGCGCATACGGACTGGAAGAGGCCCTTGGCACTCCCGCACACATCTATTTCAAGAACGAGAGCGTAAGCCCGGTAGGTTCGCACAAACTGAATTCAGCCATTGCGCAGGCCTATTACTGCAAGCAGGAGGGTGTGACCAACGTCACCACTGAAACCGGTGCCGGACAGTGGGGCACAGCCCTTTCATATGCTGCAAAGGTGTTCGGACTTGAGGCCGCCGTCTACCAGGTCAAGATAAGCTATGAGCAGAAACCCTACCGCCGCAACATGATGCAGGTCTTCGGGGCCCAGGTAACTCCTTCACCTTCAATGTCAACACGCGCCGGAAAGGATATCCTTACCGCCACGCCCAACCATAACGGTTCGCTTGGCACTGCCATTTCTGAAGCCGTAGAACTGGCCCGCACCACACCCAACTGCAAGTACACGCTGGGATCAGTCATGAGCCACGTGTCGCTGCACCAGACAGTCATCGGACTTGAGGCCGAAAAGCAGATGGAAATGGCGGGTGAATATCCCGATGAGATTATTGCATGCTTTGGCGGCGGTTCGAATTTTGCCGGTCTGGCATTCCCGTTCATGCGCCACATATTCAGCGGTGAGCGCAAAGGCACGCGTTTCATTGCAGCTGAACCGGCTTCATGCCCCAAACTGACCAAGGGCCGTTTCATGTATGATTTCGGTGACGAGGCCGGTTACACCCCCATGCTGCCCATGTTCACCCTGGGCCACAAGTTCGCTCCGGCAAACATTCATGCCGGCGGACTGCGCTACCACGGTGCCGGCGTGATAGTGTCACAGCTTCTCAAGGACGGATTCATGGAGGCCATTGACGTTGACCAGATTGAGACTTTCGATGCAGGCATGCTGTTCGCCCGCACTGAAGGCATTGTGCCGGCTCCTGAATCATGCCATGCCATAGCCGCTACCATACGCCGCGCCAAAGAGTGCCGTGAGACAGGTGAAAGCAAGGTCCTGCTGTTCAACCTGACCGGGCACGGACTTATGGACATGAGCGCTTACAACCAGTATCTGGCAGGCAACCTTATGAACTATTCCATGAGCGAGGACGATGTTACAGCCTCACTCATGAAACAGAATATGATCTGACAATGGGAAAACTCAGGTTCGATGTCGTTCAGGACGCCTTCAAGAAGAAGGCTGTAAAGGTTGAAATGCCTCAGGCGCGTCCGTCGGACTATTTCGGCGAACTGGTGTTCAACCGCGAAAAGATGCGCCGTTACCTTGATGCCAAGACTTTCAGGGAATTGACTGACTGCATTGACAACGGCCGTCCGCTTGACCGCAAGACGGCTGACGGTGTTGCGCAGGGCATGAAGACCTGGGCCATTGAACACGGAGTAACCCATATCTCACACTGGTTCCAGCCGCTTACTGAAGGGACGGCGGAAAAGCATGACTCCTTCCTGGAGTACGGCCGTGACGGCGGAATGATTGAAACTTTTGACGGCAAGTCGCTTGCCCAGCAGGAACCTGACGCATCATCATTTCCCAACGGCGGCATACGCGCCACGTTCGAAGCGCGCGGATATACGGCCTGGGACCCCACGTCGCCCGTCTTCATCCAGGATGACACGCTGTGCATTCCGTCGCTGTTCATATCATACACCGGCGAGGCACTGGACTACAAGACTCCCCTGAAACGCTCCCTGAAGGCCGTCAATGACGCGGCTCTGCCCATATGCAGGCTTTTTGATCCGTCAGTAGGCAAGGTCATAAACTTTCTGGGATGGGAACAGGAGTATTTCCTGGTCGATGAGGACCTCTTTGCCGCACGTCCCGACCTGATGCTGACCGGACGCACGCTGTTCGGACATGAGGCGTCGAAGAACCAGCAGCTTGACGACCATTATTTCGGTGCCATACCTTCACGCGTGGCCGCATTCATGCGTGACGTTGAGATAGCAGGCTACCGTCTGGGCATTCCGCTCAAGACACGTCATAACGAAGCTGCGCCCAACCAGTTCGAAATGGCACCCATATACGGCGAGGCGAATCTTGCCAATGACCAGAACCAGATGATAATGAACGTCATGAAGAATATGGCGCGCAAACACGGGTTCGTGCTGCTGCTTCATGAAAAGCCGTTCGCCGGAATCAACGGTTCGGGCAAACACAACAACTGGTCGCTTGGGACCGATACCGGCGTCCAGCTTATGGCTCCGGGCAAGGATGCCATGGGCAATCTGCAGTTCATCACCTTCTTTGTGAATGTGCTTGCTGCGGTACAGAAATACAATTCGCTTCTCAAGGCATCAATCGCCACGGCCACCAATGCGCACCGCCTTGGGGCCAACGAGGCTCCGCCGGCCATTGTATCGGCCTTCCTTGGAAAGACCATGACCGATGTCCTGCACAAGCTGCTTGAACTGCCGTCAGACACACCCATTGAGATTGCCGGCAAGACCGGCGCATCGCTGGGTCTGGTCGAAATACCGGAAATCTTCATTGACAACACGGACCGCAACCGCACGTCGCCGTTCGCATTCACCGGCAACCGCTTCGAATTCCGTGCTGTGGGCTCCAGCGCCAACTGTGCCGGCGCCGTCACTACGCTGAACGCTGCCGTGGCTGACCAGCTGAAACTGTTCAAGTCACAGCTGGATGAACGTCTTGCACAGGGGGCGGCCCTTAATGTGGGCATCATGGATACGCTCAAGCCCATAATAGCCTCCATTCTGGATGTGATTTGCTTTGACGGCAACGGCTACAGTGAAGAATGGCACCGTGAGGCAGAACGGCGCGGGCTGGATACAGAGACCAGCGTTCCGGAAATGATAGCCGCTTATCTGCATCCTGATTCTGTGGCCATGTTCGCCCGCACCGGCATATACACCGCCAAGGAACTTGAGGCGCGCAATGAGGTCAAGTGGAACACCTACACCAAGAAAATCCAGATTGAGGCCAGGGTTATGGGACGCATGGCCACGAACCATATCATTCCCGCTGCTGAGTCGTATCAGAGCGTGCTGCTCAGAAACCTGTCGCTCATGAAGGATGTCATGCCTGATGAATTCGCATCGGTCGGTGCCGCAAACCTTGATACCGTAAGGCGCATTTCATTCCTGACTGCTGAAATACGCCGTCAGGTCGATGCCATGGTGGAGGAACGCAAAAAGGCCAATGTGATAGAGTCTGAATATGAGAAAGCCAGGGCTTATCATGAAATAGCTGAATCGCTGGTTCCCATACGCCGTCTTGTCGATGAACTGGAGGAAATTACCGACAATGACGCATGGCCGCTGCCTAAATACCGTGAGTTGCTGTTTATCAACTGATTACGTTGATTTTCGCTATTTGGTATATTTGGGATATGTTTGCACTTTTTAAGTGACAATGAATTCTAAATATGTCTACCTTTGCGGTCGAAAACAAAGGATAATTCTCATAAGCATTAATTGGTTAGTAATTAGGTTAGTAATTAGGTTCGGACCCCAGAATTTGCGATAAATTGCAAGGTCCACTCCATGAGGGAAACGCCCTCTGGAGGAAATTGAAAAAACTGAGTTCACGCGAGTGAATTCATTTTTTTTGCCCCTTGGGCAAAAAAAATGAATTCGGTAAACCTTATTTTATTTCGCTCCGCGAAAGGGCGGCTTCCAGCCGCTACGCCTTGCTGCGCAAGGCTATTGGTATTTGCCCCTTGGGCAAAAAAAAATGAATTCGGTAAACCTTGTTTTATTTCGCTCCGCGAAAGGGCGGCTTCCAGCCGCTACGCCTTGC
>JAKSIS010000013.1 GCA_024398665.1 Bacteroidaceae bacterium
ACAGTCCCCACAAGTCAGGGACTGTCCCTGTCGTGCAGTCAGAACAGCCGGATGCTGATGTTGCGTTCGTACCTGGTGGGCTTGACCTGATAGCCGGGCAGGATGTAGTTCGCGGTACAGCCGACTCCGGTCGTGTTGTAGTCCAAGTTCAGGGTCACGCCGTCCTGTTTCATAAGCTGGTAGGTGTATGTGGCCTTGGTCAGGTTGTCAGTACTGTAGTTGTATGCATTGAAGTTGAACAGTTCATCCATGGAGAACCGTATTCCGTGGCCGTCTTCAGATGCCATGGCAAGCCAGCGGTTGTCACACCTCAGACCGCAGTCCTGTGGAATGAGATACGGTTCGAACATGCCGTCCACCGTATTGTCATAGATTCCCACGGCATAGCCTGTCTTCCTGTCGGGATAGTTCTCTTCCGGTCCGCGGCCAAACCACTTGACCTGCTGCATGTTCTCATCCAGAGTCATTGTCAGTCCGATGCGAGGCAGCAGGGTGGGCATGGATCCTTCCGGTTCCAGAATATGGTGCAGTGCCACGGTGCCGTCACCGTTTATGCGGTATTCATACACCTCGGAATAACCTACGTACCTGATGCCGAAAATGTAGGCATCGAGCGACCCCGATGATATGCCGCCGAACTGAGAGAAGCAGCGCACATTGACAAATACCTGTCCGCCGGCTTCATAAGCGTCGCATGAGATGGGAATCCTTGTAATCTTGTCAAGGTTGTTGCTGTAGAATTCATTGGCAATCTGCGAACCGTTCCATGACTTGCGGTTGCTGTAGCTGATGGCACCCTGGTCCCAACTGTCAACCTCAAGAGCCAGAGGGGCGCGCCATACGTTGAACTGCAGCGGTGCCTTGAGCAGCTGCCTTCCGTTCTGTGTGATGCCGGTCAGTTGTCCGTCAGTAGTGAAAGTGTATGAGAAACCCTCACCGTCGGCAACTATGGTGCTGTCAGTCCTTGAGAGCGTGACTTTTCCAACGGTCTTGTCCGATGCGGCATCGGCCTTGTGCCATGGCAGTTCAAACTGGTCCCATGCCATGATATGCCCCTTGTCGGCCCATATCCGGTCCTCTGACAGTGCACTGGTCAGCATGATGAAATATTCGCAGCCGGCCTTGAGCTCAGGTTTGTGATATGGAATGCTGATGACCTTTTTGGACAGCGGTTCTATGTCCAGGGCGGTTGTGCCTTGTTCAATGCATGTGCCGTCCTCATATATTTCCCACTTGAAATCATAGTACGATGCATTGAGGAAATGGTTACGGTTCCAGACCTCGACCAGGCCGTCATCGGCGCTGAGCAGACGGCACGATATTGGCTGTGATGATTTCTGCATCTGGTGAATCTCGGGCTGGACGGTGCGGTCGGGCCATATTGTTCCGTAGGTCCTGGCGCCTGTTCCGTAACTGAAATAGCTGTCACCCTGCCGCTCTTCCTCAAAATCAAGGTGCAGCAGTTCACCTGTGTTGTCCGATATGACCACATTGTCCATCAGCGCGTCACAAATGTAAACCTGCGTGTCCTGTCCGTGAGCCTGTGCGTTACGGCCAATGTTCACCGGGAACGGGGCGTTGATTATGTTGCCGGCGGCCTCCAATGAAGCAATCTGTGTGCCGTCAATCGAAAGTGTCATCTGCTCTCCGTCATAGTTGGCTTCGACATGGTGCCAGTTGTCCTCCCAGTCCTGTGGAAGTTCTGCCGTCAGGACATACTTGTTGTTTGAGCCGGATGCCTGCCTGCGCTGCTGCTGGGAGCCCGGTGCCTTGTTCGTGTTGATGTAGAAATTTATCTTGTCCTTGCCGGACTGCTGGACACCGAACTGCCAGTCGCCCTTTGTCACGAATGAACCGCATGAACTGACAAGTTTGCGCGGCATGACATCGAAACTGATGCCCAGACTGCTGCCCGTCACCTCAAGACAGTCGTCCCTGTATATTTCGACCCATTCATCATGGCCGCTTAGGTCAATGACATGGTTCTTCCTGTTACGCTTGTCCTGTATGAGCTTTGCATTACCCATCACACCGGCCATGACATTGTGTGAAGACCGGTCGGTCAGGAATCTTGCAGTCCAGGTCAGTCCCGGCGATACGAAATCCCATACCGCTCCGCCAAGCGAACGTTCATGTGTATTAATGGCGCGCCACATCTCATCGAACATGCCGCCGCCATTGCCCGCAACTGAAATGTATTCGTCCATGAATGACGGACGCACATCGCCGTCACCGTGCAGACCCACCTTCAGGTCCAGTGCCAGAGCAGTGGGGTAACGGGGTCCGATGATATCCTCTGCGGCATGGCTGTATGCATTGCCGCCGTACATCCACGAACGGGTGTCATCGTACTTGCGGCCTTCCTTTATGACCTCACCGATGTTGGGACCTTCACCGCTCTCGTTACCGGCGCTCCAGAACAGGACTGCAGGCTGGTTCCTGTCACGCAGCACCATACGGCGCACACGTTCCTGATACATGGGGAGGAACCGGCTGTTGCTTGAAACGTACTCGGTGGCGTGCGCCTCGACACCCGCCTCATCAATGATGTAGAGACCGTATCGGGCTGCATATTCAAGATAGCGCGGGACTGGGGGATAGTGGCTGGTGCGCACGGCATTGAATCCGTACTGCTTGAGGATGGTCATGTCCTTGCGTATCAGTTCGTCATTTACGCTGTGTCCGTTATCAGGGTCCTGCATGTGGGAACACTGGGCATTCACCTTGAGCGGCTTTCCGTTCAGATAGAACACATTGTCAATGATCGCAGTCTCCTTGAACCCTACATCCTGGCGGGCATCTTCCTTGGAATATCCTGAAATCTGTGCACCGGTGGCGGCATCGACAAGATACATCTTCAACTCATAAAGGTCCGGAGTCTCGGCAGTCCATTTCAGGGGATTGGCAATGGCCTTTTCCATATTCAGGACCAGACTGCCGTTTCCGCTTGCAAATGAAGCGGCGGGACTTTCCATCTCTGCTACAGCCTTTCCGTCCTTGTCTGTAAGAACCGCCCTGACTTTCAGCGGCTTCTGTACGGGTACTTCATCATAACTCCTTACGGTGACTTCAATGCCCAGCCGGGCATCCTTGTACTCACTGTCAAGGTCAGTTGTCACATGCCAGTCAAAAAGACGTGTCTTGGGTGCGGCATACAGATAAACGTCATCAAAAATGCCGGCCAGGCGCCAGTAGTCCTGCCCCTCCAGATAATATCCGTCAGAATATTTGACAACCAGCATGGCCAGGGTGTTGCGTCCTTTCTTCAGATACGGGGTGATGTCATATTCCGCAGGTTCCTGCGCACCCTCATTGTATCCGACTTCATGTCCGTTCACCCATAGGAATGAGGCCGATGCCACCTTCTCGAACCTAAGGAACACCTCTTCACCCTTCCAGCTGTCAGGTACGGTAAAACTGGTACGGTATGCTCCCGTAGGATTGTACTCGTGCGGAACGTAAGGCGGATTGGCCCTGAACGCCGCACTGACATTGCGGAACAGCGCATCACCGTACCCGCGCATCTCCCAGTTTGACGGGACGTCGATAGTGTTCCACTTGGAATCCCGGAAACCCTCTTCGAAGAATCCTGCCGGAATCTCTTCCGGCGTATCGGCATAGAAGAATTTCCACTGCCCGTTCAGGCTCATGCTGTGCTGTGGAATGTAATATGCACGCGCATCTTCCTGACCCAGCTCAAATACATCAAGGTTCTCAATGTAGTCATAGATGTTGCCCATGAAGTCACGACTGCCAACAGGTGCTGCTGCATGGGCGGCAGTGCACATGAAACTGATGGTCAGTAATTGTGTAAGAATTCGTTTCATATTTGAAGGTTAAAGTTTATTTGTCGTTTACTGCAAAGATACTATTGTTTTCGGATAAAATGCATGCAGTAGGAAATTAACGCCATGATCCGTGATGCCGATGAGGATGGAAATGACGGCATTCTTCATGTCATTTGAACAGCAGCGGTACGAAGCGGTACAGCGACCGTCGCCAGGTCAGCCACTCGTGGTCAGTGCCGGCTGACTGGAAGAAGATGTGCCTGACGCCGGCAGCGGCAAGAATGTCATGGAAGTTCTTCACCGTAGCGTACATCTGCGGCGATTCCTTGGTGCCTGTGCTGATGAATATAAGCTTGAAGTCGTCGTTCATGGATTTGTCATAAAGGTCAGCAGCAGTTCCCGGACCCTTGCCGGAACCGCTGAATCCGCCCAGCCATGCGAACTTGTCGCGGTTGTCCATGGCTATCGTGAAACTTTGGAATCCGCCCAGTGAAAGGCCGCAGATTCCGCGGTGCAGACGGTCGGGGAGGGTGCGGTACCTGCTGTCAATCATAGGGATCAGCTCTTCAATGACCACCTTTTCATATGACGTGAAGTCGAACATGCCGCTGCTCCGGGCACCGGGAATGGTGGCTACGCCGTGGTCCATGACTACAATCATGGGAACGGCTGAACCTTCATCAATCAGGTTGTCCATGATGTTGTACATGAGTCCCTGTTCGGACCAGCCGGTTTCGTCCTCGCCTGCACCGTGCAGCAGGTACAGCACCGGGTAGCGGGCGTCAAGGTCAGTGTCATATCCGGCCGGAACGTATACGCGGCACACGCGCCAGCTCTGTGTCAGGTCAGACCAGTAGCGCTGCACGCGTATTTCACCGTGCGGAACGTCCTTGTCCAGATAATAGTCCACGCAGACTTCCGGAATCTCAATGCCGCTCATCATTTTGCCGCTTCCGAAGAATGGCTTTGAATTGGGGTCCGATACGCTCACACCGTCAATTATGAGCGAATAGTAATGGAATCCGGGTACGATGGGCGGGGTGGTGACCTCCCACTGTCCCTGAGCGTTCCTTGTCATCTGATGGCGTCCGCCCAGATCAACGGCAACGGTCCTGGCCTGGGGCGCATCGACCTTGAATATGACTGTCCTGTCCGGATTTACTTTAGGATATTCCTTTCCTGTGATATTTGTAGTGGCGCTTTCCTGGGCCTGAGCAGCTGTGCAGACTGCCAGAAGGGCCATCATCAATGCTGTCTTTTTCATTTTCTGAATAGTAATTGTGCGTAGTTGTAGAGTGAGCGTCTCCATGTGAGCCATTCGTGGGCTGTAGCCGGGGATTCATAATAGGTGACATTCTTCAGTCCGTCCTTCCTGAGTGTCTTCGACATGTCCTTGAGCAGCGTTCCTTCAGCCTGGCCGGTCGATATGAAAAGCAAGCTGTAGTCCCTGTTGAACTTCTTTACATCCTTGAATATTCCGTTGTAGGCTGCTTTCCGCCGGGTCTTGTCCATGATACCGGGATTGCGTACATCGAACTGGCCCACTACAATGATTCCGCTGAATCCGCCAACGGCTGAAAAATATTCAGGGTATCCAAGTGCCAGGTCATATGCCTGTTTGGCACCCCATGACAAACCTGCCACGGCACGGTGTTCGCGGTCGGCGATGGTACGGTAGCGGGAATCAACGAACGGAATCACTTCCTGGGTCATCATCTGTTCGAAGGCGTCGAAACTGTCGGTGCTGCCCGGAACGTTTGCATATCCGCTGTTCATGACAATGATCATGGGCTGGGCCTTGCCTTCAGCAATGAGATTGTCAAGAATGATGTCAGCGCGGCCCTGGAAAATCCATCCGGTTTCATCCTCTCCACCGCCATGCTGCAGGTAAAGTACGGGATAGCGCCTGTCCGGGTCATCATAATATCCGGCAGGGGTGTAGACGTACATGCGCCGCCACTCTCCGCAGACATCGGAATGGAAACGGACTGACCTGACATCACCCTGTGGAACGTCCCTGTGCGGGGTGTAGAAGGCAGCATCGGACTCATCTTCAGGCACTTCAATGGCGCTTGAGTATTTGCTTGTGCCGTAGAACGTGTAACCGGCGGGGTCAATGAAGTCCAAGCCGCCCACTTTTAGCGTATAGTAGTGAAAACCAACCACCTGCGGATCAGTTGTGACGGTCCACATGCCGCGTTCACCTTTTGCCATCTCATAGTCACGGCCCATGTTCAGTGTCACTTTGTCAGCCTGCGGGGCGCTGAACTGGAAGGTCACGCTGCGGTCAGGGTTTATCTGCGGATACAGTTTGCCGTCCAGGTTGTATTCTGACGGCTCCTGTGCCATAACTGCCGCAGCGCAGAGACACAGGGGGATTGTCAACAGTCTTTTCATGCTGATGTCATTTTATGTTCATTCCACAATTTCAAATGATGTGACGCGCGGCTCTCCACTCAGAGGACGGTATATCACCACGTTGCAGTGGCCGTAACTGTCCGGTGCCTGGAAACGGCACCAGAAACGGTAATTGAGTCCGGCAACCACCTGTGTGGCAACTGACAGCGGGGTGAAATGGGTGCCTGACGGCCATGGGGCCTGGTCCTGAGGCGTAAGATCAGTTGTCTGGCGGAACAGGAGCATTTCCTCTTCAGTGAGTTCGCGGTTGTCGGTGTAACCGCCGGCAAGCTGGCGCGGACGGGCGTATTTTTCGAATTTGTCCATATGCAAGTTCATGAGTTCTTCACTTTCAGGATTCGCGGCCTTCTTCAACTTTGTTCCTGAAACTTTCCAGTAGCGTGTGAAACTGTCTTCGGCGGAATTCGAACCGTTTTCTTCGACCGTGCCGTCCCGGTGTATGCGGCACCAGTTCCTTTCACCGCCGGAAAACAGGTGTATGACATCACCGGTAGTACGGTCAAATCCGTATATGTCATAAACGGTATGCGTGCCGTCGTCGAACTCATCACCCAGCAGCATTTCCCCAATGCCGTCTCCGTCAAGATCCGTCAGGCATGATCCGGCAAGCTGAGATTCATACCGCAGTACGCCGCTCACGCCGCCATCATCGGGATCAATTCCATCCCAATGGCATTGGTATCCCTGCACAATGAACGATACGATATCCGAATATCCGATACCGAAATACTCCATGAAATCATCTTGTATATGTATACTGCGGACTTTTCTGACAGTCAGGACAGTTCCTGCCAGGACGGCAAGTCCGATGCATACTGTGGCTGTAATTCTCTTCATATGCGCTTATTGTCAGTTCCAATCCATGTGAGCCTGCGCCACAGACCTTCCAGCGGGCCGCGCTGGTGTTTCCTTGCCCAGAATGAAAGCAGCGTATACTGGAATATGATCATGCCTAGACCGACCAGTGCGGAGTAGGTGGTTCCCAGTTTGTCATACAGGCTGAATCCCCATTTGTAGAACAGCAGACTTCCCAGTATGGATTGCAGCAGGTAATTCGTGAGGCTCATGCGGCCGAAGAAACCCAGTTTGCCGAATATGATTCTGAACCGGTCGCTGCGGTACCAGCATATTGTGGCGGCTGACATGATAAGCATGAGAATGGCGAGATTCCAGACCGGACGGAGCAGATCTTCGTATTTTCCGAACCTGACTGCAGCACCTGCAACAGTGGCAAAAAGTGATATTACAAATATGACTGACCACTTGTGCAGGTTGTTGCCTTCATTGTAGAAAAGCCTGAATCGGCCTAAGAGAAGACCAAGATAGAACAGGCCCAGAGTCTGGGTGATGCGGCCGTGGGTGTAGAACCAGGCCATATCTGTGATGAATCCGTATCTGAGGTTTGTGACCACGGAATGCCAGAATGTGTCATGCGCCATGGCAATCTGCATGTAGTACATCCTGGCTTCCGGCTGCCAGCCTGTCAGGTGCGTGACTATTTCCAGCGGCTGGATGAGCAGCAGGACGGTAATGGCACCAAGCCACCTGCTGTCCAGATATCCGGCTGGAATGAGCAGCAGTCCCATCAGGGCATATGTGGTCAGGATATCTCCGTCATAAAATGCCACGTTTATCAGACCGAAGATGAACAGCAGGACCATGCGCCATAGGAAACGCAGGGAAAAATCCTTGCCCTTCTGTTCCTGATTGTCGCGCATAATGAAGAAGCTCAGTCCGAACAGTACGGCGAAAATACCGTACATCTTGCCGGACAGCAGTGTCTGGAGCACGTTGAATACGGTGGCGTCACATGGCAGAGTGTATCTGATACTGCGGCTGAAAGTGTTGAAATGTTCAACCGAATGGAACAGAATGATTCCTGCAACAGCAAGGCCGCGCAGGGCATCAGCCACTTCAATGCGGCCGTTTTCTATACCTTTGGTTCTGTACATGGATTTCAGAATGTCTTTTTCAATCCGACTGATATGATTCCCTGTGTTCCGAAACCCAGTTCGGCGAAACCGCGCAGGCTTTCTCCTCCGAATTCCATGCCGGCCGGTACAAGGTTGAAACTGATGTAGCAGCCCAGATCTGCTTTCTGATGATTCTCATCGTCATCATCCGGCATGACTGTCATGGTTGCACCGGCCTGTACCTTGGTGTACATGGCAAAGTGCATCTTGCTGTTCCAGTAAAGTTTGGCAGACGGCAGCAGAGACATGAAATGCCCGTTCACAGAGGCGGTACGGACATTCCCCTCACTGTCTTCAAATGACAGTCCGGCATGTTCGTATCCGCCTGCACATCCCACCATCCAGCGTTCGCCCAGTCTGTGGTAGTACTGGCCGGAAATTTCACCGGTGCATTTTATTTCGGACATTGAAGCGCTTCCCAGACTGAACAGCGTTCCGAATATTCCGGCAAACATCAGCGCAAATTCGGGGGCGGTGACATAACCGTACTGCAATGATACTTCATGTTTCGGCAGGGGCTCGAACGCCTGCGCCTTGGGGACCGTGACGAGCAGTGCCGCCAGAATAAACATAGCTTTCTTCATACCTTTCTTTCTGTTGTCAGATACAAATATAATCCATTTTCCGTATCATAGTGACAGAATATTGTGTATTTGCATCAAGGATTCGTATTTTTGCGTTATGAAACATTTGAATATTCCTGTATTGTCAATTGTCTGCTGCCTGTATGCCGGCTGCCTCAACGGATTGGATTCTTCATACCACTTCGATGCTCCGGCATCGGCCTGGGAGGAGCGCATTCCGCTTGGCAACGGACGCATGGGCATGATGTCCGATGGCGGGGTGGAACGGATGAACGTGACACTGAACGAGAGTTCGGTCTGGTCGGGGAGCGTGCAGGATTCAGACAATCCGCGTGCGCTGGAGAGTCTGCCCGAAATACGCAGACTGCTGTTCGAGGGCCGCAATGACGAAGCCCAGCGGCTCATGTATTCCACTTTCGTATGCGGCGGCCGGGGTACCGGAAACGGCAGCAGCTGGAACCTTCCGTACGGATCGTACCAGCTGCTGGGCAACCTGGTGATAGAACAGGCAACCGGCGACGGGGAAACAAGTGACTACCGCCGTGAACTCAGCCTTGACCGTGCAGTATCAGTCGAGCGTTTCAAGCGTGACCATATAGAATATACGCGCACACTGTTCGCATCGTATTCCGATGACGTGTGCGTGATACGCCTTGGCGCCAGCCGGCGTGATGCCGTGCGTTTCACACTGTCGCTGAACCGTGACTGTGAAAGGAATCTTCCAGAACGCTGGCAGCCGCAGTTGTGCGGAACAGACAATGAACTGATGCTGTGTGGCCGGCTGCCATCGGGAACCGAGCGGCGTGACGAGCCGTTCAACGGAGTGGAATACGCATCCAAAGTGCGCATTTTGAATCCTGACGGGGGAACGGTCATGTGCCCTGACGGACGCTCGCTGGAGGTCTGCAGCCGTGGTGATGCGCTCATACTTGTTGCCATGGCTACGGACTATTACGGTGATGATGTGGAATCAGTTCTGGATGAAAAGCTTGACAGGGCCGCCGGCATGCCGTACACCCAGCTTGAGAAACGGCATTCACAGGCGTTCGGCCGGCTGTTCGGACGTGTCAGCGTGGATTTCGGACACAATCCACAGCGTGAGTCCATGGCCATGGACAGGCGTCTGGCTGCCTTCAGGGACAATCCGGATGACCCGTCACTGGCTGCACTGTATTACCAATACGGCCGTTATCTGCTCATTTCCAGCACGCGCCCCGGCTGTCTGCCGCCCAACCTGCAGGGGCTTTGGGCCAACACGGTACAGACGCCATGGAACGGTGACTACCACCTTAATATAAATTTGCAGATGAACATGTGGCCGGCCGAAACCGGAAACCTGACTGAACTCCTTGAACCCTTTGTCAGCTTTACGAAGAGTCTGGTTCCAAGCGGGCAGCACACAGCACAGGCCTTCTACGGAGCACGTGGATGGACCGCACATACGCCGGTAAACGTATGGCAGTACACGTCACCGGGTGAACACCCGTCATGGGGCGCATCGAACACATCGGCCGCATGGCTGTGTGAACACCTGTTCGAGCATTATCTCTATACTATGGACAAGGAGTACCTGGCCGGAATATATCCGACAATGAAGCAGGCCGCACTGTTCTTCGTAGACATGCTTGTTGAGAATCCGAATACAGGATATCTGGTTACCGCACCGACAAATTCGCCCGAGAACGCATACCGTCTCCCCAATGGCAGGACATGCAACGTGTGTGCAGGCTCCACCATGGACAACCAGATTGTCCGGGAACTTTTCACCAACGTGATTGCATCGGCTTCAATCCTGAATGAGGACACCGGTTTTGCCGATACGCTGAAACTGATGCTGGGGCGCATAAAACCGACAACCATTGCAGCTGACGGCCGCATAATGGAGTGGAACGAAGCTTATGGGGAGACCGATGTACACCACCGCCATGTCTCGCATCTGTACGGACTGTATCCAGCCCATGAGATTTCGGTCAATGGAACTCCCAATCTGGCCGATGCGGCAAGACGCACACTGGAGGTCCGTGGTGACGAAAGCACCGGCTGGTCCATGGCCTGGAAGGTTAATTTCTGGGCGCGGCTGCATGACGGCGAGCATGCCTACAAGCTGCTCAGGGACCTGCTCAGTCCGGCTTCCGGTCAGGGTATAGACTACAGCGGTCAGGGTGGCGGAACGTACCCGAACATGTTCTGTGCACATCCGCCGTTCCAGATTGACGGCAATCTGGGCGGATGCGCCGGTATAGCTGAGATGCTGTTGCAAAGTCAGGATGGTGAAATTGTACTGCTGCCGGCGCTGCCATCGGCCTGGAAAGACGGTTCTTTCAAGGGTCTGTGTGTGCGCGGCGGCGCAGAAATTGATGCATCCTGGAAAAACGGTGCAGTCCGCAGCATATCACTTCATGCAAAGCACGACGGCACATTCATGGTTGATGGGTTCATGCAGGAACCGGTTTCCCTGAAAGAAGGGGAGTGCTGGACCTGGAAAAGATGATATGTTTTCATTTTGTCACCATGTTTTGCTAAATTTGCCGATAACCATCAATTACTGCATATGAGAGATCTTAATCCTGTAATTCCTCTGGAACAGACCATACGTTCCAGCATATATGAAGCCCTTCAGGGGGAGATAGTTGACGAACTGGTACGCATTGCGGGTGACGGCGAAAGCCACAACTATTTCCGCAGCGTAATGGAAGGCCACAGCCTGAAAGTGGAACAGCCGCTGCTGAACCATCTCTATGAGCTGTTCGAAGAAGTGAAACAGGCGCTGGGCTACACTGATCCCATTGATTTCTATGTGACCGGAAACAGTGACATCAATGCCTTTTCAGTTTCAATTGAAAACGTTGACTGCCCCAATATAGTCAATGTCAATTCCGCCCTTCTGACTCTCATGACTGACACTGAAATTAAGTTTGTCCTGGGACATGAACTGGGCCATCTCATTGACCATGACTCGAAAATGAACAGTCTGATAAGCTTCGTGTTCCCTGTTGAAGATGCCATTCCGATAGGACTCCAGCACAAGATCAGGCTTTGGAGCCAGCTGGCGGAACTTGAGGCAGACCGTTACGGATATATGGCCTGCAAGGATCTCTACGCCTGTGTAAGCGCATTCTACAAGATGTCGTCAGGTCTTGATATCACACGCATGGACGTCAAGCTGGACGTGCTTCTTGAAGAGAACCGCCGTCATCTTGACTTCTTCCTCAGCGACAAGGGCATGAGTCTTGACACACACCCGGTAAACCCCATCAGGGTGGAGGGCCTGAACCTGTTCGCAACAAGCAAGTCCGATTCAGCCTTGAACAAAGGCATGGAACAGCTCACCGGCATTCTGCTGAAGGTGGGATGCAGCGCAATTGACGAACCCATGTCGCAGTTCATAGCCAGTGCCGGACTGATTGCCGCCAGCATTGACGGCGATGTCACGGTCGAAGAGCAGAATGCCATTCTCGAACAGCTTTCAGCCCAGCAGATGTTCGCCATGGACTATCTCCAGAAGATATCGGAGTCCGATGTGGCTGACATCTTCTACAATTCCATAGCCAAGGTTCTGGAGATTGAACCCGGCATGCGTGAACCCATGTTCAGGTATGTCATAGGAATAATAATTGTGGACAACAGCCTGTCCAGGGCCGAAATGGAGTTCATCTTCAATCTGGGTGAGAATTCGTTCGGCTACACCCGGAAGGAATGTGCTGTGATGACCGCCCAGCAGATACAGCTGGACTTTACACCTGACATGAGCAAACTGTCTTGAACATACTATGAAAAGGAATGTCTTTATTCTTCTCTCGGCGCTTCTTGCACTGACAGGTTGCGTGAAGGGGTATTATGTGACGTCACCTGACGGAAACATTTCAGTAGGGGTCACGGACAGTCTGCTGACAGTGCTTTATAAGGGCAGGGCTGTCCAGGTGATCAGCTGCGGCTACAGCGGAAAAATCAGCATGTCCGCTGACGGAATTGTTACGGGAACGGAAACATATGATTTGCAGTCCGGCAAGTGCCGCACGGTTTCAGCCCCGTATTCAGCCTGCACTTTCAACTTCGCTGAAGGTACTGCAATGAATCTGCACGTATTCAATGACGGCATAGCATTCAGTTTCACCGGCGGTGACCGGACAGTCACCTACCGCATTCCTGACGGTACGAAACGCTGGCTGCAGCAGCAGAAAACTGATTATGAGGGCTTCTATCCGGCTTCAACATCGGCCCGTGAAGGCAAATACAGCTATCCCGCACTGTTCGAATACTGCGACGGCGTGTTCGGTCTCATTACCGAATCCGGAGTGGATCACGGCAACAGCTGTTCGTTCCTGACATGCGGCAATGACGGATACACTGTCACATATACTGACAGCGAACAGACAGACAGGCATCCCAGCCGCATACTGATGATAGGGTCGCTTGCCGACATAGTGGAATCAAATCTTGTGACAACAATGGCTGCAGGATGCAGGATTGATGACACTTCATGGATAAGACCCGGAGTGTCGTCATGGATATACTGGGCATACAACCATTCATCCAAGGATTTCCAGAAGGTCAGGGAGTACATAGACCTGGCTGCAGAAATGGGCTGGCCGTACACTCTGATAGACTGGGAATGGGATGAGATGACCGGAGGCGGAAACATTGATGACGCCGTGGCATATGCCCGCGGGAAAGGCGTAAGGGCAAATCTCTGGTATAATTCCGGCACGTCATGGATAGGCCCCGGCGCACCCGGACCGCAGGACCGCCTGCGCACTGCTGAAGCCCGCGAAAGGGAAATGACACGTCTCGAACAGATGGGCGCAACCGGTATAAAGGTTGACTTCTTCAATCCTGACGGTCATGAAATGGTTGACTATTACCTTGATATTCTTGAAGATGCCGCACGCCACCATCTTCTGGTCGATTTCCACGGCTGTACCATACCGCGCGGCTGGAGCCGCACATGGCCCAACCTGATGTCCATGGAAGCTGTCTATGGCGCCGAATGGTACAACAACAACCGCCGCATGACAAACGCCGCAGCCGCCCACAATGCAACGCTGCCCTTTACACGCAATGTAATTGGTCCCATGGACTATACGCCCTGCACGTTTACTGACAGCCAGAATCCGCATATTACCACTGACTGCCACGAACTGGCTCTGCCCATTCTCTTCGAATCCGGTCTGCAGCATATGGCTGACCGTCCTGAGGCGTATCTGGGCCTGCCTGCTTTAGTGCGGAATATGTTAAGTAGTCTGCCTTCGGCATGGGAAGATACAAAACTGCTTGCAGGTTATCCGGGTGAGAGTGCTGTGATAGCCCGGTATTCAAAAGGCAAATGGTATATTGCTGGTATAAACGGCACTGATTCGACACTGACAGTCAGACCTGACTATTCGCGTCTTGGAGTTCTGGACGAACTTGATGCTACTGTTTTCACAGATAAAGGAGAAGGACCTGGAAAAGGCTTTGAAATCGGCCTGTCCATGACAGGATGTCCAAGTTCTCTGACATTGAGACCACGCGGCGGTTTCGTCATTGTCACCAGCCCCAAATGGCAGAACGGTGTTATCTTGAAATAACCAACGTCTGCAATCTGAAATGCAGGTTCTGCCCCGGACATGACAGGGCAGGCCGTTTCATGTCTTTTCCTGAGTTTGATGCGCTTACAGACAGTCTTCGCGGACAGGTGAAATTCCTGTATTTCCATCTCATGGGCGAACCTACACTGCATCCGCAGCTTCCTCAGTTCATCGGCGTGGCCCGTGAGAAGGGCTTTGTCCCGGTTCTGACCACCAACGGGACCAGGCTTTCAGCCGGACTGGCGCAGGATACTGCCGGACGTGGCCTGTACAAGGCAAATATATCACTCCATTCGCTGGAAGGCAATGGCCTTACTGAAATGGAGGATTATGTGCGTGGAGTGATGGCGTTTTCCCTTGAGGCGTCGTCCAGTGGCGTAATAGTTGTTCTCAGGCTGTGGAACCGCGGCGGTTATAATACGGAAAATGAGGCTATTCTGAATCTTGTCGCCCAGTCTGTTCCACGTCCGTGGACAGAACGTGCTGACGGATGGCGTCTGGCGCAGAACCTTTTCATTGAATATGACAGCATGTTCTCATGGCCGGATTCCGATGGCGACGAGTGCGGAAATGCTGACGTTTTCTGTTATGCTCTCAGAAATCAGATAGGGGTGCTGGTAGACGGCCGTGTGGTCCCGTGCTGTCTGGATCATGACGGAGACATGGCCCTGGGCAGTCTTTTTGACAATACACTGGAAGAAATACTTGCATCAGATCGGGCCCGGGCGATATATGATGGATTCTCACGCCATGAAGCCGTTGAACCGCTGTGCCGCACATGCGGATATGCAAATGTGACCAAACGCTTTCGCCGCTGACGTTTCATGTCAGTGGACGGCCTGTTGCACAAACCCGTTTATTGTACTAACTTTGCAGCGTTTTACAAAAGTCCGAATTATGAAAATTGCAGTTGCAGGAACCGGTTATGTGGGACTCAGCATCGCAACCTTGCTTGCCCAGCACAATCATGTCACAGCGGTTGACGTCATACCTGAAAAGGTGGCGCTCATCAATGACCGCAAGTCACCCATCCAGGATGAATACATCGAGAAGTATCTGTCTGAAAAGAAGTTGGACCTTAGCGCTACGCTTGACGGCGAAAAGGCATATTCCGATGCGGACTTCGTTGTGATTGCCGCTCCAACGAACTATGATCCGCAGAAGAATTTCTTTGACACACGGCATGTGGAGGAGGTGATAGACCTTGTCCTCAAGGTCAATCCGAATGCGACTATGGTCATAAAGAGTACCATTCCTGTGGGCTATACACGCAGTCTGTATGTACGTTACGCACTGAAATTTGCCTGCACCCCTGAACTCCGTGACTGCAAGTTCCGTCTGCTCTTCTCACCTGAATTCCTGCGTGAAAGCAAGGCTCTGTACGACAACCTGTATCCCAGCCGCATCATTGTGGGCTATCCCAAGATAATTGACATGCCGGAATTCGATGCCGAGAACGCTGCAATAATGGCAATTGCCGCTCCTGACCTTGAGGAGAAGGCACATGAATTCGCCGCACTTCTGCAGCAGGGTGCAATAAAGGAGGACATACCGACGCTCTTCATGGGCATGAAGGAGGCCGAGGCTGTCAAACTGTTCGCAAACACCTACCTTGCGCTCAGAGTAAGCTATTTCAATGAACTTGACACCTACGCTGAAATCAAAGGTCTCAATTCCAAAGCCATAATTGACGGCATCGGACTGGATCCGCGCATAGGACAGCACTACAACAATCCCAGTTTCGGGTATGGCGGCTATTGCCTGCCAAAGGACACCAAACAGCTCCTTGCCAATTTCCAGAATGTCCCCGAGAATATTATTCACGCAATTGTGGAGAGCAACCGTACCCGCAAGGACTTCATTGCGGACCAGGTACTTCGCAAGGCCGGTTACTACACCGCTTCCAGTTCATGGGACCAGTCCAAGGAACAGGAGACTGTGGTAGGCGTTTTCCGTCTCACCATGAAGTCCAATTCCGACAATTTCCGCCAGAGTTCCATTCAGGGCGTAATGAAGCGCATCAAGGCCAAGGGCGCCACAGTCATCATATATGAACCTACGCTTCCTGACGGCACAATGTTCTTCGGAAGCCGTGTGGTCAATGATCTTGAAGAATTCAAATCACAGTGTCAGGCAATCATAGCAAACCGCTATGACAGCTGTCTGGATGATGTCACAGATAAGGTTTATACCCGCGACATATTCAAACGCGACTGAGAACACGTCATGCTGAAAAATGTCATATTCGATTACGGAAATGTTCTGATTGACTGGAGCCCGTGGTATCTTTTCCTGCCGCATTTCGGCGGTGATGAGTCAAAGTGCCGCCATTTCGTTGAAAATATATGCAGCCGGGAATGGTTCACCCGCATTGACCGCGGTGAGAGTATGGACAGCTGCATAGCCCAGCTGCAGTCCCAATATCCGGAATACGCTCAGGACATAGCCCTGTTCCGTGACCGCTGGTTTGACATGTGCCATGGTGAGATACCGGGCATGCAGCAGCTCATTGACTCCCTGAAAGCACAGGGGGTGGGGGTGTTCGGCCTGAGCAACTGGCCTGCCGAGACTTTTTCCAGGGCTCGTGAAAAATTCCATGTACTTGGCAGTATTGACAGGTATGTAATATCAAGCCATGTCGGACTGGCTAAACCTGACCCGGCTATATACCGTCTGCTCATGGACCGATACGGTCTCGAGCCGTCGGAATGTGTCTTTGTCGATGACCGCACAGACAACGTGAACGCAGCTGTCAGTTTGGGAATGCACGGCATTCTCTTTGAAGGCAGCGCTGAAAAATTGGAAAAAGAACTGTTTTCTTTCTGACTGTTTCGTGAAAACAGTTCAAAATAATACGCCTTTCAGCAGGTGCTTGAACTTTTTTATAGTGTAAAAATTATCAATTGTCCATTCAGACGGTATCAGCGTGCATTTTGCGTAGCTTGGAACTTGCGGAATGATGCTGGTGAAATTTGAAAACTTATATTTCCGTCCATACAGTTGAATAATTTTGTTCAACTGCACAATAATTATTCATTTTGACAACTTCCGCTTTATCATCCGGCGTTAAATTCACGGGTGTAGATGCACATGTTGCGAAATGAAAGGACTGGAGAACATAGAAAGGACTATCCGTATTATGGCATTGAATACGGTATCTTCAACTGACAGGAATTCAGTTTCTTTTTCATATGAAAATTAAGGCCATGAACTTACACAGTACCAGTACGGCGTGATGCCGTTATTATTTTTCAATTTGTTTTTCAATATGTTGTAAAAGGGAGAAAAGAACCGCGCGCCGGTTCTTTTCTTTTTCAGCCTGCAGGATGTATTGACGGAAAAGAATTATGTTTGCAGTCGGAATCCGGAAAGGCTGTTTCCATATGAAAAAACGTTCGCTGACATACTTCATACTTGGGGCATTCCTGCTTGATGCATGCGTGATGGAAGATGGTACGCATGTGGAGACGGATACATGGTATACTGCTGAAAATTCAGGCCGGACAATGTTCTTCAATTTCTCTTCATTTGACGGACAGGTTGCCCGTGGCTTGTATTATGATACGGATTCGGGCTTTATGCGCAGCCCTGACAGGGTGACTGTAACTCTTGGGAAACGCCGTTCAGTGATTGTCAATGACAGCACTCGCAGGAAAATCAAGGTGCCAGGTTTCAGGCTGGCCGAATATATTGAGCCGGAATTCACCCCGGCGGACACATCGCTGTACCGTATCCCCAGATACAGTGCGACTGTAACCGATGATATTGTATACGGTACAGCCCAAGGTTACTGGACAAGCCTGTCCGGCGTTGAAACCGATGTCATGAAACTCTTGTCCCAGGGTATTATGAACAGTTTCAGCAAAAAGGACCTTGAACTTACAATGGACATATCCTGTCCGCAGGGAAAGGAAGGAAAATCGCCTCTGATTGTCTTCATTCACGGCGGGGCCTTTTATGTGGGAGACAAGCAGGAACCTGCTTACATGGATTTCAAACGCCATTTTGCTGAACTTGGATATGTGACTGCCTGCATCAACTACCGCATGGGCTTCCATATTGGTCGCGATGCCATTGAAAGGGCAGGGTATATGGCCGCACAGGATGCGCATGCCGCAATAAGATGGCTGGTTCACCATGCATCGGAATACGGGATTGACAGGGACCGCATATTCCTGGCAGGTTCCAGTGCCGGCAGCATTACAGCAATGAATGCCACGTTCATGAGTGAGAAGTTCAGGCCCGAATCGACCCGCGGCAAGGCCGGATTGTTCCGTGAGTCGGCCGATTTGGGACGTATGGACCGTTCCGGCAATGATCTGAAGGATAAGTTTCATATTACAGCCATTGCCAACATGTGGGGGGCTGTGAGTGATCTGGACATGCTTGACGAAAGCAGGACTGACATTGTGTCATTTCACGGTGATGCTGACCAGGTTGTTCCATACGCTGACGGACTGCCGTTCATGATGGCGGGCGAGAAGGTGGCGGGAAGGCTTTCTGAAGAGATGCACGGTTCACTGAGCATTACAGAAAAAGCCGATGAACTTGGACGCAGGGCTGTAATGTATCCCTATCCGGGAATGGGGCACGCATTCAATACTACCGGCAGGGAAAAGACTCCCAACAGCCATCATTATGAGATAAGAGGCCGTATTGCCGATTTCTTCTACAGTGAACTGGTTCCGGTGCGTGCGTCTCTCCATGATGACGGTGACGGCTGGTATTCGGTTGACGGTATTGGCATTTCCAACGTTTCATGGCATGCTGACGGCGGGTTTGTGGTTGAATGCAAAGCGGACCGTGTCCGTATTCTATGGCGCGCCGATTCTCCGTTGCGCACGCTGTCTGCAACTGGAAAGCAGACATATGGTACATCTTTCCTGATTTCAGCCGAAGTGTCCGATAGCGGGCATTTTTTCTGATATGCAGAAAAATATTCAAATATGCGCTGTTTATACCCGATTTATTAATAAATTTGCAGACAAAACTTTTTTAACAGCAATACTCCATGAAGATTGGAACAACCCGCGAACTCAAGAACCATGAGTATCGAGTCGGCCTGACACCCGACAACGTGAGCGCATTCGTGGCTAAAGGCCATACAGTTCTGGTTGAAACGAAAGCTGGTGAAGGTGCCGGCTTTACTGACGAACTCTATGCGGCGGCGGGTGCGACTATATGCCAGACCCCTGACGAAGTGTTTGCCAAGTGCGATATGATTGTCAAGGTCAAGGAACCGGAAGAGTGCGAATACAAGTTCCTGCGCAAGAATCAGATCCTGTTCACATACCTGCATCTGGCACCGAATCCGTCATTGGCCCAGGCACTAGTCAAAAGCGGCTGCAAGGCTGTAGCTTTTGAAACGATCAGGGACGCTCAGGGAAATCTGCCTTGTCTGAGACCAATGTCACAGATTGCCGGACGTCTGTCAATACAGCAGGGCGCCAAGTACGTGGAAATGAGCTACGGCGGCCGCGGCATTTTGCTTGGCGGCGTACCGGGTGTGGAAAAGGGTAACATTGTAATTCTGGGCGGCGGTATTGCCGGTACATATGCGGCAAAGGCTGCAATTGGAATAGGTGCGCACGTTACGCTGCTTGATGTGAATCTCAACCGTCTTTCATATCTTGATGACGTGTTCGGCAATTCAGTTGAAACGCTCTATTCTACAGAAGCCAATATCGTGAAGGCCCTCAAGACTGCTGACCTTGTTATCGGAACAGTTCTGATTCCTGGCGGCAAGACACCGAAACTTGTACGTCGCGAACACCTGTCCATAATGAAGAAGGGTGCAGTCATTGTTGACGTTGCCATTGACCAGGGCGGATGCTGCGAAAGCAGTCACGTTACAACGCATGACAATCCGGTGTTCGTGGAACAGGGCATTGTACACTACTGCGTAGGCAACATGCCCGGTGCAGTGCCTTACACATCAACTGTCGCTCTTGCCAACGCCACATTCAAATATGCAATGATGATGGCTGAAAACGGTCTTGAGAAGGCTGTTGAAATGGATCCCAATTTCGCATTCGGACTTAACATTTACAAGGGAATGTGCACGAATGAGAATGTAAGCCGTGCGCTCGGCCTTGAATATGTACCCGTATCAAATGCCATCCTGAACGCCTGACATAATAACCGGAATATACATTTTGAGAACGGCCCCTTTCGGAGACAATATCTTCCGGGGCCGTTCTCTTGTTTTCATTTGTTGAAAAGACAGACTACGTTATGAGAATATCGGAAAAAAACACTAAATTTGCAAACTGAAATAATATGCGGAAATGAGACTGCTAAGTAAGCTTTCGCAATGGTACTTTTCTAAGAGGACACTTCCATATTGGTGTATTCTTATTCTTGACTGCTTGTTTGTACTTCTTGCAGGCAATATTGCATATCTGATTCTTAACGGCCATTTATATTCATCGGAAAGACTGCCGTTCCTATTCGGCAACCTGCTGCTGCTCATAGCATTCATTTTCCCGTTCAGGTGGTTCCATACCTACAGCGGCATAGTCCGCTACTCCACACTGGTTGACATGAGCCGTATACTGACAGCGAACTTCATTGCTGCAGTAATGTTTTTCCTGGTTTCATTTGTCCTGAAAAGAACAGGTCTGTCACCAGAATACATAACGACACCCGGAGTGTCAGGGTGCATAATGGTATTCCTTATATCTTCCATATTCATGTGCTGCGAAAGGATGTTTGTCAAGTCTCTGTTTGACATGTTCCGCCGCAGCCGCGAACAGAATACCTGCAAGGTGTTCATTTACGGTGTACGTGAAGGAGGTGTGGCAATTGCACGTGCCATCATGGATGAGGAACCGCAGAAATATGTCCTGTCCGGATTCATCAGTCCTCAGGGTGATTTTCAGACCAAATGGCTGCTGGGTGTCAAGATACGCCGTGACGGTCCCAATCTTATCCGCCATATAAAGGATGCTGGAGTAAAGGCTGTCATAGTAAGCCCGTTACAGGCGGATTATTTTCGAAGCAGGGAAGAACTTGTGCAGGGACTGATTGATGAAGGAATCAAGATTCTCATGATGCCCGTGGCCGAAACATGGGACGGCAAATCCAAGATCAGGCAGGAACAGATAAAGGAGGTCGATATTGAAGACCTTCTGCCACGCGACACTATTGAAGTCGACATGGAATTGATAGGACGTCAGCTTATGGGCCGGAGCATACTCATTACCGGAGCTGCCGGTTCGATAGGCAGTGAGATGGTACGTCAGGCTGCGGTTTACAAGCCGGCCAACATGATTCTCATAGATCAGGCTGAAACACCCATGCACGACATACGCATCTACATGCAGCGCGTTTTCCCTGATATCCGGTGTGAAACGGTTGTAACCAGCATAGCCAACAGGGAACATATGGAGAAACTGTTCTCCCAATACCGTCCGGACTACGTGTTCCATGCAGCCGCATACAAGCATGTTCCCATGATGGAGGACAATCCAGCAATTGCCGTCCAGAACAACATATTCGGAACAAGGGTCATTGCTGACCTTGCCGTAAAATACGGAACGCGCAAGTTCGTCATGATTTCAACTGACAAGGCTGTCAATCCGACAAATGTGATGGGCTGTTCAAAGCGTATCTGTGAGATTTACTGCCAGTCTCTCAACAAGGCCATAGTTGACGGTAAGGTTCAGGGCGTGACACAGTTCGTCACCACACGGTTCGGCAATGTGCTGGGGTCGAACGGCAGCGTTATTCCGCTTTTCCGTGAACAGATACGTCGTGGAGGTCCGGTTACCGTCACACATCCCGATATCATACGTTTCTTCATGCTTATTCCTGAAGCCTGCAAACTGGTGCTGGAAGCCGGAACCATGGGGCAGGGCGGTGAGATATTTGTATTTGACATGGGCAAGCCGGTACGTATTGTGGACCTTGCAAGGAGAATGATCACCCTTTCAGGTGCAAAGAACATTGAAATCAAGTTTACCGGACTTCGTGACGGAGAAAAACTGTATGAAGAGGTCCTTGCCGAATCGGAAACGACCAAACCGACACGTCATCCCAAAATTATGATAGCATCGGTCCGTGAATATGATTATGAAACGGCCCTTGCAAATGAAGAGCGTCTGCTCAAGGCTTCCTATTCGTTTGATGATATGGAGATTGTCCGTATCATGAAGGAAATTGTGCCTGAATACAAAAGCCGGTGCTCAAAGTATGAAGTATTGGACAAGTGATTAAAATAGCGGTTCCCTATCCGGGGAACAATTGAAACCAAAGTGGAAACAGTCTATCAGATTCTCAAAATGCTCGGCTGTCTTGCCCTGTTTCTTTGGGGCATGAACCTGATGAGCACAAGTTTACAGAAATTTGCAGGCAACGGCCTGCGTTCGTTCATTGCCAAAATGACATCAAATACCGGCAAATGCCTTCTGACAGGCTTTGTGGTGACGGTGCTGGTACAGTCTTCAACAGCCACTACGCTTATGCTGGTCAGTTTTGTCAATGCAGGTCTCATGACTTTGCGCAGCGCAATAGGCGTGATAATGGGTGCAAACATAGGCACGACTGTGACTGCATGGCTGTTTGCAATGAGTTTTGACGGTTCCTTCAGTCTGGGAGCTGTGGCAATTCCGCTCATATTCTTCGGTTTCCTTTTCAATTCATTTGCAAAGTCTCAGAAATTAAAGGATTTCGGTTCGTTCATTATTGGATTCGCATTCCTTTTCCTTGGCCTGAGCATGCTTAAGGACACGTCATATCCGCTTCTCTCAAGCCATGGCGTACGCAATTTCCTGGCACCGATCACTGATATGAAGCTGAGTACCATACTCTTCATCCTGATAGGTGCGGTCATGACATTCTGCCTTCAGTCATCGGCTGCTGCCACAAGTATCACAATGCTGCTTCTGGCATGCGGCGTAATCACTTTCCCGAATGCTGTGGCATTCATTCTGGGTGAGAACATAGGAACTACAATCACTTCAAATCTGGCTGCTACAACCACTAATGTCAGTTCGAAGCGCACAGCACGTGCTCACCTTGTATTCAATCTGTTCGGATCAATTCTGGTTATAATCTTCTTCAAGCCATATATGAGTCTGAATGCAAGTCTGGTGGAGATGCTGGGATTCCCGAATCCCATGACTGCTGACTTTTCAGTCCTTTCACAGCCCGGCGGTGAAAGCACGGCCCTGGCAAAGAGTCTGCCGTACAGTGTGGCTATTGTACATTCGCTGTTCAATATTTTTACGACCCTGCTGCTGGTATGGTTCATTCCCATGCTGGAAAGACTTGTTATCCGTATGGTTCCCACCAAGGACGATTCAGCCAAGGAGGAGTTCCGTCTTGTTTACATTGACAAGGGGCTTGGCATAGCTGAGATATCAGTTCAGGAAGCCCGTCAGGAAATCAACCATTTTGCTGAAATATGCAAGAAGGGATACGGGTACGTATGCAGCGCCATACGCGAAAAGGATCCTGAAAAGTTTGAGCAGCTGCGCCAGAAACTGGTCAAATACGAAGAGATTACGGACCGCATTGAATTTGAAATTGCTGCATACCTGAACAAAGTCAGCCAGGGGGAGATTTCCGAACAGGCCAGGATGCAGGTCAAGGCATATTTCAAGATAATAGGTGAACTGGAATCGTTAGGTGACAGCGGTGAATCGATATCACGCCTGCTCCAGCGCAAACTGGACCATGAGAAGCAGTTCAGCCCTGCAATGCAGGAACGTCTGGAAACCATGCTGGATTGTGTAGGTAACGCTTATGATGTCATGATCATGAATCTGACATCGGATTCCCTTGACAGCATTCAGAATGCATATGACGCTGAAGACAGGATAAACCATACCCGTGACCGTCTTCGTGAAGAGCATATCCAGAACCTGGAGAACCGCAAGTACGATTTCGTGTCAGGCGTCTATTATATCGATCTGGTCTGCGAACTGGAGAAGATAGGAGATTTCATAATCAACGTTTCCGAAGCCGTCCTGAAACTGTCCTGACTTTTCAGATATTGAGAATACGGTCGCAGACTCTGGCGACCGATTCGCGGTGGCTTATGAATATGACAGTCTTGCGTCCGGCTGTATAGTCGCGCAGATTGCTGAGAAGCTGCTGTTCTGTAGCAGGGTCAAGGGCCGATGTCGATTCGTCAAGTATCAGCACGTTGCCGCGGCAGAGCAGGGCGCGTGCAATGGCAATACGCTGGCTCTGGCCTTCACTCAGTCCTGACCCGGATTCGCCGCAACGGGAATCAAGCCCGTCGGGAAGGTCCAGAACGAAATCAGCAACGGCAATGTGCAGCGCTTCCTTCATCTGTTCTTCAGATGGTCCTCCGGCAAGCATGAGATTGTCACGTATTGTACCGCTTATCAGACTGTTGCCTTGCGGGACATACATGAAATTGCAGCGCGTGTCAGCGCTGACAGGAGTGCCGTCAATCAGTATTTCACCTTCCTGCGGTTTCAGGAGGGCCAGGACAAGCCTTACCAGTGTGCTTTTGCCAATACCTGTAGGACCTGCGACTTCAGTCATCAGACCGGATTCAAATGTGTATGAGAAGTCTTTCAGAACGGGAGATTCCTGATCCGGGTAGGCGAAAGTCATTCCGCTTACTTTGATTTCAGGAGCATGAGGACAGAAAAGAGGCTGCCCTTTTTCTTCAAGCGGCATATCCATCAGATCACCAAGACGTTCAATTGATGTGAGCGAATGTATGAAGGCCGGGACATGGCGTGCCAGATCAGCTATGGGCCGCTGTACCTGGCCTACAAGCTGTAGGAATGCTGTCATCATTCCGAATGTGACAGCGCCGCTCCTGATACCGAACACGCCCCACAGGAAGGCTGCAGCATAGCCCGACATGAATCCTAGTCCCATGAAACCGCGTGCCGTCGCGTTGTAGTTCAAGCGTGTGACTGTGTTGTCCTGTATCTCTTTCTGGATAAATCCAAGTTTTGACAGCACTTTCTCCGTGCCGGTCAGTGTCAGTACCAGCACCCTGTTCTGCAGGCTTTCCTGTATATGCTGCTGTGCCAGACTTTCCTTCTCACGTATCACTTCAGTGAGCCTTCTCAGTTTCCCGAAAAACAGTCTGCTGCCAATTATTGCCACAGCCATGAGCCCGATAAGGATCCACAGCAGGTTGGGGGCCAGAATGAACAGGAATACCGATGCGGCTGCAAGCTGGGTGGCGGTTACAATTATGTCGGGGATGCGTGTGCACAGAAGGTCCACCATGACGCGGACGTCTTCAGTAATACGGTTGACCAGATCTCCGCTGTGAAATGATTCGCGCCCGTTCCATACACTTGAAAGAACGTGCTCGAAATACCTGTAGCGCATGGCATTCGTATTTTTAAGCACAATGTAGTTCTCCCAGTAGCTGGCGGAAAGGCCGCTGACTATCTGGACCAGGATGATGGTGACCATACAGATGACATATGACCTCAGTTCAGCATCGGATTTTCCGGTTGCGATGTCCACAAGCGCCTTGCTGGTCCATACGAACAGAAGCGATGCCGCTATTCTCAGCACGCCTATCAGTACGCTGACCAGTATCTGCAGCCTGACCGGCCGCACCATTCCACGTAGTTCGTGCAGGCAGACTTTGAATGATTTCATTTCTCTATGATGTCAGCTTCAATCCATTGCTGTACAAGTGCTTCCACATCGGACTGTGCCTGCTGTGGACTGACTTCATAGTTCTCCAGAAGCAGGTCACGCAGCGTGTCGGCATCGAATTCCCTGTTCTGGACTTCCTGCCACAGGAATGCGGCTGTTTCGTTAAGCACTATCATACGGTTGAAATTAACCTGTTGCAGACCTTCGGGAACGACAATGTTCTCACGGCCCAGCTTGCGCATGCGGAATCCTTCCTTAATTTTCATGTCAGTTACTTGTATATACGGCGCAGAATGAACAGCAGATAGCGTCTGAAAGGTTTCAGGAACCTCCAGATACGTCCTTTCGTAGGTTTCCGTCTTCTGTCGCCGGGTTTGATAATTTCTTTTACACATCCAACTATGTCATTACGGGAACAGGTTTCAGTCCCGCATATGTTTCCGTCACCCATCAAGGTGACATGGTCCGTGTCAAGTCCTATGATACGGTGCATTATGTATCCGCGCTGTGGGACTTTGGCCAGTACAATGTCACCTATGTCTATTCTTTCCGCCCTTTTCAGACATACGCTGTCCTTGGAATCCCTTATGAAAGGCAGCATGCTGTTACCCTTGGCGGTCAGTATGACTTCCTTGCCCTGATCCAGAAGCTCTTCGGCATAAGTCAGGAGTATGTCATTGGGCAGGTTTATCCTATTTGCCGGTTGGGAGCGCATTGCATTCATTTGAATGATTGTCACAAGCCGTGTCACGGCACAGCACCGCGGCTTCAGCATTAGGGAGACATTCAAGTCTGTAGAAAGGTATGCCTGTCACTGCTGCCGACATGGTTTCAAACAGTCCGTCAGCCATTGCGGTATCTGCATGAAAGCCCGATGCCGATGAATATATGGCGGCATATGCTTCAGGCACTCTGAGACGCTGGATGCGGTTGTATGGCGCCTGTTCCAGCATTACGATGGCTGCAATAGGAGCGTGCCTGTTCCTGTAGCATGGAGTCTTGCCGCTCCAGGGAGTTCCATAGACCATGGCTGTTCCGTCTTCCCGGATCCTGATTACGGGATTGTCATCATTCAGAAGCCACGTTCCGGGAATGTTTTCCATCCACAGCCGGCTGTGGGTGCTTTTACCGGTACCGCTCTTGCCTAAAAACATGAACGCCATTCCGTTGTAAACAACTGTAGACGAATGCATTTCCAATGTTCTTTTAGTGGATGTGCTGAATGCGAACAGTAGCATCAAGGAGTTATCAAAAGCAAACTTCGCACCAGACGGATCCTTGGACAGTATCTGAAGATGCCCTTGAGTCAGATTTTCGGACATATCCAGCCAGCCGCATATGTCGGACAATCTGTTCGGAGCCATTGATACCCTGTAGCCGCAAGCGGTCCTGTACAGGTTCAATGATGCAGCCTCATCGTCAGCATTGACATTTTCCTGGAGCAGCACAGGGGTCAGTTCACGTTCAGGGAGACAGCTGACTGTAGAAAGTGAAAACAGTTCCGATACCGGTTCTTCCGTGATGAACGGGCTGTAGTTGTCCATCATGCTCCATATCGGACTGTCATCGGACATGGATACTGCAAATGTATGACCGGCAACGTTGAAAAATCTCTTCATACTATGCAAAGATAATGCTTTATTCTTTTTCCTTATCTTTGCGGAACAAAAAAACGGATCTCATGGCAAACCACGTAGTAATCATGGCCGGCGGCATAGGAAGCAGGTTCTGGCCGCTCAGCACTCCTGAATTCCCCAAGCAGTTCATTGACATTCTCGGTTGCGGCAGAACTCTCATACAATTGACGGTTGACCGTTTCCAGGGTATCTGTCCACCGGAAAACTTCTGGGTGGTGACCAATGAGAAATATGTTGACATAGTGATGCAGCAGATTCCTTCAATTCCTGAAAGTCATATTCTTGCAGAACCTGCAGCACGCAATACAGCTCCATGCATTGCCTGGGCATGTTGGGAGATAAACAAAGTTGACAGCAATGCCAATGTCGTGGTTACTCCAAGTGATGCGGTAGTCATGAACCCCGATGAATTCAGGCGCATTGCAGGCAATGCTCTGGATTTCACATCGGGCAGGGATGCGGTTGTTACATTTGGAATAAAGCCCGGCAGGCCTGAAACCGGTTACGGATACGTACAGGCAGGCCACTGCATACAGGGTGAGGTGCTGCGCGTTGACGCATTCAAGGAAAAGCCCACGCTGGATGTGGCAAAGATGTATCTTGAAGCTGGAAACTATTTGTGGAACGCCGGTATTTTCGTGTGGAATGTGGGAACGATTGTTGGCTATATCAGAGCATATAAGCCTGAAATTGCAGGAATTATGGATGAAATGGCTGCTACAGGCAATGTGAAAGGGCTTTTCCCGCAGTGCGAGAAGATATCCATTGACTATGCAGTAATGGAACCGGCAGCCGCTGACGGACGCGTCTTTACAATCCCGGCCGATTTCGGCTGGAGTGATCTGGGCAACTGGCAGTCACTGCACGAAAAGCTGGAGCATGACAGAAACGGTAACGCTGCTGTAGGTAATGTCAGTACATATGAATGCACAAACTGTGTAATCCATGCGGAAGGACTGAAACGTATTGTGCTTCAAGGACTTGACGGATACATAGTTTCTGAAAAGAACGGTCAGCTGCTTGTCTGCCGCCGCAGTGAGGAACAGCGGATAAATGAATTCAGTTCGGGACAGACCGTTTAGTGCATTTATGTTCGTACATGTGACCTTTTATTTGTAATTTTGTACCAAACACAATATCAATACTGTCAAATGAAATACTACATTCTTTTTGGCCCTCCCGGAGCAGGCAAGGGCACACAGGCCGGATGTCTGGCAGAAAAGTACAACCTTATGCATGTCAGCACCGGAGAACTTCTCCGTAACGAGATAGCCGCAGGCACTGAGTTGGGCAAACAGGCAAAGAGTCTTATCGAGGCCGGAAAACTGGTTCCCGATGAGGTGGTCGAGGGCATGATGAAGTCGCTGTTCGAGAGCAACCCGGACAAGTCGGGTTTCCTGCTGGACGGTTTCCCGCGTACGCTTGGTCAGGCATCGGACCTTGACAATATCCTGGCCGAACGCGGTGAGAAGGTGAATGCCGTGATATCGATAATGATCCAGGACGAGACAATCCAGAAACGTCTGGCACACCGCGCCGAAATTGAGGGCCGTGCCGATGACGCCAATCCTGAGACCATCAAGAACCGCATAGCAACCTATCACAAGCAGACCGAGCCGCTCATTGAGTTCTACAAGAAAGCCGGCAAGTACCGCGAAGTGGACGGTGAAATAGGTGACATTGAAGCTGTCCGCAAGGAGATGCTCAAGGTGTTCCGCGGCATGGACCGTTCATTTGTAAACAAACAGGTTGTGCTTGACGACGATCTGCTTGACCGTCTTCAGACACAGGCTCAGGAGAGCGCCCGTCTCAGAATGAACTATGACCTGCGTGACACTGAAGAGGACCAGTCACAGCGCATGCTCAACGTCATGCTTCCGGGTACCATGACCAAGATCCACAAGCATATGCATTCCAGTGAGACAATCATGCTGCTTCGCGGCCGCATGGACGCCATTTTCTACAACGACAATGGTGTGGAGAAGGAACGCATACATTTGGGCGGCGACACAGGTGTGTTCGGTGTGAACATTCCGCAGGGACAGTGGCATACGTTCCAGGTGTTCGAACTGGCTATCATATTCATGGCACAGGACGGTCCGTGGAGTCCCATGTCAAAGGAAAACATGTTGAAGCGTTGAAAACCGGGATTTGAATAGGAAGAACATTTTCCTTCAGGGCATGCGTGACGGCCTGCCGATAGGGTTAGGCTACTTTGCGGTAGCCTTCTCTTTGGGTATCATTGCAAAAAAGGCAGGCCTGAATGCTGCCACAGGATTTCTGAGCAGCCTGCTGGTACGTGCCAGCGCAGGCGAATACGGTGCCTATTCGCTGATTGCCGTGGGTGCAGCATATGCTGAAGTCGCACTGATGTGTGTCATTGCAAACCTGCGCTATCTGCTTATGGGCGCATCTCTGACCCAGAAATTCAATCCTTCAACAGGTATGCTTACCAGAATACTGGTGGCATGCTGCATCACTGATGAAGTCTACGGCATATCAATAGCGTATCGTGGGGACCTGGCGCCGTCATACACATTCGGTGCCATGTTTCTTGCCGGTATCATGTGGGCTTCAGGTACGGCCTGCGGCATTATAGCAGGAGGAACATTGCCGGTTAACGTTGTCAGCGCCTTGAGCGTGGCTTTGTACGGTATGTTCATTGCAATAATCATTCCTCCTGCCAGGAAGGACAGCGGAGTCCTGGTCGCAGTGCTTGTCAGTTTCGTCATGAGCTGGATATGTTCACGTATCGGCTTTCTCAGTCCGGGAATGCGGACAATTGTCCTGACGCTGGCTATATCGGCCGTTATGGCAATATGCAAACCTGCTGAGATATCATATGCAAAAGACAAGTTGAAATCAGTCAGAATGAAAGCCGATGCATAGGAATCTTTTTGTATATTTGCTGATAACAGTATTGGTGACCAACATGATACGTGTGTTGCCGGTAACTCTGATACGGCGGCGTATAGAAAACCGTCTTATCAGAAGTTTCCTGTATTACGTTCCGTATGTGACACTGGCGGTCATGACATTTCCTGCCATTGTGGAGGCTACGCAGAGTCCGGTTGCCGGTGCTGTAGCAATGCTGGCCGGAGTGGTGGCAGCGTGGCTGGGACTGGGGCTGCTGCCGGTCAGCCTGATTTGTTGCGCATGTGTATTTCTGATTGAGCTTTATATCTGACTATTATGAATAAACCGTATAGGATTTTGGTTTTCAATTGACTATGAAACTGACTTTGCCACAGCAGTGGGTGACAGAAGAACAGAACGGCACACATGTACGGGCCGTGTGCGGATTGTGCGAGATTGAAGTCACCTGCGGGGAAATGCCGGCCGATGCCACAGCGCAGGACCAGGCATTTGACAATTTCCTTGAAATGGTGGGGTTCGATTCCGATGATCCGGAGGACTACAATCCCATCTTCACCGTTAAGTTCAACAACCGCAGTGCATACGGCTTTGAAGCGTGGGTCGATGACGAACTGATGATACGTGTGCTGTGTCTGGAATACAGGAAGGGGCAGCTTTGTGTGCTGAGCGTCATAGCTCCGCAGCAGATGATGGATGAAACGGCAGGACAGGCTGAACGCGGTCTACGGTTCTAGTTCCATCATTCTCCTGGCATCAACCAGCTGTTCGTCAGTAAGTGCAGGAACGTCCTGAAGCGGGTAGGGAATACCCAGTTCCTGATATTTATGAAGGGCCATTGTGTGGTATGGCAGGAGCTCAATCTTTTCAATCACTCGGCTGAACTGTCTGAGATACTGTCCAAGTGATTTCAGCCTTTCAGGATTGAATGTCAGTCCGGGAGTGACCACATGTCTTATCCATACGGGTTTGTCTGTAGCGTCAAGGTGTCGGAGAAAACTGTCATTGCTGCTGCGGTCAAAACCCGTCAGTTCCTTGTGAAGGGTGTCATCGGCAGTCTTGATGTCCAGCAGAACAAGGTCCGTGAAATCAAGTACGGACAGGGCCTTTTCGGTGACAATGCAGCCGCTGGTATCAAGTGCGGTGTGGATTCCGTGTTCTTTGCAGAGACGGAAATACTCACGTACAAAACCGGCCTGAAGAAGCGGTTCCCCGCCTGAACATGTCACACCGCCTGTCCTTATGAAGTTCCTGTATCTGAGCGTTTCCTCAAGCAGCTGTTCAGGTGTCCATTCATACATTACAGGTGCATCCTGCCGCCATGTGTCAGGGTTGTGGCAGAACTGGCAGCGCATGGGACAGCCCTGCAGGAAGGTGACGAACCTGATTCCTGGTCCGTCAACCGTTCCGAAACTCTCAAGGCTGTGTATCCTGCCCGTCATCAGAGACTGTGGTTGATTGTGCGGGACAGGACGTCAAGCTGCTGTTCGCGTGTCAGTTTGACAAAGTTCACCGCATAACCTGAAACGCGGATTGTAAGCTGCGGGTACTTTTCCGGATGTTCCATTGCGTCAACCAGAAGTTCGCGGTCAAAGACGTTCACGTTCAGGTGATGGCCGCCGTCAGGTGTGAAATAACCGTCCATGAGGCCTACAAGATTGCTTGTCTGAACATCGGACTCCTTGCCGAGTGTTGACGGACTGATGGCGAATGTGTATGAAATTCCGTCATATGAGTGCTGGAAGGGCAGTTTTGCAACTGATGCAAGTGCAGCGACAGCACCCTTGCAGTCACGTCCGTTCATGGGATTGGCACCGGGAGCGAAAGGAACGCCCTTGGCGCGTCCGTCAGGAGTTGCACCTGTGTTCTTGCCGTATACCACATTGCTGGTTATGGTCAGGATGCTCTGTGTGGGGGTGGCACCGCGGTAAGTCTCATGCTGGCGCAGGAACTCCATGAACTTTTCAGTCACCATGAGTGCAAGGGCATCGGTCTTGGTGTCATTGTTGCCGAAAGGAACGTAGCTGCCTTCCTGCTTGAATCCCACGGCCAGTCCGGTAACGTCACGTTCAACGCGTACCTTGCCGAACTTGATGGCGGCCAGACTGTCAGCCACAATGCTCAGTCCGGCAATGCCGGTTGCGCGTGTACGCAGCACGTCACCGTCAATGAGTGCCATCTGGTATGCCTCATAGTCATACTTGTCATGCATGTAATGAATTATCTTCAATGCATTTACGTATGTCTTGGCCAGCCAGCGCATCATGTTTTCGAACTTGTACATGACCTCATCATAGTCCAGGTAGTCCGATGTGATCGGTGCGTAGTCGGGGCCTACCTGTTCACCGGTCATTTCATCACGGCCGCCGTTGATGGCGTACAGCAGACACTTTGCCAGATTGGCGCGGGCGCCGAAGAACTGCATCTGCTTGCCTATCTTCATGGGGCTGACGCAGCATGCAATGCCGTAGTCGTCACCGTATTCGGGACGCATAAGGTCATCGTTCTCATACTGTATGGCGCTGGTCTTTATGGACATCTGTGCGCAGTAGTTCTTCCAGTTCTGGGGCAGGCGGGTGCTCCACAGCACGGTCAGGTTGGGTTCGGGAGCCGGGCCCAGGTTCTCAAGCGTGTGCAGGAAACGGTAGCTGGTCTTTGTGACCATGGTACGGCCGTCAACGCCCATGCCGCCCAGCGATTCGGTCACCCATACGGGGTCGCCGCTGAACAGGTCGTTGTATTCAGGTGTGCGCAGGAAACGGACTATGCGCAGCTTGATGATAAGCTGGTCAATGAGTTCCTGAGCCTCGGACTCAGTAAGTGTGCCGTTCCTAAGGTCATTCTCAATGAAAATGTCAAGGAAGGTCGATACGCGTCCAAGTGACATGGCGGCTCCGTCCTGGTCCTTGACTGCGCCCAGATATCCGAAATACACATACTGCACGGCCTCACGTGCGTTCTGTGCAGGCCGGGTAACGTCGAAACCGTAGTTCGCACACATTTTCACAAAGTCCTTCAGAGCCTTGATCTGTTCCGATGTCTCCTCACGCTGGCGTATGCATTCCTCAGTCATTTCCTGAATGTCAAGACGTTCAAGGAAGCGCTTCTTCTCTTCAATAAGATTGTTTACACCGTACAGGGCAATGCGGCGGTAGTCACCTATTATGCGTCCGCGTCCGTAGGCGTCAGGCAGGCCGGTGATAATGTGAGCATGGCGTGCGGCGCGTATGTCAGTGTTGTAGGCTGAAAAGACGCCTTCGTTGTGTGTCTTGCGGTAGCGTGTATAGATATCCTTTGTTGCGGGATCCAGCTGGTAGCCGTATGCGTTCAAGGCTGTTTCAACCATGCGTATTCCACCACGTGGAAAAATACCGCGCTTCAGCGGGGCATCGGTCTGAAGACCGACAATCACTTCGTTCTCCTTATCTATATAACCTGCGCCGTAGGTGTCCAGTGACTGGGGCAGGCGTGTTTCAGCATCATATACTCCCTTTTCCCTTTCAATCTTGAACATTTCAGTAAGACGGTCCCATACCCGGCGTGTCCTCTCCGATGGTCCTGCCAGAAAACTTGAGTCACCGGTGTAGGGGGTGTAGTTGTGCTGGATAAAGTCACGAACGTTAATTTCACGTTTCCAGATGAAACCTTCAAAATGCTCTAACTGATTGGTTAACTTCATGTTATATATTTTTAAGTGAATATTTTCCGTAATTTTTTGCAAAGGTACTGCTTATTTGATGAAATTGTTCTGCATTGTTTTCAACAGGATGGAGACGCTCTTCTTTTTTTTTAAAAAATAACATATCTGAAAGTGTGACTTTTTTCCATTTGCTGTAATTTTGCACATTGAATTTTACATATAAAATTTTACCCATTTATGATTTCAGGAAATGTACGTCCGGCCAGCATGGAGCGCATAACAACTCCCGAACTGGCAAAGAAGTTCATTGACGGGCAGATCGCTGACCTGCGCGCTCAGATCGGTAACAAAAAGGTTCTTCTTGCCCTGTCAGGAGGTGTTGACTCATCAGTGGTCGCTGCTCTTCTCATAAAGGCTGTAGGACAGCAGCTTGTATCCGTTCACGTTAACCACGGCCTTCTCCGCAAGGGTGAAGCCGAACAGGTGATACGCGTTTTCCGTGACGAACTCAAGGCAAACCTTGTCTATGTTGACGCAACTGACCGTTTCCTGGACAAGCTTGCAGGTGTTTCAGATCCCGAACAGAAGCGCAAGATAATTGGCGGTGAGTTCATCCGCGTGTTTGAAGAGGAAGCCCGCAAGCAGGAGGGTATCAGTTTCCTTGCCCAGGGTACAATCTATCCCGATATCATCGAATCAGGTCCTGTCAAGTCACACCACAATGTGGGCGGTCTGCCTGAAGACCTGAAGTTCGAACTGGTTGAGCCCATCAAGTTCCTCTTCAAGGATGAAGTTCGTGTTGTAGGACACGAACTGGGTCTGCCTGACAACATGGTTTACCGTCAGCCGTTCCCCGGCCCCGGTCTTGGCGTGCGCTGCCTTGGTGCAATAACACGTGACCGTCTTGAGGCCCTGCGTGAGTCCGATGCCATTCTGCGTGAGGAATTTGCAAAGAACGGTCTGGAGGGTAAGGTATGGCAGTATTTCACAGTCGTTCCCGACATGAAGTCAACCGGTGTGAAGAATGACAAGCGCGCCTGGGAATGGCCGGCAATCATACGTGCCGTCAACACCCGTGACGCCATGACGGCTACCGTTGAAAACATTCCGTTCGAACTGCTGCAGCACATTACGAACCGTATTGTGACTGAGGTCCCCGGAATCAACCGCGTACTTTACGACCTGACTCCGAAACCTACAGGAACAATCGAGTGGGAATAAATGAAAAAGGGGAACTTCGGTTCCCTTTTTTCATATCCGGTCGTGTTGTCTGTCAAGTTGTTTGCGGAGTGGACAGGTGTCATTCCGCCTGCAGCAGGAACAGCGGTTACGGCTGCGGACAATGGCAATGATAGCCAGTGTAATCATTGCGGCCAGAATGACAATTACAATAATGGTTGCGGCGTTCATAGCACAATTGCGCAAATAACATATCCCAAATATGCTACGGCCCATGCCACAACGCACTGGAACAGAATCACCCACAAAGCCCATCGTGCTCCCAGTTCACGGCGTATGCTGCTTATGGCTGCCACACATGGCGTATAAAGCAGACAGAACAGCAGCATAGCCACAGCCGATGCCGGACTCAGTATGGTTTCTATACCCAGAAGGTCCATTGTGGCAACGACACTTTCCTTGCGCATGAATCCGCAGATCAGTGAAGTGACAATTCTCCAGTCATCCAGACCAATGGGGCGGAAAAGAGGTGTAAGTATTCCTGAAATCCATGCCATCATGCTGTCCTGGCTGTCCTGTACGAACTGAAATCTGAAATCCAGTGACTGAAGCAGCCATATTATTACAGTCGATATGAGTATTACGCTGAGGGCACCCTCTACAAAGTCACGCGTCTTGTCCCACAGCAGGTGGCCTACACTTCTGAGTCCCGGCAGACGGTAGTTGGGCATCTCCATTACAAACGGTGCAGCCTGATAGTTGCGGTGCAGCAATTTGGCGCCCAGCGCCACCACGACTCCAACCAGCAGTGAGAGAAGATACAGTGCAGCCAGTACCAGACCGCCGTGTCCGGGGAACATGAACGCTGCAAAGAAACCGTAAATGGGAATCTTGGCGCTGCAGCTCATAAACGGTGTGAGCAGAATTGTCATACGGCGGTCACGGGCCGATGGAAGCGTACCTGCGGCCATCACAGCAGGAACACTACAGCCGAAACCGATTAGCAGCGGGATTATTGAGCGTCCTGACAGGCCAAGTTTGCGCAGGCTCTTGTCTGTGACGAACGCAATGCGGGACATGTACCCTGTATCTTCAATCAGACTCAGGAAGAAGAACAGCACCACTATTATCGGAACGAAACTGAGCACAGTACCGACACCTCCGAATATGCCGTCTCTGACAAGTGAAACTATTACAGGACTGACATTCGCCCTTTCAAGCCCTAAACAGACAATGCCGCTTAGTGCATCAATCCACCTTGCAAGAATTTCCTGAAGCGGTGAACCCAACACGTCAATAGTGAGCCACAGAACCATACACATTATCAGAATGAAAATGGGAATGGCTGTCCATCGGCCTGTCAGAATACGGTCAATGCGCTTGCTGCGGATGTACTGGATGCTCTGTGAGGGCTTGATGACAGTTTGACCGCACAGACGGTCAATGAACGTGTAGCGCATGTCAGCAATGGCCGCGTTTCGGTCCAGACCGCGTTCCTGTTCCATCTGAAGCACAATATGCTCAAGCATCTCCTGTTCGTTCACGGACAGCTGCAGGGCATCAAGAACAGCCTTGTCGCCATAGACCAGCTGGCCTGCAGCGTATCGGACCGGAATGCCGGCCTTTTCGGCATGGTCCTCTATGAGATGCATAATGCTGTGCAGACAGCGGTGTACGGCTCCTCCGTATTCGTCCTTGTCGCAGAAATCCTGACGCGCAGGAACTTCATGGTATCGGGCTATGTGCAGGGCATGGTCCACAAGTTCCTGAATGCCTTCGTTTTTTGTTACAGAAACCGGCACCACAGGCACGCCCATGAACTTTTCCATCTCGTTGATTCGTATAGAGCCGCCGCTTTCTCTCAGTTCGTCCATCATGTTGAGAGCAACCACGATTGGTATTCCAAGTTCCATAAGCTGCTCAGTCAGGTACAGATGGCGTTCAATGTTGGTGGCATCGACCACATTGATTATGCAGTCAGGCCTGTTTTCCAGGATGAAATTGCGTGACAGTTCCTCCTCATTGCTGTACGTCATGAGCGAGCACAGTCCAGGAAGATCAGATACAATGGTATTTTCATGGCCTTTCAACTGACCGTCATGGCGTTCGACTGTCATGCCAGGGAAATTGCCTACATGCTGGCTGGATCCTGTCAGAGCATTGAAAAGCGCAGTCTTGCCGCAATTCTGCTGTCCTACTATTGCGAACTCCATAGCCCGACCTTCAGGAATCGGGTGTTCGTGCGTGGAGTCATGATATTTTCCGGCTTCACCCAGACCTGGATGAGCGTTGTGCTCATGAAGGGACAGGTTGTAGCCAAAGTTGACATCTTTACTGACACTGTCCGATGATGGCTGTGTCATGCATGGGGCTACGGTTATTTCATCGGCTTCAGACATGCGCAGCGACAGTACACAACCGCGTACCAGCAGTTCCATGGGGTCACCCATAGGGGCCAGTTTCAATACGCGGACCACAGTGCCGGGCAGTATGCCCATGTCCAGAAAATGCTGGCGCAAGGCTCCTTCTCCAGCCACTTCAAGCACACGGGCGCTCTCTCCAACTTTCAGTTCTCGCAGTGTCATGCTGCAAAGATACAAAAAAAAGCACCTCTGGAATGAGATGCTTTTCTGATTGTCAGCCCGGTCAGGAACTCAGGCCATGAAAGCTTCAACATCGTCCGGATGATAGGGGATGATGTCCTTGCCCAGTACACGGCAGCCTGTTTCCGTAATCAGGATGTCATCTTCAATGCGTATACCGCCAAAGTCGCGGTACTCTTCCAGCTTGTCATAGTTGATGAACTGTGTGTGCATCTTTTCAGCCTTCCACTTGTCAATAAGTGCGGGAATGAAATAGATTCCCGGTTCGTCAGTCATAACGAAACCTGGCTGCAGACGGCGTCCGCAGCGCAGGCAGTTGGTGCCGAACTGCGTTGAAGGACGTACCTCTTCATCAAATCCTACGTGAATCTGTCCCAGACCTTCCATGTCATGTACGTCCATGCCCATCATATGGCCCAGTCCGTGCTGCAGGAACATGGCATGTGCGCCTGCCTGAACCGCTTCCTCAGTATCGCCTTTCATCAGACCAAGTTCCTTCAGGCGGTCTGTCATAAGGCGGCATACGTCAAGATGCATGTCCATCCATTTGTAGCCCGGATGAGCCTTGGCTATCGTCAGGTCATGGCATGCTTCGACAATGGAATAGATTTCGCGCTGCTTTGTGGTGAACCGGCCGTTTACAGGCATTGTGCGGGTGTTGTCGCTGCAGTAGTTGTTGACGGTTTCAGCACCGGCGTCAACCAGCAGGAGACGCCCGTCTTCAAGCGGTTTCAGAGATGGGTCTCCGTGGAAAATCTCGCCATGCATCGATACTATGCTGTTGAACGAAACCTTGGCTCCGTAGGTCATGGCAATGCCTTCCATAAGACCGCCGATGGATTTTTCTGTTACTCCCGGCCTGCATGCCTTCATTGCGCCGCAGTGCATCCTGTAACCTATGGCCATGGCGCGTTCAATTTCAGCTGTTTCAGCATCGGACTTGACGGAACGCATGTCGACGACAGCCTTTATGAGCTGCAGCGATGCGGCATCGCGTGTCTTTAGCGGATGTATGCCCAGCATATCGCCCAAAAGAATCATGTGGTCATGACGGTAGGGCGGCAGGAAATGGACTTTCTGACCTTTCTTCAAGGCCGATGCCACCATTTCCGCAAGTTTGCCGAATGGAGCGCTGCTGGCGACACCCACCTGAGCGGCAAGGTCAGCGACTGACGGTACAAAACCGGTCCAGATTATGTCTTCAATGTCGATGTCATCACCGAGAAGCCATTCACGGTCCGCATCAATGTCTATGACTCCGGCAAGTGCGTCACGCTCCTGGCCGAAATAGTACAGGAAACTGCTGTCCTGACGGAATGTGTATCCGTTTGCCGGATAGTTGCACGGGGCACCGTTGTTGCCCAGAAGTACAATAAGACCGCTGCCTACCTTTTCCTTAAGGATCCTGCGGCGGTTGGAATATGTTATACTGTCGAATAGCATGTCAATATAAGATTATGAGAATCAGAATCCGCCGAAGTCACCTCCGCCAAAGCCGCCTCCGCCAAAGCCGCCTCCGCCGAAACCGCCGGTGCCGCCACCGAAGTCACCTCCGCCCATGCCGCCGCCGAATCCGCCGCCCATGCCGCCGCGGCCTCCAAAGTTCCTTTCGGTAACCTGGCAGCCTTCAGGAAGCTGGAAAAGTGAAGCGGGAACGTCACATGCCTCAAACTTTGCAGCGCTCTGTGATGTGGAGAACATTTCACTTTCAGTTGCTGTCGAGAGTACGATGTTCTTGTATACGCATACAGTCTGCAGGTTGGTGTATCCCTGATTGTCAGTTGACTTGATCTGATACTTGTGGCATTTCATGCCGGCAACTTCGTCTTCACCAAGGTCAGTGATCTTGTTCTTCTTCATTGTCTTGGCATCAAGGTTCTCCCAGTCAATGGGGGTCTTGGTGTTGGCGGTCATCATGCCGCCGCCCATACCGCCGCCGAATCCTCCCATCATACCGCCGCGGCCCATATTTGCACCGGCCTGCATTTTCGTTGCGGTGTTTTCGGTCTCGTTTATGGTATAGGTATAACCGTCAATGACAACGGTACGGGTAGTGCGTTCTTCACCCATTTTGGTGACTGTGACGGTCTTGCGGCCATAGTCATCGAAATATATCTTCGTTTCCATCTGGCTTGGGTCGAAACTGAAGTTGCGGGCGTTATCTCCGTTCTGGCCGCGCATGCCGCGACCCATTGGAACTTCACCGCCTGCAGCTGCCTGACCGCGCTCCGGACGCTGGCCCTGTGCAGCCTGACCGCCTTGCGCACCCTGTGCTCCGGGGCCGCGCTGTCCCTGCATGGCCTGACCGTTCTGAGCACCTTGCGGGCGCTGGCCCTGCATAGCCTGACCACCTTGCGGACGCTGGCCCATCTGGCCACCCATCTGGCCACCCATCTGACCGCCCTGGAATCCGCCCATGGCTCCCATCTGGCCGCCCATGCCGCCCATCATCATACCTCCGCCGAAACCGCCCATTCCGCGGCCGCCGCCACCCATCATGTTCTGGTTCGGAGCCAATGTGATGACACCTGACTTCACTCCGTAAAGTATCTCAGTGTTCTTGTCTTTCTTTGCTGCACCGGCTGAAAGACTGACTGCTGCAAGCATGACAGCAGCAATTGCCATTTTTCTCATAAATAGTCTGTTATTAGGTTAGTTGCGTTATTCTTACTGAAGTTTTGCCTTGACTGCACCGAAACCAAGGTTTATTTCAAGCTGTACAATGGTGCGCCTGTCATCATCGGACACAAATATAGTCAAAACATCGGAATCCCTGGTCTTGCCCTTTTCAATTTTCGGTTCAACCACATTGAATACCAGGCACTGGACTTTTTCCCCGTTGACCTTAAGCGTTTCACGGCCATTGTAAACGAAACAGTCATGGAGAATGTCAGCCCCGTCAACAATCTGTATGTCAATGCGCTTGCCAACGTACAGATTCCTTGTGTCCATGTTTCTGGTCATGGTCATGATGCTGATAAGGTCATAGACCTGACTTGTGCCGGTCTCCTGGTTCTCCCTGACATGTCCGTCAGTGTAGACCTTGCGCAGTTTTGTCACATATTTTCCGTCGGACGATCTGGTGAAGACGGACTTCTCACTTACATTCCTGTCACCTTCATGGGCATACTTGCGGTATTCAAGCGGGGTGCCGTCGGAGTCCAGTATTGAAGTCAGAGTGTCATGCAGGCTGTAAATCTTGTCTGCAGCCTTTGTGGTGTGTCCTATCAGCTGCATACTGTATGCCTTTTCACCATTATACGTTACGGATTTCGTACTCAGTACGGCATCGCCTGCGCGGACCGGACCTATATACAGACCGTATCTGAACTGTTCGCCGTCAGTAAGTTTCGGACCGGCGGCGCGCATTCCGGCTGCTGCAGCCAGACATGCGGCAAATAACATTATCCTCTTCATAGCTTTCATCATTGTCCTATATTATAGATACGGTCCGATGCGGAAAGTAAAATCACCTGACAATCTTGCGGCCGTCCAGGATGTATATGCCTGCAGGCAGCATGTCCAGATCGGATTCAGTTCCTACAGAGCGTCCGAACATGTCATATACAAGTCCCGTACTGCGGCGGGCATATTCAGGTTCGCGGACACTGAGAACGGTCTCGTCATATGTGGTACCTTCAAACGTGATGTCGTCAATGAGGAAATCGGCACGTGATGCGGCCAGTCCCCATACGTACTGTGTGGCGCCGATCTGGAACGGATTCGATTCGTCAGTGGTCGATGTGGCGGTCTTCCAGTTCTTTCCGTCAGTCGAATACTCAAGTTTCAGGCTGACCTTTGTCGTGCCGCTGACTGATGCACGGTACCACACGCTCTGTCCTGTGCTGACAGACAGGTCAATCCCTTTCTGTGTCATCATGTTCAGGGAAGTCGATGCGGTTGATTTGTAGATTCTCACGTCAGTAGCCGTGCCGTGGTTGTAAACGCTGAGATAATACCCTGCGTAAATGCCCTGTGTATATCCCTTGTCGGACGAATTGCCCACCATGGTGTTGTCACCGCGCAGCAGGACGCCGTTCTTGTAGTCACCGCTTCCAATCAGCACCTGGCGCCATGTGACGCTGTAGTCTGTGGCCTGGCTGGTGAACTTTGTAAGATTCAGCACTCCGCTGCCGTTGCGCGTGTTGTCACAGGTGTATATCCTGACCATGTTGCTGGTACGGCCGGAATTGTCGGTATAGCTGACAACACCGCCTGTTACCGGGCACTTTGATCCTTTTCCTATGCCTTTTGCTATTGTGATGCTGGCTGAAGTTCTGGCTGCATCGGATTCGAAATCATATACGTATGTGTATTTCCCCGGGGTTACGGAACCGCTGATGGGAATACGGCGTACTATGTCGTCGGCCACCACTGTCAGTGTGCCGCTGTAGTCAGCGACAGGCATAGAGGAATCAAGGCTGATGTCAACGTATGCGGTCTGAGCCTTGGGCTTGCGCACTTTTACAATGAACGCATCGTTGTCAGCATATGCTCTGATGGAGTCCGATATGCCGGCCGATGTGACTGTGAGCGTGCTTTTTGCCGTTGATGCGGCGCCGGACTGGACGGCAGGGGCGGCAAGCGAAGACGCTGACAGACTGACCCATGGCGTGACGGCGGCTGCCAGGTCAGTTACCTGAATGCAGTCAATGGCCGTATTGACGGCTGATCCGCTGTAACTTATCACCACAACGTTGGCACCTTTCTTAAGACTGAAGTCCGCACCGGCGGTGTTCCAGGAACTGCTGAATGATGATTTTATGCTGAGAAGCTTGCGTTCACCGTTTACGCTCAGATAGAGATTCGTACTTTGCGGACTCCTGTAGCGCAATGCAACGTTGTATTCGCCTTCATGGTCCGTCCATATGGTGTCACGTGCCATGGCGTTGCTGTTGCTTCCCATGGTCATGTAACCCTGTCCGTAATAGTTGCTGTACGAACTGTTGTAGCCGTTCGTGGTAAGTCCGGCACCATTCTTGTAATCGAAGAATTCACCTTCATACTGGCGTACACCGGTGTAGACGGGCGGAGCTGCGGGGATACGGATGTTTGCCGGAGTCCACTGCGTGAGACGTCCTGAAGCATTGCCCTGCACCTTGAGACCTATTTCAAGCGGACCGTTGTGCTTGACTGCCAGCTTCAGAACCCCGTTCTCATATGTTGATGTTACTGTGCTTGCCGAATGCTTTCCGCGGTCGTTCCAACTGACTGCTGGCTCTTCCTCTGCACCGTAAATCCATATGGTGTCAGTCTGACGGGAATATTCAGCGCCGCCGCTGGTCCTGTAGTTGCTCAGATACAGCAGCAGGCTGTCAGGAAATTCCTTCATAACGCCCATAGAATAGGGGGCATAGTCAAAGCTGATGCTTGATGCGGTGTTGTAGAGGAACGGCACATTGCCCTTTGCCCTTTTCGTTGAAGTGCGTACCGTACTGCCGCTGTATTCGTACTGGTAGGGGTTGTATGTCATCCATGTGTTTTCCGCATGTGCCGCGTATATGTCACCGGTACTGACCTGAGGGAACAGAGAGTTGAATTCGGCCACTTTCGATGCCGTATCGGGCCAGCGTTTGCTGTATTCCGATTTCTTTACTGCAATCAGGCGTTTAGCATCATCGTCCAGAAGGCCGTAAACCTGCGGGAAGGTGGGATACCGGCCAGTCTTCTTCATCCACCATTTGTTTGATGCTATGGGGTCGTTCTCATTGCCGTCATAATCCTGACGGTACAGACCGTGGAACATGGTCTTGGGCGTGGTGTAGTCATCTTCCTTGTTGCCGTTGTTCAGGTCGTTGACTACGCATATCTTTGTACGGTCAATGACTTCGCTGCGTGTCAGTATGCGTACGGTTCCGTCAATGAACTTGCGGAATTCATCAATGTTTATGTTCACGAACTGAGGGTAGAAATCCCATGCACGGCGGGAATAGCCGTCCGATGTGCCTATACGGCCGGTCTCACGTGTATCCTGCTGCCAGATAAGTTCAGGACCGTCAGTAACGGTTTCACCCGTCAGCATCATGTGCTCCATGATGGGAATGGCCCCCGATGCGGTGACGAAGGGATCGGCATCAGTGTCGCTTGTGGCCCATCCGCATTCATCGAACCTTATACCGTACTGGCCTGCATAGCCGCCCAGCCATGCGCCCAGACAGTTGCTTTCTATTTCGAAGAAGCCGCGCGGCATGGTGTACTTTTCACAGCATATGAAATTTTCGGGGTGGCTGGTCAGCTGCTCGCACACGTTCCTGTTGCGCTTCATGTAGGCTATGGGCATCATGTCAGCCGAATATTCGGCCTGCGTGAAACTGACTATCAGATATCCGCCGTACTTTTCCCCCAGTTTGAGCAGTTCGCCGAACAGTGCCAGACGTTCGGGGAAAGTGGGGGTTCCGTCCTCACCGAATCCCCAGAACTGTTCCGCAAAGTTCCAGCCTATGAAATTGGGGTATTCGTTGTAGTACCTTTCATAATAAGTAAGGTCAAAGTCCGAAAAGCGGCTGTGACCGCCTGACGCGCACTGCACGGTGCACCATACGTTCTTTGCGGCGCACGCCTTGAGCCATGAATCGCAGACATTCGGACCGCTGCAGCAGACATTGTCGCTGGCTGACAGGGAAATGTTGAACACGCAGAACGGCAGTATGTCCTTGGGGATAAGTTCAATGATACGCTCCGGATCAGGGTAGTTCCACGTATCAAGATGAATGAGCCACATGGGCATCTCATTGCTGATGGGACGGCGCATTTCAGCAGCATTAATGACAGGAGCTGACAGCATCATTGCGGCTATCAGCAGTGCGGTAAGTTTCTTTTTCATATCTGATTTCATTTGCTGACTGCAAATTTAATATATTTGCGATACTATGAAAAGAATACCGGCCGCACTTGTATGTGCATTCTGCTTTTTCTGCGCCCAGTCGCAGACATTGCCTTATCAGAATCCCTCTTTGAAGTCCCAGGAGAGGGCTGCTGACCTTGTCAGCCGTCTAAGTCTGGAACAGAAGGTTTCACTTATGCAGAATTCGTCTCCTGCAATACCCGAATTCGGAATAAGGAAGTATGACTGGTGGAGCGAAGCTCTTCATGGAGTGGGGCGCAACGGCCTTGCCACCGTTTTCCCGCAGGCCATAGGAATGGCAGCCAGTTTTGACGACGCACTGCTATTTGATGTCTTTACATGCGTCAGTGACGAGGCGCGTGCCAAATATGCTCGGCAGTTGGATGGCGGTCCCCTTGAAAGGTATCAGGGACTTACATTCTGGACTCCGAATATAAACATCTTCCGTGACCCTCGCTGGGGACGCGGCCAGGAGACATACGGCGAAGACCCGTACCTGACTTCCCGCATGGGGTATTCGGTGGTGACCGGCCTGCAGGGGCCTGCCGGTTCGAAATATGACAAGCTGCATGCCTGCGCCAAACATTTCGCGGTTCACAGCGGTCCGGAATGGAACCGGCATGTCTTCAATGCAGAAAACATTGATCCAAGAGATCTGCGTGAAACGTATCTTCCGGCATTCAGGGTGCTTGTCCAGGAAGCGGGAGTTCGTGAGGTCATGTGTGCCTACAACCGCTTTGAGGACGAACCGTGCTGCGGCAGCAACAGGCTTCTGCAGCAGATACTTCGTGACGAGTGGGGTTATAAGGGGATAGTCGTATCGGACTGCTGGGCAATAAATGACTTCTTTACCGCAGGGCACCACAATACCGAACCTGATGCCGTTCACGCCACATCGAAGGCTGTAACCACCGGTACAGACCTGGAATGCGGCAGCTCATACGCGTCGCTTGAACAGGCTGTGAAAGAAGGGCTGGTCAGGGAATCGGACATAGACCGATCGCTTGTCCGTCTCATGACGGCGCGTTTTGATCTTGGCGAATTTGACAACGACCTTGTAGAATGGAATAAAATTCCTTACAGTACAGTGGCGTGTAAAGAACATGTGGGGCTTTCCTTGAAAATGGCTCAGGAAAGCATGGTGCTGCTGCAGAACAACGGTGTCCTGCCGTTGGAAAAAGGCCGGAAAGTGGTTGTCATGGGTCCCAATGCGAATGATTCGGTCATGCAGTGGGGCAACTACAACGGTTTTCCCAATCATACGGTTACATTGCTTGAAGGCATAAAGGCCGTGGCCGGTGCAGGTAACGTCACATACATGCGCGGTTGCGACTACGCCAGCAATTCATTCTCCCTTGAGAGCCTTTTCAGCCAGTGCAGTGCCGGCGGCATGCAGGGCTTCGATGCCAAATACTGGAACAGCGCCCGCGGAACGGGTGAACCCGATGTGCTGCGTCACAATACCACACCCCTGCGTTTCTCCACTGCCGGAGCAACGGTGTTCGCTCCGAACGTGAACCTTGAGAACTTTGCGGCAGAATACAATGCGGTATTCCATGCACTGGAAGACGGTGACGTTGCCATGTTCATGCAGAACCAGGGCAATGCCGAACTGTTCATAGACGGCCGCAAAGTTGTGACCGGAAAGAATGGTGATGAACTGAAAAAAGTTTACACGCTCAAGGCCCAGGCAGGAAGGGACTATGATATAAGAATAACCTTTGCCAGTCTGAGCGGTCAGGCATCGCTGCAGTTTGACCTGGGATATGAGAAGGAGACAACTGTGGCAAGTACGGTTGCAGCCACCGCCGGTGCCGATGTGGTGATCTTTGCAGGCGGCATTTCCCCGGCTCTTGAAGGTGAGGAGATGCCTGTGTCCATTCCCGGATTCAAGGGCGGTGACCGCACTGCAATTGAGCTTCCTGACGCGCAGACCGAACTGGTAAAGGCCCTGAAGGCCGCCGGCCGCAAGGTGGTGCTCGTGAATTTCTCCGGTTCAGCTGTAGCGCTGACTGATGCCGCTCCCAGCTGTGACGCAATCCTGCAGGCCTGGTATCCGGGGCAGGAGGGAGGCACGGCAGTCGCATCAGTACTTTACGGACAGTACAACCCCGCCGGCCGTCTGCCTGTCACATTCTACAAATCCACCTCGCAGCTGCCTGACTTTGAGGACTATTCAATGAAGGGACGCACATACCGCTATATGACTGAAAAGCCACTGTTCCCGTTCGGTCACGGCCTCAGTTACACCACGTTCAGATACGGAAAGGCCCGCCTGAGCGGAAACACTGTAGCCAAGGGCGGTTCTGTTACCCTGACCGTTCCGGTAACCAATTCAGGTCCGATGGACGGTCAGGAAGTGGTTCAGGTATATGTGAAACGCCTCAAGGACAATGATGGCCCGTCACACGCACTGCGCGCCTTCAGACGCGTTGCGGTCATGAAAGGGGAAACAGCCCAGGTGAAAATTGATCTGGACTGGAACAGTTTCGAATGGTTCGATACAGGCCACAATGTAATGACACCTCTTCCCGGTAAGTACGAAGTGTACTACGGCGGCACATCGGACCTGACACAGCTGCAGAAAGTTACGGTGACGGTAAAATAACGTGAACCCGATGAATTCCAATCTCCTTTTCCAGTTCAACGAATCTGTTGCATGATACAGTCTTCAAAAAAGTAATGCAGAAAGTATATAAAAAGTATCCCCTTCCAAACTATTGAACAAATGAAACATTTTTTGATATTTCGGTTTTGTGGACAAGACATAAAAAACTTGCTGAATGAGAATGAGAGAACTCTTTTGGGAGGATATGGAGAAATCTATGAAGGTAGAATACTTGTTCCAGACGAAAGAATAGAAGTACTCAAACTTTTTTTTAAGGAACAGACTAACAAAAATAACTTTATAAGAACAGAAAACTTCATTAGCTCAGCATGGTATGAATTTCATTATACAAAATCTGAATTGGATTCCGTAAAAATACTTAGGATTATTCCAACAAGGACTATAATGATTTGCGGAGAAGAATGTGGAACAGAATATGATTATTCCGGTTGTTGTCCTGAATGTAATTCCGGTAGGAAATTGATTTCTCATTTGAATATTCATAAAAGCAGACTGCCGAAGTCGGCTGATTGGATACGCACTTATGCGGGAGAAACAATTGTAACAGAAAAACTTGTAAATTGTTTTGTTGATTATAATCTGGCAGGAATGAATTATATACAGATGAATACTATTGGGTATTTTTATCCAATCATCAAAGAAAAACTTGAGATATCAAGTGATACGGAAATCAATGTTCATCCATTGTATCCAGAACTTCGGGACGGATATATTTCTCCTGATGGCACATCTCTACGATGTAAAAAATGTGGTGCTTTTTGTGGAGATGTATTGGCGGAAGCATCGGTTGTCAACTCGAATTCAATAGAAAAAAATGATTTGTTTATAAGCCGGCAGGTGTTTGGGGTAAGCCGTGGTTATCTCTATTACGAACCATTGTATTTCTGCTCTCAAAAGTTCAGGCGCATGGTTGAAACTGAAAAGCTGAAGGGATTCAAATTTGAAGTAGCGCATATTGTAGAACAATGAGAAAACAATTATTCTTTGCATATCATCCTTGTCGTATGGATGCATTAAATGTGAACTGGACATTAAACTAGACACACAAATTGAAACATCACCACATGAAGAGATTCTATTTGTATATTGTTGCCATGTTTATATGCGGCATATGTGG